>NZ_JBFTJF010000003.1:0-413012 GCF_056395305.1 Variovorax sp. 10L426 | reverse complement strand
CGCGGTACGCGGGGTCCGCGCGAAACTCGCTTCGCTCAAACACGCGCRGCCCTGATCCGCGTACCGCTGCGCTGCTCGGCGGTGCCTCAACGGCCGGCCCAGCGCACACCGCCCGCCTCCGCGGAGAGGGTGGGGGTAGTTTGTCCGCCACCGTCGCTGTGATGAACTCGCAGGCCATGGGCGTTCGAGACGCSCGTATTCCGTCACTCAACCGCSGAGCCCGGTATGCGGTGCGGGCTGTGCGACCCTTCTGCGCCGCTGAGGAGCGCAGCTTCAGGCGGATCAGGGCCGCGYGTGTTTGAGCGAAGCGAGTTTCGCGCGGACCCCGCCTGAAGCGAGCACCGCAAGGAAGTCCGAAGGACCGGCGCAGCGGGGTCGCACAGCCCGCACCGCATACCGGGCGGACCCCCAACGAAGCCCGAGGACCGCCTAAATCATCCCACCGTTAATAGAGATCACCTGCCCCGTGATGTAAGCAGCGTCATCGCTTGCCAGGAATCCCGCCAGCGCCGCCACTTCTTCAGGCTTGCCCGCACGTTTAACAGGCACCATCTGATTGATCATCGCCGCGTCGAACACCCCGTCAGCCATCGGCGACGCAATGATCCCCGGCGCAATCGCATTCACCGTCACCCCGCGCGCAGCGACTTCCAGTGACAGCGCCTTGGTCGCACTGTTGAGTGCACCCTTCGCAGCCGCATAGTTGACCTGCCCACGATTGCCGGTCAAAGACGCCACCGACGAGATGTTGAGGATGCGCCCCCATCGCGTGCGCAGCATCGGCAACAACAAGGGCTGCGTCACACGGAAGAATCCGTTGAGCGACACATCGATCACCTTGTGCCACTGCTCGGCCTGCATGCCCGGCAGAACGGCGTCGTCGTGCACACCGGCGTTGTTCACGACGATCTGCACCGGTCCGCTTTCGAGCATGCGCTCGCAGGCGGCGCGTGACGCCTCATCGCTGCGGAGGTCGAACACCACGCACTCGGCGTTGCCACCCTCTGCGGCGATGGTGGCGGCCAACTGCTCGACCGATTCCGGCCGCGAGTTCGCATGCAGCAGAACGGTGGCTCCGTCGCGGGCAAGACGTTGGGCAATGGCTGCACCGAGCGCGCCGCTGGCGCCAGTGATCAGCGCGCGTTTTCCTGTGAGACTCATGATGTGGCTTCCTTGGCGAGCGGTGTGTTGAGGACGACGACCGCCCGCCCCTCTGCGAGCGATCGGCCGTCGGCGTCCTTCACCGCGAATTCGTACAGAATCTGGCTCGCATCGCCAGAGATCCGCTGAGCATGCACATGCAACGCGCCGGCGATGTCGTCAATACGCTCGACAGCCAGGCGGACATTGCGCGCACTCGCCAGAAACCCGGCCGAAGGCTCGCTGCCCTCCACCGCGAGCAAACCACCGTGCAAAGCCATCGCCTGGGCGGCGTATTCGATGAGATTCGGCGACAGCAGGCCGCTCGCAGTACGAAGCGGATTGTCCTCACGCGCATGCGTGGTCGTCGTGCAATGGATGGCGTTTGCATCCCATGACTCCAGCCGCTCCAGCAGACACATCGTGCCGCTGTGCGGAATTCGCCGGGCGATGCCTGCCTGGTCCAATGTTTGAGGTGCGGTCATTCGACTTCCTTGAGATCGGCCACCAGCAGAACATTGGCAAAGGGCGTGCCCTTGCTCATCGGGATGCTCTGCACGGAAAAACCCAGGCGCTCCAGCAGCGCCATCCAATCCTTGAGCGTGCGGCCCCACGTAGGCGACGCGCGATGCCCCCGAACACGCGTCACCGTTCGATCGACCCACTGGCTGATCGCGAAGCCGCGACGGCTGGCCGCGTCGCCGACGCGCAACAGCAGTCGGCCGCCCGGCTGCAACGCATCGCGCACTCGGCGCAGGACGCCTTCCTGGGCTTCGAGATCAACGTAGTGCAGCACGTCGAGGATGACCACCAGATCGCTCGGCGGCAACTCGGCCTTGCACATGTCGGCGCAGACAAACCGCGGCGCAGGCTGCAGATTCCCCACCGAAGCTTCGGCGCGCGCGACATCCTTCGGCATCAGCTCGATACCGGTGTAGCGGGCATCTTTCGCCGTGGCAGGCCATGACGCAGGCCATTCGCCCGGCTGCGCCTGCATTGTGCTCATGGCCGACAGCAGACTCGCAAACAGTCCCTGCCCGCACCCGATGTCGACCACGCGACCGCGCGCTTCACCGATCAGGCCGCACTCGACGAGCCCACGAAAAACCGGATCGCGACCCAGCTTGCCGCGTGCGAAATGCCATGCAAATTTGCCAGCCTTCCTGTACGGCTCGGTCGCGCGCTCGTGCAATCGACGCCATGCGGCGTCCGTCGGGGTCCCCGCGCTCATGCGGACAAGCCTTCCGGCAAAGTCACCGCGCGCAATCCCTCAGTGCGGATACGCGCCAGCAGCGGCGGCAGGACCTCCAGCACGACAGCGCGCCCCGCCGCGGTACGAGCGGCATGGCCATCGTGCAACAGCAGGATGTCGCCCGCCTTCAAATCGTTCGTCAACCTGCCGAGCACCGTCGCCGCATTGCCTTCGCGTGTGTCGAAGCCACGCCGCGTCCAGCTGACCAACGACAGCCCCATGCGATGCAGCACCGGCGCCAGGAATGGATTGCGCAAACCCGCAGGCGCCCGGAAACACGTCGGGCGCTGCCCAATGACCTCTTCCAGGACCTGCTGCGCCTGCGATATCTCCGCAGCAAAGCCGCGAGGCCCGAGCAGCGAAAAATTGTGGCGATGCCGCGCCGTGTGGTTCTGGATGCTGTGGCCGCGCGCAACGATCTCGCGCGCCAATGCCGGATGTTCGAGCACGCGTTCGGCAATGCAGAAGAAGGTCGCGCGCTGCCCATGCGCATCAAGCAAGTCGAGCACCTGCGGCGTCACTTCCGGATCGGGACCGTCGTCGATGGTGATGGCAACTTCCCGCCGATCGACGGCCGCCTGCGGCAGCCGCGTGACATTCGGCCCCAGAAGGCTGCTGCGCGGCGTCAGCCCGGCCGCGGTGATCACGACATGGTTCAGCACGATCGCACCGATCGCCCAGGGCGCCGCGCCGGGAACAAACAAGGCTGCACCGATGGCAAGAAGATGCCAGCCGATGCTGGCGCGAATGATCGGCGGCCAAGGCCAGGATCCGGGGACTGATGCAGGAAGAACTTGCGGCATGAATCTCACGAGCGTAACGCGGGGCTGTGCGGATTTTCCCATCAGCGCTGTGCCGCAGGGCCCGCCACCTTCGGGCGCATGAACGCCGCCGACAACAGCAACGCCAGGAACGCGCCAGGCGCAACCACGCGGCCGATCGACGACAGCGCCGGGATGTTCGAGATCGCGATCAATCCGAACGAAATGACCGTCGTGAGATTGGCCAGCATCAGCGAGGCCAAGGTGTCTTCGTCGGCCCGGCCGGTCTCGCGCAACTGGTCGAAGAAGAGCGCGTAGTTCGAGCCCACGGCCACGATCAGCAAGAGCCCGACCAGATGCAGGATGCCCAGCGGCACCTGCAGTGCCGCCATGCCGCCCAGCGTGAGCACCACCGCGACCACCAGCGGTTGGCACACCGCGAGCAGGCGTCGTCCCGAGCGCAGATAGGCGGCCAGCAGGACGACCACCGCCAGCGCACCCAGCATGACCTGCATGAAGGCTTCGTGCAGGTAGCGCTTGTAAAGGCTCGAAAGCTCCTGTCCCACATTGACCACCTGCACGTCGGGCAGCCCGTCAAGCGCGGATGCGAGGCGGCCGGTGTCGAAGCTCGCACCCGGATGCAGGGCGATCAAGGTCGACCATCCGCCGGCCTGCCGCTCGAACATCAGCGCGCCGACGACGGCATCGAGCGGGCCGCCCTTCAAGTCGGCCCGCTGAATGACGGGCTGCTTCCTGGCCACCTGAACATCCGCGATGAAAGGTTCGAGCCGCGACGCCGACAACGGCAGACCGCGCGTGGCCTCGACCAGGCGCGCGCGCAAGGTCTCTGCATCCGGAAGACTTGCGATGCGCGCTTTCTGCGCGGCCTCGCTCGGCAACAACCGGGTGACGGATTCGAAGCCGGCGAGGTCGCCCTTGTCCACCAGTGCTTCCAGGCGCGCCCCGGCCGCCTCGGCACTGCGCAGCGTGGCCTGGATGTCCGCGCCGTGAACCACGATCAGCGTGCCGCCGTCGCTGGCACCGATGTCGCCGCGCAGCTCGGCATCGAGTTCCTGGGCGGCCTTGGGCACGGGGCTCATCGCGCCGAGATCGGCCCGCCACAGATGCCCGCCCTGCCACACGACCAGCGCCAGCGCGGCCACGCCAAGCCCGACGAACACATAGCGCAGACGCGGCAGGCCGCGCACGAGGATGCCAGCGATCCTGGCCATCTGCCCCCGCATACCCATGCCAGTCGCGCCGTCCGGCGCGAGCACCGGCAGCACATGGCGCGCGACGAGTGCTGCCGCGATCAGCCCGGCCAGCGAGAAGACGCCCAGTTGCGCCAACCCCGGGAACCCGGAGAAGACCAGCGCTGCAAAGCCGCAGACCGACGTCAGGAGCCCCAACCGTACCGTAGGCCAGTGAATGTCGCGCCAACGTTGCCAGCCCATGCCCGGCACAGCGGCGCCGCGCGCCTGGATGAGGTAGTAGATCGCGTAGTCGACGGTCTCGCCGATCAGCGTGCTGCCGAAGCCCATGGTCAAACCATGCACTTCGCCGAACACCAGGCTCACCGTTGCAGTGCCCGCGACCACGCCGGTCGCGACCGGCAGCAACGCCACGACCAGCGCGCGCGGCGAGGCAAAGGCCAGCAGCAGCAAGGCACCCATCACGATGCCGCCGATCAAGGCGAGATGAATCGCTTCGGACTTGATCTGGTCGCGGCTTTGCACCGAAAAGACCGGCGCCCCGGTCATCTGCAGTTGCGGGCCGGCGCCCGCAAGCCCCTGCGTGGCGGCATCGAAGGCGCCTTGCACCTGCTCGATCGCTTTCGCGACGGCATCGAGGTCACTGCCCGCCGCGTGCGTCGTCGCCAGAATCAGCGCACGCGGTGCGGTGCGCGACACCCATACGCCCTCCTCGCTGCGCGGCGAACTCGCCGGGATCAGGCTTTCGGCGATGCGCTGCGTCTCGCCGGTCGGGTCGCGCTCCAGCAGCGGCTTGAGAGCGTTGCCTGCAGGTGTGCCGAGCATCGACAGCGCGTCGAGGATCGCGTCGCGCAGGCCATCGGCTGTGAATCGCTGCGGTGTCACGTCGGTCGCGATCAGGTAGCGATGATCAAAGATCCAAGTGCCCGACTCCTTCCACTCGCTGGTGTCGCCGTTCTGCACCTGGTCGAAGAGATGGCTGTCGCGCATCGCCGAAGCCACGGCGCGCGAAACGACGGCGCGTTGCGCGGCGTCCTTCCCGCCTTCGATGCCGATGAAGATCGTGCGTGACGCGATACCGCTCTGCAATTGCTCGATCAGTACCCGCTGCCGGGCATCGGGGTTCGCCGGAAGAAAGGCCGAGAGGTCCGCGCTGAAATGCGTACGCGCGATCAACACGGCACCGGCCAGCATCAGCGCCAGCCAGATCGACAACACCAGCGCGCCACGGCGCTGGCCGGAGGCTGCGATGGTTCGCGTCACGGGGCCGACCGCGCCGGCGTTCGGGCAGGACCGCCTGCGCCGCGTTCGGGCGTGATGTTCATCACCGAGCGATCGCCGCCGATGAACTCCATTTCGATGCCGAGCACTTCGCCGTCGCGGCCGGTCAGGCGCATGGAGCGCACCTGGGCGGCCAGGCGCTCGTCGATCGGCTTCAGTTCCAGCGCCCAGTTGTTGGTTGAGCCGGTCAGCGTGCTGCGGAAATAACGCTCCAGATTCTGCGAATTCCCGGTCAGAGTGCCCCGCATGGCTTCGACCATGCCGAGAAGCTCCGGCATGCTGTCGAGCGTCACCGTCCGGGTGCGACCGCCGCGCGACAAGGTCAGCGTGTTGCCTTCCACCGACATCGATTCGGGTCGCGGTGTGAGGGTGCGGCGCACCAGCCGGTCCGGCGCGGTGAAGCTCAGCTCGCCGCTCGCATTCAGCGGGCCGTCGAGGCCGCGCACGAAACGCTGCTCGGTGAAGGTCGCGTCGCCGCTCTTTTGCCGCGCCAGAAGGCCCATCAGTTCGGGCAGATCGAAGGCCCAGGCCGGCGAAGTCGACAGCGCGAGCGCCGCAAGCACCGTCCTGCACCAGCGGTCAAACCGAATCTTCGAGCCAGAAATCATGAAAATTGAACCAGTTGTGCGGATACGCGTGGCACAGCGCTTCGAGTCGCGCGACATAGCTTTCGAGGGCGGCCCGAATGCGCCGTTCCCGCTCTGCCGGGTCGCTCACGCGTTCGCTGAAATCGGCCAGCGGCTCGAACAGCACATCGTAGCGGGCGCCACCCACATACAGGCCCGCCATGAAAAACACCTTGCGTCGCAGCAGGGCCGCGAGACGGAATGGCCCGTCGTTGAAAAGCGCCGGATGCCCCAGGAAGGGAATCTCGATGCTGCTGCCGCGCTGCTGCCCCGCTTCTTCCGGACCGGCCAGCGTGCGGTCCGCCAGCAGGCCCGCCAGACCACCCGAATCGAGCCAGTCCCGCAATTCGAGCATGGCATGCGGCCGGCCGAGGCCGATGATGTGCGGTCGCAGTTCGGGCAGGCTGATCGCCTCGAGCACGGCGTTGATCTGCTGCGCGTTCTCCTGGTACATGAGCATCGCGAGCCGAAGGCCGGCTGGCGCGCCGCTGTGCTGCCTGGTCGCGCCCAGCGCCTCGAAGCTGCCGACGTGCGCACCGAGCATGAAGGCGCCTCGGCCCGCATACACCTCGGCGTCGACCGGCTCCTGACCCAGCACCCGGATGTCGAAGAGATCCATCCGCCCGCGCAGGAAGTAGAGGCGATCGAGCACCGTCGAAGCGAATGCATGCAGAAGTCGGTAGCCATCGCGCCACCCCGCATGCGGTCCTATGGCGCGAAACAGATAGCGCTTGATGTGGCGGCGCGGCGTCGGCGAGAAGAGCAGGAAATAGAGTGCGATCGGGTGCAGGATGAGCCGCGTCACCCTGCGACCGCACTTGATGGCGATCCAGCAGATGACACGCAGCGCGAGCATGTTGCTGCGCTCCGGCGCGCGCAACCACTCGGCCTGGCGCGATTTCGCGTCGCCGCTCTCTGGCGGCGAACCGCTCATGACGTGGCGCCGACGCCGGGAGTCCAGCGCCCGCTTGCGGCGACGACGTTTCCGCAGCGCACTTCGAAACGCAGCCCGCGCGCGGCGCCGGTTTCGGGGGTGAGATCGATCAGGAGCGTGCTGCCCGGACGCACCGGCGCGAGGAACTTGGCCGCTGCGAGCGTCGGCTGCCGGCCAAGACGTGCCGCCAGCGCAGGTACGCCATGAATGGCCTCCAGGACCTCCGACACGAGGAGCGCCCCGGGCAGGAGCGGCTGGCCGGGAAAGTGGCCGGCGAACGCCGGATGATCCTCGGGCACTTCACGCGTCAACTGGACCGGCGTGTTGTCGGAGGCCAGATGCGCCAGCGCGAACTCGCGCAGCGATCGCGCAGTGAGCTTGCCGGTTCCCTCGCGCGGAAACGCGGCCACGTGCACCACGCGTCGCGGCACGAACACCGCTTCGACACGCTCCCGCAGCGCCGCGATGATGGCGTGCGCATCGAGCGTCGGCGCCACGACGAAGGCAACAGGCCGCACCACGCCGTCGGCCACATCGTCAGGCAGCCAGAAGGCGCCGTCCTCGATGCCGGGGATGCTGTTGAGGTGGTGATTGAGATAGCCCAGCGAACTGCGCCGTCCCGCGACGTGGATCAGGTCGTTGGCACGGCCCAGCAGGCGGAAGCTGCGCGCGTCGACCAGTTCCAGGATGTCGGCCATCGGCGTCGGCTCGGCAATGTAGTCGCCCGAGAAGATGAAGCGCTCGCCGTCGTCTTCGTCGTGTTCGACGTGCACGCGAACGTCGCCGAAGGTCTCCCAGACTTCCCCTTGCGTCGGTCGTCGCGTCGCGACCTGGCCGGATTCGGTGCTGCCGTATATCTCGATCAGCGCGCCGCCCATCGCCTGCTCCGCCTGTGCGGCAAGCTGCGGCGAAAGCGGTGCGGTCGCCGACAGGATCAGGTCGACCTGCGGCAGTTCGATGCCGGAGAGCAGCAGCGTCTTCAAATGAAACGGCGTGGTCACCAACGCGCGCGGCTGCGGAACCGACGCCAGCGCCTCCGCCACATCGGCCGGAAAGAACGGCCGCCCGCTGTCGAAGGAAGCTCCGCCCAGCAGGGCCAGCAGGACGGATGATTCCAGTCCGTAGCTGTGTTGCACCGGCACCGTCGCAACCAGTGTCAGCCCGGACAACGATGGGCGGCCCAGCAGGCCGGACAGGCGCTTCACCGCCGCCTCCACGCAGGCCACCAGCGCGCCCCAGCTCTTGGCGTGAGGCTTGGGAGCGCCTGTCGAACCGGAGGTCAGCAGGCTCACGGCGTGCATGCGCCGATCGAAAGCGGGCACGGCCGCATCGGACAAATCTGCTGCGACGGGACGGTGCTCGAACAGGACGCGCGGCAACCCGGGCGTCTCGACCGCCATGCTGTCGACGACAGCGAACGCGGGGTCTCCCACCTCGTGCAGCCGCGCCAGGGTATCGGCGCGCGCATCGGGCGGCAGGAAGCTGGTCTCGCCACGGACCAGAGCGGCGGCAAGGCTCACCGCAAAGGCGTAGCGATCGACGCAAAGATTGACGACCGGACCGCCGTCACGCAGTTCGGGGGCGAAGCGCGCGACGTCGGCGAGAAACTCGCGCGCGCTCACGGGTACGCCGGCGCGCCAGGCGATGGGCTGGTCGAGATCGCGATCTGCAATCAGCGGCAGGAAGGAAGAAAAACTCACCGTCGGGTCCGGTTTATCGCCGGGCGGTGCTCTTGACCGGGGCGCTGTAGAAGGCACGTACCGCGTCGACCAGACGGGTGCGTTCGAATTCAGGATGCAGCCGATAGCGCAACAGATACTCGCCGAGGAATAGCGCCCCGACCAGCAACGGCGTCATGAGATTGGCCAACACGGACCATGCGGCGAACGAGAAACTCGCATACACCACGATCGAGGCCACGACCATCGCCGCGAAATAAAGCGTCCAGACCAGCGTGACCTGGGCGGTGTACTTGACCATGGCCGGCGAAAGAGGATGCACACGTTCGGCGAATTGGCCGATGAGCGAAAGCCGGCCGCCGCGAAGCGAACCGCCGAACCATCCGCACAGCAAGGCGTTGATGCCCACGTGCTGGAGGACATAGAGCCGGTTCGTGTCGCCCGCCTCACCGAGCATGACGAGTGCGAACAGCGCCACGCCGATCAGGCTTGCCACTGCGAGCCCAGCCTTGCCGAAGCGGCTGCCGGCGAGACCCAGCGCCGTCAGCCATAGCGGCCCCAGCAGCACCGCGATCGCCCACGGCTCCGCCGCGTGGTAGAGCATCATCCAGTGGGAAACGCAGGCATAGGTCACCCCCGCGAGCAGCAGGAGCGCCATGCGCCATCGGGACATGGATCAGGAAGCGCCGCGATTCTGCGCGACGTGCGTGGCCAGGCTGCGCAGCGATTCGAAGATCTGCTGATTGCGCTCGTCGTCCGAACGCAGCTGGAAACCATACTTGCGGGACACCTCGAGCGCTACTTCAAGAATGTCGATCGAATCGAGCCCCAAACCCTCCCCATAGAGCGGCGCCGTCGGCACGATGTCGGAAGGCGCGACTTCCAGATTGAGCGATTCGACCAGGAGGACGGCCAATTCATTCTCGAGAGGTGACTGTTCGGAAGCGTCGCCAGCGGCGGGAATGGGGGATTGGGCAGTCGAAGGCAAGTCAAAACTCCGGGTACTTGTAGGAACTATCACGCGGGCCGGAGATTATAGGAGTCCGGCTTCGCTAGACTGGCCGCCTGCCAACGACCGGAATTCACCCATGGCCGACCCTCTCCTGATCGCCCGCCACGACACCATCGAATGCAGCCTGCTGCCGGGCCTCACCAACCGCCACGGCTTGATCACAGGTGCGACCGGCACCGGCAAGACCGTCACCTTGCAGACCATCGCCGAGAAGCTCTCCGGCATCGGGGTGCCGGTCTTTATGGCCGACGTCAAGGGCGACCTCACCGGCGTCAGCCAGAAAGGCGCCATCGGCGACAGGATGGCCGCTTCCCTGAAAGAGCGCGGCATCGACGCACCGGCTCCCCTCGCCTGCCCCGTGACCCTCTGGGATGTCTTCGGCGAACAGGGCCATCCCGTGCGCGCCACGGTGTCCGACATGGGACCGCTGCTGCTGGGCCGCATGCTCGACCTCAACGACACCCAGGCCGGCGTGCTGAACCTGGTGTTCAAGATCGCGGACGACAACGGACTCCTGCTGCTCGACCTCAAGGACCTGCGCGCGATGCTGCAGTACGTCGGCGAGAACGCCAGCCAGTTCACCACGCAGTACGGCAACATCAGCGCGGCCAGCGTCGGCGCGATCCAGCGCGGCCTGCTGCAGATCGAAAGCCAGGGCGGGGACAAGTTCTTCGGCGAGCCGATGCTCAACATCGCCGACTTCATGCAGACCGAAGGCGGCAAGGGCGTGGTCAACGTCCTAGCGGCCGACAAGCTGATGAATTCGCCGCGCCTCTACGCGACCTTCCTGCTGTGGCTGCTGTCGGAACTGTTCGAGCATCTTCCTGAAATCGGCGACCCCGACCAGCCCAAGCTGGTGTTCTTCTTCGACGAGGCCCACCTGCTCTTCAACGAAGCGCCCAAGGCGCTCGTCGAGCGCATCGAGCTTGTGGTGCGACTGGTGCGATCCAAGGGCGTGGGCGTGTTCTTCGTGACGCAGAACCCGCTCGACATCCCTGACTCCGTGCTGGCCCAGTTGGGCAACAGGGTGCAACATGCGTTGCGGGCCTTCACGCCGCGCGACCAGAAGGCGGTCAAGGCCACGGCGACCACCATGCGGCAGAAGCCGGGCCTGGACATCGAGAAGGCCATCACCGAACTGGCCGTCGGCGAAGCGTTGGTGAGCTTTCTCGACGACAAGGGCCGGCCGTCCATCACCGAGCGCGTGTATGTGCTGCCGCCCGGCAGCCAGATCGGACCAATCACGACCGACCAGCGGAAGGCGCTGATCGCCAATTCGCTGGTGGCGGGCGTCTACGAAAAGGCGGTGGACCGGGAATCGGCCTACGAAAAGCTCAAGGGACGATCCGAGTCGGCGCCCGACGCGCCCACCATTGCCGGCAAACCCGGCGCGGCAGGTCCGCAGGCATCGGGCGGCGTGATGGGCAGCCTCAACGAGATCCTGTTCGGCACCACCGGGCCGCGCGGCGGCAAGCACGACGGACTGGCGCAGACCATGGCCAAGTCGGCTGTGCGGACGATGGGAACGACCATGGGCCGGGAGATTCTGCGGGGCGTGCTGGGCGGAATCTTCGGTTCAAAAACCAAGCGCTAGGGACCCGTTCACCACCGGAGCAGTTTGGGCCCCAGCAACGCTCCGGCAGTCGCCGGCACCGCGATCCCGATCACATACCAGACCGCCAGGAACGGCGCCGCCAGTTCCTGGCAATGCAAGGCATAGACAGCCGCGCCAGCCGCGCCCGCCATGGCGCCTGCGGCAGCGCCCGCCAACGCAGGCCTCGTCGGCGCAAGGCCCTTCAACGCCACGAGCATTGCCGCGAAGACCGGCACTGAAATGAAAGCGATATTCATCGTGCAAGTCCGCCAGGTCTGCCCCATGACCAGCGCGGGCCGCTGCTCGGCGGGTGCTGAAGCCAGCATCATCAGCGCCATCGACCAGATGACCAGCACGGGCAACACCAGCCCCAGCCACGCGAGGTGCACACGCGCACCCGGGCGCGCCAGCCGCTGCACGATCACAAAGCCGGCGACCACCATGCAGACGGGAAACGCCAGCCGCACCCAGAACATCGGCAGCGACATCACTTGCACCAAGTCGCGCCGCACCCCGTACACCAGCAGCATGCAGGCAAAGGACAACGGCAGCCCGATCAACAGCGCCGCCGAGAGCCGGCGCGACGTCGCGCGCTGCGGCACCGGCGCGGTCCCGGTGGCGAGCATGGCGATGAGGTCGTCGGTTTTCACATCGTCTCCTTGATCTTGAGCGCCAGCGCCTTCAGGCCGCGATGGATGCCCACCTTGACGGCAGATTCGGACATGCCGGTCAGCTTTGCCGTCTCCGCGACCGAAAGGCCCTCGAGCTTGACGTGCACGATGGGCAGCCGGTGCCGGTCCGGCAGCGTGTCGAGCAAACCCGCGATGTCGCGGCGCGCATCGCTCGCCTCGGTGGCCGACTCCGCGAACACGGCCAAGTCGTCGTCCAGCGGCTCATGCAGCGCCTCGCGACCGGCCTTGGCGCGCAGCAGATCGATCATCTTGTAGCGCGCGATGGCATGCACCCAGGCCGTCAGCGGCTGGTCGCTCTGGTAGGTGTGACGCTGGTTGTGCATGGCGAGAAGGCATTCCTGGACAAGGTCTTCCACTTCATCGGGCCAGCCGAACAGACGCCGGCCCAGGAACGCGCGCAGGTGCAAGCTGAGTTTCTGCAGGAACGCGCGATAGGCCGCGGCGTCGCCGCCGAGCCCACGCATGAAGAGTCCATGCAGTTCGAGTTCGGCCCCGCTCTTCGCCGACGGGCCCTCTTTGGTCATTCGCGCTTTCGGTTCAGCCGGTTACAGGCATCGCAAAAAAGAATTTCGGCGGATTGTGCCGCCAGCTTCAGGGTGACGGCGAATGGCGTACCCCTGCTTGCCAGTTCTGAAAGCCCTCGATACATTGTGTTTTTTGAGGGCCTGCAATGTCTGTCGACACCGTTCCGACTCCGTCTTCCCTGCCTGTCTCCCCCGCTTCTTCCGAGCCCTCCTCTGCGCGCAAGCACATCCGGCTGACCTCCCACGCCGGCTTGTTTGGCGCGCTGCCGATCCACTGGGGTGCAGCCACCGCCGTCGAGCGTGGCCCCGTCGTCGGCACCACCACCAAGCGCGCGCATCGCAATGTCATCGGCACCCACAGCGGCTCCTACAGCGTCTATCGCGCGCTCGCCGTGGCCGCAGGCGCGCTGTCGCCGCACCACAAGGCCGATCTGACGAACACCGCGCCGACCGACGTGATCGGCCCCTATCCGCAGTGGAGCGAACCCGGACGGATCGTGTCGCTCGACCCCTGGGGCGCGGTGATCGCCGACGCCTTCGCCACCGAACTCGCGGCGGGCTACGACATCCGCCCGACGATCGCGATCACCAAGGCGCACGTGATCCTGCCGGAGGTGATCGAGGCCCTGCAGAAAGGCCGCCTCAAGGCCGACGGCAAGTTCCTCACGGCGGGCGGCGCGGCAATGGTCACCAAGGCCGCGATCGAACCGGTGTGGTACCTGCCCGGCGTCGCGAAGCGCTTCGGCTGCTCCGAAACCGATCTGCGCCGCGTGCTCTTCGAGGAGACGGGCGGCATGTACCCCGAACTCGTCACGCGCTCCGACCTCGAAGTCTTCCTGCCGCCCATCGGCGGGCAGACGCTCTACATCTTCGGCAACGCACGCGACCTCGCGAATCCGGAGGTCGAATTGACCGCGCGCATTCACGACGAGTGCAACGGCTCGGACGTCTTCGGCTCCGACATCTGCACCTGCCGGCCCTACCTCACGCATGCGATCGAGGAATGCATCCAGGGCGCGCAACGGGGCGGCGTCGGGCTGATCGCCTACTCGCGCAAGGAAGGCCGGGCGCTCGGCGAGGTGACCAAGTTCCTGGTCTACAACGCCCGCAAGCGCCAGGTCGGTGGCGATACCGCCGACCAGTATTTCGCGCGCACCGAATGCGTGGCCGGCGTGCAGGACATGCGCTTCCAGGAACTGATGCCGGACGTCTTCCACTGGCTCGGCATCCGCAAGATCCATCGCCTCGTGTCGATGAGCAACATGAAGTTCGACGCCATCACCGGCTCGGGCATCGAGATCGGCACGCGCGTGAACATCCCCGACGAACTGATCCCGGCCGACGCACGCGTGGAGATGGACGCCAAGATGGCAGCCGGCTACTTCACACCCGGCGCGGTGCCCGACGCCGAGGAACTCAAGAAGGCCAAGGGCCGCGGGTTGGACCAATGAGCGCCGCCCGGCCGCCCGAAGGCGCGGGCCCCCTTGAGGGGGCTGGCGCAGCACACGCAGTGGCAAGCCTGGGGGAGGACCAATGAGCAGAGACAACTACGGACTGGACCCTGAACGGCCGACGGCGAATCCGGCCGTGCGGAGCGCAGACGCCGAGGGGCATGTCGACCCGGCCGCCGAATTCGTGGACGACACGACCCACCCCGCCGGCGCGGCCGCTCACCTGCGGACGACGCGGGAGGTGCGCAGCCGTGCGGCGGCGCTGCTCGCCAGGGCGCGGGCCGGCGACTCGCCCTGGTTCCTGATCGGCAACGACAACGTGCTCGAGGACACCGCGCGCACGGTCGCGGAAGTCACGCGCGACCGCTATCCGTGGAGTCCCATTCCGTACCACAGCCGCTGGCGGCACTTCGAGGCCGGCGGCGTCGACCGCATCAAGACGCTGGACGAACTGCTCGGCAATGCCAATGCCAGTCAGCGCGCGCGTGCGCACATCGATCTCGTCCTGGTGAGCGTGCTGCTCGACGCCGGGGCCGGACCCGACTGGCATTACATCGAGCCCGCCACCGGCCAGCGCTTCTCGCGCTCCGAAGGCCTGGGCATCGCCAGCTTTCATGCGTTCACGAGCGGCCTTTTCTCGTCCGACCCCAACCAGCCCCTGCAGGCCGACGCCGCCGGATTGCGCGCGCTGGTCACCGACCGGCTGGGTGACGCCTTCCAAGTCAATGCGGTCAATCCGCTGGTCGGCCTCGCAGGGCGCGCCACGCTCCTGCGCCGTCTCGGTGAGGCGATGAGCGAGCAGCCCGAGGTGTTCGGCGACGATGGCCGGCCCGGCGGATTGTTCGACGCGCTGGTCGGCCCCTACGGCCCGGCCGCGCCGCCCACGGCCGAGATCACCGCGCACGAGATCCTGTCGCTGCTGCTGGACTCGCTGTCGAGCATCTGGCCGTCATCGAACGCGATCGACAGCATCGCGGCCGACGCCAGCGACGTCATCGGCACCGGCGATCCCAGGTTCGCGCTGGGCGACTGCTGGCGCCACAGCGCGGTGCAAGGGCCGGGTCTGACCAATGGCTGGATGCCATTCCACAAGCTCTCGCAATGGCTGACCTACTCCCTGCTCGAACCTTTCGAGTGGGCGGGCGTCAAGGTGCGCCATATCGAAGCGCTGACCGCGCTGCCCGAATACCGCAACGGCGGCCTGTTGATCGACAGCGGAATGATCGTGCCCCGCGATCCGGCCTTTCTCCAGCACGAATGGAAGGTCGGCGACGAGTTCATCGTCGAATGGCGTGCCCTGACCGTCGCCCTGCTCGACGAACTTGCGCCGCGCGTGTGCAAGGTGCTTGGCCGCAGCGAGGAAGACATGCCGCTCGCCCGCGTCCTCGAAGGCGGCACCTGGGCCGCGGGCCGCGTATTGGCACAACGCCTGCGTCACGGTGCACCGCCCCTTCGTATCGAAAGCGACGGCACCGTCTTCTAGACTTCGGTTCTTCTCGGTTCTTCTCTTCTACCAACAACGCCAATGAGCAACGTCCACCTCGTCGACCATCCCCTCGTCCAGCACAAGCTCACGCTGATGCGCCGCAAGGAGGCCAGCACCAACAGCTTCCGGCGGCTTCTCAACGAGATCAGCATGCTGATGGCCTACGAAGTCACGCGCGACATGCCGATGCAGGACATCGAGGTCGAGACGCCGCTGGAAACCATGAATGCCAAGGTCATCGACGGCAAGAAGGTCGTGCTGGTGTCGATCCTGCGCGCGGGCACCGGCATCCTGGACGGCATGCTGAGCGTCATTCCGGGCGCGCGCGTGGGCCACATCGGCCTGTATCGCGACCCCAAGACGCTGACCGCGGTCGAGTACTACTTCAAGATGCCGGGCGAGATGGAAGAGCGCGACGCGATCGTGGTCGACCCGATGCTGGCGACCGGCAATTCGGCCGTTGCGGCGGTGGAACGGCTGAAGGAGCTCAACCCCAAGTCCATCAAGTTCGTCTGCCTGCTGACCTGCCCCGAAGGCGTCAAGACGATGCAGGACGCGCACCCGGATGTGCCGATCTACACCGCGGCGATCGATCGCGAGCTCAACAGCCATGGCTACATCCTGCCGGGCCTTGGCGACGCGGGCGATCGCATCTTCGGAACGAAGTGACGCTCGCCCCCAGGTTGGCCGCACTTCGTGTCGGCCGCCCACCCCCTGACGGGGGCAACACCAGCGGCCCGGCTGAGCCGGTTCCGCGGTGTTTCGCGAATTGGGTTGTTGTTGGGTTGAGAATATTTAACTGAGGAGAAGGCTTTGAAATCACGTCGTCAGTTGGTTGTTCGTTCGGTCGCGCTTGCCGCTGCCTTGGCGGCGGGGGCGCCTGGACTTGCGCTTGCACAGGGCAAGCTGAAGGTGGCGGCGGTTTACACCGTGCCTTTCGAGCAGCAATGGGTGGGGCGGATCCACAAGGCGCTGAAGGCCGCCGAGGCCCGGGGCGAGATCGAATATACGGCGACGGAGAACGTTGCCAATGCCGACTACGAACGGGTGATGCGGGAGTACGCGACGGCGGGAAATCAGCTGATCCTGGGCGAGGTGTTCGGGGTGGAGGCGGCGGCGCGCAAGGTGGCGAAGGACTTTCCGAAGACGGCCTTCCTGATGGGGTCGTCGCTCAAGCCGCAGGCGCCGAATTTCTCGGTGTTCGACAACTACATCCAGGAGCCGGCGTACCTCTCCGGCATGGTCGCGGGGGGCATGACCAAGACGAACAAGATCGGCATGGTCGGGGGCTTTCCGATTCCCGAGGTCAATCGGCTGATGAACGCCTTCATGGCCGGGGCCAAGGAAGTGAATCCGAAGGTGGAGTTCAGCGTGAGCTTCATCAACAGCTGGTTCGACCCGCCCAAGGCCAAGGAGGCCGCCTTCGCCATGATCGACAAGGGCGCGGACGTGCTGTATGCCGAGCGCTTCGGCGTCAGCGATGCGGCCAAGGAAAAAGGCAAGCTCGCAATCGGCAACGTGATCAACACACAGGACAAGTACCCCGACACGGTGGTCGCTTCGGCGCTGTGGAATTTCGAGCCTTCGGCCGATCGCGCGATCAAGCTGGTGAAGGAAGGCAAGTTCACCGCCGAGGACTATGGCCAGTATTCGATGATGAAGTACAAGGGCTCGGAACTGGCGCCGCTCGGCACCTTCGATACCAAGGTGCCGGCCGATATCGTCGCGAAGGTCAAGGCGAAGCAGTCCGACATCCTGGCCGGCAAGGTCACGGTCAAGGTGGACGACAGTCAGCCCAAGTCGACCGCGAAGTGAGACCCGCCGGAAGCCGCCGGTGACAGTCCTGTCCCTGCGCGGCATCACCAAGCGCTTTGGTGCGCTGGTGGCCAACGACGACATCTCGCTCGACCTCCAGGCTGGAGAGGTGCTGGCGTTGCTGGGCGAGAACGGCGCGGGCAAGTCAACGCTGATGTCGATCCTTTTCGGCCACTACGTGGCCGACGAAGGCAGCATCGAGGTGTTCGGCCGACCGCTCGCAGCAGGCAACCCGAAGGCTGCGTTGGCTGCCGGCATCGGCATGGTGCATCAGCATTTCACACTGGCCGACAACCTCAGCGTGCTCGACAACGTGTTGATGGGCACCGAGCCGCTGTGGCAGCCCTTCTCCGCGCGCAGTGCCGCACGCGCACGGCTGCTGGATGTGGCGCAGCGCTTCGGCCTTGCGGTGCAGCCGGACGCGATGGTGGGCAGCCTGTCGGTCGGCGAACGGCAGCGGGTCGAGATCGTGAAGGCGCTCTACCGCGATGCACGCATCCTGATCCTCGACGAACCGACTGCCGTGCTCACGCCGCAGGAGAGCGAGGCGCTTTTCAATACCCTGGCGCAGATGGTGGCGCAGGGGCTGTCGATCATCTTCATCAGCCACAAGCTCGCCGAAGTTCTGCGGGTGTCGCATCGTGTCGCGGTGCTGCGCGGCGGCAAGCTGGTGGCCGAAGCGCGCACCAGCGAGACCACGCAGGCGCAGCTTGCGCTTTGGATGGTCGGGCATGCGATCGAGGGCACGGTGCGGCGCCCTGCGCAACGCGTCGGCGATGCGGTCTGTGTGCTCGACCATGTTGGCACTGGCGGCGACGGGCATGACCGCCTGCACGATGTGACGCTCACGCTGCGGGCCGGCGAGATCACCGCCATCGCGGGTGTTTCGGGCAACGGGCAGGTGGCGCTCGCCGAGCTTCTGAGCGGCACCCGGCGCGCGACGGCCGGCACGGTCAAGCTGATGGGACGCGTGCTGCCCGCTTCGCCTGCCCGGCTGGTGCATCGCGGTGTCGCGCGCATTCCAGAAGACCGGCATGGCATCGGCGTGGTCGGCGATCTCCCGGTGTGGGAAAACGCCGTGTCGGAGCGCCTGCGTGGTCGCGCTTTTTCGCGCTGGCTCTGGGTCCGGCGCGCAGCCGCGAAGGACCATGCGCGCAGTGTCGAGAAGGCCTACGACGTACGCGGCGGCGGACTCGATTCGCCCGCGCGGTCGCTTTCGGGCGGCAACATGCAGAAACTGATCCTGGGTCGCGCATTGCTGGCGCCCGCGTCGGCCAGTGCGCAGAGCCGGGTCGCGCGACTCATCGTGGCGCATCAGCCGACATGGGGGCTGGACATCGGCGCCGTCGCGTATGTGCAGCAGCAGTTGATCGCGGCGCGCGATGCCGGCGCTGCGGTGCTCCTGATTTCGGACGATCTCGACGAGGTGCTGACGCTCGGCGACCGCGTTGCCGTCATGCATGGCGGACAACTCGGCGAGCCCCGTGCGGCTTCGTCCTGGACGCGCGAGGCGATCGGGCTGGCGATGGCGGGGACGCCGGCATGAGGCTCGAGCGACGCACCAGAACTTCGCGCACGGCGCTGGTACTCGCACCATTTGGCGCCGTCGCGTTCACGCTGCTGGTGAGCGCGCTGCTCGTACTCTGGGCCGGCGCGCCCGTCGGCCGCACGTATGCGTTGCTGCTGCAAGGCGGCTTCGGCTCGGTCTTCGCGTGGAGCGAGACGCTGACCCGCGCCATTCCGCTGATCCTGACCGGGCTGGCGGCGACTGTGGCGTTCAAGGCGCGGCTGTTCAACATCGGCGCTGAAGGCCAGCTCTACGCGGGCGCACTGGCCGCCGTCGCCGTGGGCGGCCTGCATGGCGGCACCGGATTCGATCTGCCCACCTGGCTGCTGTTTCCGCTGATGATGCTGGCCGCCGCGACGGCGGGCGCCCTGCTGCTGCTCGGCCCCGCGCTCATGAAGAACAAGCTGGGCGTCGATGAAGTCGTGACGACGCTGCTGATCAACTTCATCGTGCTGCTCGGCGTATCTGCCATGCTGGACGGGCCGATGAAGGACCCCAGCGCGATGGGATGGCCGCAGAGCGTTTCGCTGCAACCGGATCTGGAGCTCGACAAGCTGATCGCGCAGACCCGCGTCCATACCGGCCTGCTGTGGGCCGGCGCGTTGGCCGTGCTCGTCTGGGTGCTCTTCAAGTACACGGTGATCGGCTTCGATATTCGCGCCGTCGGTGCGAACGCGCGGGCTGCGGAGTTCGCGGGCGTGCCGGTCACCCGCACGGTGGTGCTGGTCGCGCTGCTGTCCGGTGCGCTGGCCGGGCTGGCGGGTGCGATCGAGGTGGCCGGCCGCACGAGCTATGTCACGCTGGACATGTCACCGGGCTATGGCTACAGCGGCATTGTGATTGCGATGCTGGCGGGGCTCCATCCACTGGGCGTGCTGGCCGCGGCGGTGTTCGTGGCAGGCGTGCTGGTCGGTGCGGACACGATGAGCCGCGCGATCGGCGTGCCCACCTACATCGCGGACGTGATCGTCGCGGCCTCGCTGATCGCCGTGCTGGTGGCGACCTTGCTCACTCAATACCGGATGCGCTGGAAATGAGCGACGTGCTCGACATCCTTTCGAACGCCGCCTTCTGGGTGGCGGTGCTGCGCATTGCCACGCCGCTGATTTTCGGCACGCTGGGCGTGCTCCTGTGCGAGCGGGCGGGCGTGCTGAACCTCGGCATCGAGGGCATCATGGTCGCGGGCGCCTTCGCGGGTTGGCTGGCGGTGTATGCCGGTGCGCCGCTGTGGGTGGGCGTCGGCGTGGCGGCGCTCACGGGCGCAGTTTTTGGGCTGTTGCATGCGTTTCTCACCGTGGGGCTGGCGTTGTCGCAGCACGTCTCCGGCCTGGGCATCACATTGCTGGCGACGGCATTGAGCTACTACGGCTATCGGGTGAGCTTTCCCAAGGTCAACACGCCGCCAACGGTCACGCCGTTCGCGCCCATGGAGTGGCTGCATATCCCGGTGCTTTCGGCGCAGACGCCGCTCACGCTGTTCGCGCTGCTGCTGGTGCCCGTCATCGCGTACATGCTCTATCGCACGCCCATGGGCCTGGCCGTTCGCATGGTCGGCGAGAACCCGCAGGCGGCTGAAGGCCAGGGCGTGTCGGTCGCGGCCACGCGCACAGGCGCGATCGTCGCGGGATCGGCGCTGATGGGCGTGGCTGGCTCGTTCCTCACGTTGTCGGCGTTCAACGCGTTCTTCTTCAACATCATCAACGGCCGTGGCTGGATCTGCGTCGCGCTGGTGGTGTTCGCGTCGTGGCGGCCGGGCAAGGCGCTGCTCGGTGCGCTGCTCTTTGCATTTTTCGATGCGCTTCAATTGCGGCTGCAGCAGTCGGGTGATGCCTTCCTGCCCTATCAGCTTTACTTGATGCTTCCCTATCTGCTGTCGATCCTCGCGCTGGTGCTTGTGGCTCGCGAGGCAAGCTATCCGCAAGCTTTGATGAAACCCTACAGAAAAGGAGAGCGCTGATGCTCGATCTCCTCATCCGGAACGCTGCCCTCCCCGACGGCCGCACCAACATGTCGATCGCCGTGCAGGATGGCCGCATCGCCGAAGTGACCGCCGGGCTTGACGCGCCCGCCGCGCAGAAGGTCGACGCCGGCGGCCTGCTCATGGCGCCGCACTTCGTCGACCCGCACTTTCACATGGACGCGACGCTCAGCTACGGCCTGCCGCGCGTCAACGAAAGCGGCACGCTGCTCGAAGGCATCGCACTGTGGGGCGAACTCAAGCCGCTGCTGACCGCGGATGCGCTGATCGAGCGTGCACTGGCCTACTGCGACTGGGCCGTCGCCAAGGGCCTGCTCGCCATCCGCAGCCACGTGGACACCAGCGACCCGAGCCTGCTCGCGGTCGACGCACTGCTCGAAGTCAAGCGGAAAGTGGCACCCTACCTCGACCTGCAACTCGTCGCCTTTCCGCAGGACGGCGTGCTGCGCACGCCCGGGGGCGTCGACAACCTGAAGCGTGCACTCGACAAGGGCGTCGACGTTGTCGGCGGCATTCCTCATTTCGAGCGCACCATGGCCGACGGCGCTGCCAGCGTGAAGCTGCTGTGCGAAATCGCTGCCGAGCGCGGCAAGCTGGTCGACATGCATTGCGACGAGTCCGACGACCCGCTGTCGCGCCATATCGAGACCCTGGCCTTCGAGGCACAGCGCCTCGGTCTGCAAGGCCGGGTGACGGGCTCGCACTGCACCTCGATGCACTCGATGGACAACTACTACGTGAGCAAACTGCTGCCGCTCATTGCCGAAGGCGGCGTCAGCGTGATCGCGAATCCGCTCATCAACATCACCTTGCAGGGCCGGCACGACACCTACCCCAAGCGCCGCGGCATGACGCGCGTGCCCGAGCTGATGGCCGCGGGCGTCAACGTCGCATTCGGCCACGACTGCGTGATGGATCCGTGGTACGGCATGGGGTCGGGCGACATGCTGGAGGTCGCTCACATGGGCCTGCACGTGGCGCAGATGACCAGCCAGCGCGGCATCCGGCAGTGCTTTGATGCAGTCACCGTCAATGCCGCCAAGGTGTTTCATCTCGAAGGCTATGGGCTCGAGGCGGGATGCGATGCGAGCTTCGTGCTGCTGCAGGCGCGCGATCCTGTCGAGGCGATCCGCCTTCGCGCGACGCGGCTCAAGGTCTATTGCAAGGGACAACTGGTGGCGGAAACGCCGGCCGCCACGGCGACACTGCACCTACCCGGACGAGAATTCAAAACGTCCTGGATGCCCCAGTCGAGAAACCCCGCGGAACCGGCTTAGCCGGGCCGCTGGGGTTGCCCCCGGAAGGGGGTGCCCGAGCCACACGAAGTGGGCGAGGCTGGGGGCGAGCCCATTCCGACGCTGAAGCCGACCGTCGTGATGCCGTCGTCCGATCGCGCAAACACGGTTCCGTTGTGCATCACCGCGACCGCCTTGACGATCGACAAGCCGAGCCCGTGGTTCTCGCCGCTGTTGCGGCGCGAGGTGTCGACGCGGTAGAACCGGTCGAACAGCCGCGGCAGCTGGTCTGCCCCGATCGGCGGGCTGGGGTTTGAAAAACTCACCTGCGCCGAGTGATCGTGCTGCCCGATCTGCACGACCACTTGGGTGCCAGGACGCGAATGCTGGATTGCGTTCTGCAGCAGATTGGTGAGCGCGCGCCGGACCAACGATTTCTCGATGGGCGCCACGGCGTCGCCCTCGACCTGCACCGTCATGCCGGCCTCATCAAGCAACATGTCGAGAAACTCGACCGTCTTGCCCACCTCCTGCGCGATCGACGATTCGACGAGACCGCGCGCGCGAACGCCCTGCTCCGCGCGGGCCAGGAAGAGCATGTCGGCGACGATGGCCCGCAGGCGCTCCAGCTCTTCGAGGTTCGATTGCAGCACCTCGCGCAACTCGGCGGCATTGCGCTCGCGTGCCAGCGCCACCTGCGTCTGGCCGATCAGGTTCGCGAGCGGCGTGCGCAACTCGTGCGCGACGTCGTCGCTGAAGGTCGCCAGTTGCCGGTAGGCTGCATCGAGGCGATCCAGCGCGGCATTGAATGAACCGCCGAGCTTTGCCAACTCGCGCGGGAGGGCCGGCAATTGCAGGCGCTGGGCGCGGTTGTCGGGCCCGATCTGCTGGGCGTCGGCCGACAGCCTCTCCACCGGGCCAAGCCCGATCCGGGCGATCCAGTAGCCGAGCGCCGCGGACAACGCCGTGCCGGCCAGCGTCAGCATTGCGAGCGCCGTCTCGAACGTGCGCAGCGTGCCGCGGAACGGCGCCGCGTCGACCCCCGCGATGAATCGCACCGCCGGCCTGGCTGCCGTCGCGGGGAGCACCATCCCGTGCACGCGGATGCGCTGGAGTTCCTGTGACTCGCCCGTGCGAAGCTGAACGGTGTCCTGCCCCGCATCCACCGCCTTGACGACCTCATCCAGATCGTCGCCGTAGCGGAACGCCGGGTCTTCACTCCACATCCACGAACGCGTGCGCGGATCGTCAGCACTCAGGGTGTCCAGCTTCTCGCGGATGCGCTCGCCGAGATTGACCGCCCGGCCGTGCTGCAGCATGTACGACATGTCTTCGAGCCGCGCGTCGACCTGCGCCTGCTGATGGCGCGCGAGCTCGTTCGAGAGCACGCGATGCAGCGCACCGCCCAACAGCGCGAACCCCGCCAGTGCCGCGGCGGCGAACATCAGCGCCAGCCGCGTGGCGATCGAATTTCTCATTCCGACTCCCGGCCGCCGCGGTCTTCCAGGACATAACCCATGCCCCGGATGGTGTGCAGCAAGCTGTGACCAAAGGGTGCATCGATTTTGGCGCGCAGGCGCTTGATGGCCACTTCGACCACGTTGGTGTTGCTGTCGAAATTCATGTCCCACACCAGTTCGGCAATCACCGTCTTGGACAGGATCTCGCCCTGCCGACGCGCCAGCACCGCGAGCAGCGCGAATTCCTTGGCCGTGAGATCGATGCGCTGGTCCCGCCGGAACGCCTTGCGGCTGAGCAGGTCGACGCGCAGGTCGCCGACGCGCAACAGCGTCGATTCATGGGTGCGTCCACGCCGCGTGAGCGCCTGAAGACGCGCCAGAAGCTCGAGAAAGGAAAAAGGCTTGACCAGGTAGTCGTCCGCGCCGTCCTGAAGGCCGCGCACGCGGTCGGCGACGCCATCGCGCGCCGTGAGCATGATGACGGGCGTGTTCTTGACGCTGCGCAGCGACTTCAGCACCGAAAAGCCGTCCAGTCCCGGCAGCATCACATCGAGCACGATGACGTCGAAGTCGTAGTGCAAGGCCATATGCTGGCCGTCGATACCGTCGAAGGCGAGGTCCACGGCACAGCCTTGCTCGGTCAACCCCTGGTAGAGGTAGTCCGCCGTCTTGCGCTCGTCTTCGACGATCAGCACTTTCATTCCGCGATGGCTCCTGCCGGTGTGTCAGGGATGGCTTGCTGGCTGCGCGCGGCCTTGCGGCGCACATACCAGTGGTGGGCGCGGTCGAGATAGAGGTAGATGACCGGCGTAGTGAAGAGCGTGAGCATCTGGGAGAGTATCAGTCCACCCACCATGGCGTAGCCCAGCGGGCGGCGCAGTTCGGAGCCGGAGCCATGGCCCAGCATGAGCGGCAGGCCGCTCAGCAGCGCGCACATGGTGGTCATCATGATGGGCCGGAAACGAAGGATGCAGGCCTCGTAGATGGCGTCGCCCGGCGACATGCCCTTGTCACGCTCGGCGTGCAGGGCAAAGTCCACCATCATGATGCCGTTCTTTTTCACGATGCCGATCAACAGAATGATCCCGATCAGCGCAATCACGCTCAGATCGTAACCGCCGACCATCAGGATCAGCAAAGCGCCCACGCCGGCCGACGGCAGCGTCGAGAGAATCGTCAGCGGGTGGATGTAGCTCTCGTAGAGCAGCCCCAGCACGATGTACACCGAGATCAGCGCGGCCAGGATGAGGTACGGCTGCGTCCGCAGCGAATCGCCGAACGCCTGCGCCGTGCCCTGGAAGGTGCCGCTCAGCGTGGCGGGCACGCCCATCTGCGCCTGCGCCGCGTTGATCGCGTTCACCGCCTGGCCGAGCGACGTGCCAGGCTTGAGGTTGAACGAGATCGTCACGGCCGGGAACTGGCCCTGGTGGTTGATGGCGAGATAGCCGGTCTTGCTGGTGTCCAGCTTGACGAAGGTCGACAGCGGAATCTGCTGGCCGTTGATCGGCGAAGTCAGGTACAGGTGATCGAACAGTGTCGGATCGCGCTGAAGTTCAGGCGTGACTTCGAGCACCACGTTGTAGCTGTTGAGTTGCGTGAAGTACTGCGCCACCTGCCGCTGCCCGATGGCATCGTAGATCGTGGCGTCGACCATCGCCGGGGTGATGCCGTAGCTCGACGCGCGCTGGCGGTCGATGGTGACCATCGCCGTGGGCGCGGCATTCTGCTGGTCCGAGGTCACGTCCGTGAGTTCCGGCAACTGACGCAGCCGGGTGAGCAGCTTGGGCGCCCAGGTGTTGAGCTCGTCCAGGTTCGAGTCTTGCAGCGTGTATTGGTACTGCGTTCGCGAGAGACGCCCGCCGACGTTGATGTCCTGCCCGGCCTGCATGAACAGCGTGATGCCCTGCACCGGCGCCAGCTTCGGCCGCAGCCGCCCGATGATTTCGTCGGCACTGGCAGTGCGGCCTTCGTCCTTGGGTCGCAGGCCGATGAAGAAATTGCCGGAATTGAAGGTGCTCGCGCCGGCCTGCATGCCGAAGCTTGCCACGTCGGGGTCGTCGCGAATGATGTCCGCGAGCTTGAGCATGCGGTCGTGCATCGCCTGCGACGACGAATCCTGCGCCGAGTCGGCCGAGCCGAAGATGAAGCCCGTGTCCTGCTGCGGGAAGAAACCCTTGGGGATGGTGATGAACAGGGCCACGGTCGCCGCCACCGTGATCAGGAAGCTCATCAGCGTGATGAACGGATGCCGCAGCACCACCTTCAGGCCGCGCTTGTAACCGTTCAGCATGGCGTCGAAACCGCGCTCGAACCAGAGGTACATCTTTCCGTGCTTCTCGTTGGCGGTATGCGGCTTGAGGAAGCGCGCGCACAGCATCGGCGTGAGCGTCAGCGAGATCAGGACGGACACCGCAATGGTGAGCGTCACAGTCACCGCGAACTCCCGGAACAGGCGCCCCACGATGCCGCCCATGAGCAGCAGCGGAATGAACACCGCCACCAGCGACACCGAGATCGAGATGATGGTGAAGCCGATCTCGCTGGACCCCTTCAGCGCCGCCTCCATGGGCGACATGCCTTCCTCGATGTGTCGGTAGATGTTCTCCAGCATCACGATGGCATCGTCCACCACGAAGCCGACCGCAATGGTCAGCGCCATGAGCGAGAGGTTGTCGAGGCTGTAGCCCACGACGTACATCACCGCCGCCGTGCCCAGCAGCGCGAGCGGCACCGTCAGGCTCGGAATCACCGTGACGGTGAGGTTGCGCAGGAACACGAAGATCACCGCCACCACCAGCGCGATCGACAACAGCAGCGTGAACTCCACGTCCTTGACCGACGCGCGAATGGTCTGCGTGCGGTCGATGAGCGTATTGACGGTCACGCTCGGCGGAATGGCGGCCTTGAGCTTGGGCAGCGCGGCCTGGATGCGGTCGACCGTCTCGATCACATTGGCGCCGGGTTGCTTGGTGATGGCCAGCATGATCGCGCGGCCGTCGCTGATGTCGCTGCCGTCGTGCGCGGCCTTGCCCGCGTAGCCCCAGGCCGCGACCTTCGCGTTTTCCGGGCCGTCGACGGCGACCCCCACATCGCGCACGCGAATGGGCGCGCCGTTGCGCCACGCGAGCACCATGTCGTTCCATGGCGCCGCCTTGAGCAACTGGTCGTTGGTGTAGACGTTGAATGCCTGCCGGTCGCCGTCGAGCGTGCCGGTCGGCTGGCTTACCGTGGTGTTGGCAATCACGCCACGCACGTCCTCCAGGCTCAGGCCCACAGCCTTGAGCTTGGTCGGGTCGATCTGGACGCGAACCGCCGGCTTCTGCACGCCAAAAATGTTGACCAACCCCACGCCGGAGATGCGCGAGATCTGCTGGGCCAACACGTTGTCGGCGTAGTCGTTGACCTGGATCAACGGCAGCACCTTGGACTGCACGCCGAGGATCAGTACCGACGAGTCGGCCGGATTGATCTTGCGGAAGCTCGGCGGGCTCGGCAGGTTCTGCGGCAACTGGCCGCCGGCCGAGTTGATCGCGGACTGCACGTCGAGCGCTGCCGCATCGATATTGCGGTCGAGATCGAACTGCAGCGTGACCTGCGAGAGGCCGAGCGAGCTGCTCGACGTCATCTGGGTCAGCCCCGGGATCAGCGAGAACTGCCGCTCAAGCGGCTGCGCGACGTTCGCGGCCATTGTTTCCGGACTCGCCCCCGGGAACCGGCCCGTGACCTGGATCGTCGGAAAGTCGACCTGCGGCAGCGGCGCCACCGGCAGCATCGGCCACGCGACAAGGCCGATCAGCAGCAACGCCGCGGCGAGCAGCGAGGTGCCGATCGGGCGCTTGATGAAGGCGGAGGAAATGCTCAAGACTGACCTCCATCCACGGTCGCAAATTGCGCCTTGCTCTGCTTCTCGACGATGCGCGCGCCGGGGGTCAAGCGGTACTGGCCGTCCGTCACCACGCGATCACCGGCCGCCAGGCCCTTGACGATCACGGCCTTGCCGTCGACGGTGTCGGCCACTTCGATGGGCTGCACGCGCACCTTGTCGTCCGGCCCGACCACGTAGGCGAAAAAGCCGTCCTGGCTGCGCTGCACCACCGCCGACGGCACCGTGAGCGCATCGGAACGCTCGCCGAGCACGACACGCGCGTCGACCGACTGGCCCGGCCACAGTTTGTGCTCGGCATTCGTGAACTGTCCCTTGAGCGAAATCGTGCCGGTGGTGGTGTCGATCTGGTTGTTCAGCAGCACCAGCTTGCCGGTCGCGAGCACTTCGCGCGTATCGCGGTCGATGGCCTCGACCTGCAGCGGCTCGTGCGTGGCGTTCAACGCCCGGTTCACGGCCTGGAAGCTGCTCTCGGGCAGGGTGAACTGCACCGCGATGGGGTCGATCTGATTGATGACCAGCAGGCCGTTCGCATCCGTCGCGTGCACGATGTTGCCGGGGTCGACGAGCCGGGCACCCACGCGCCCGCTGATCGGCGCGGTGATGGTGGTGAAGCCGAGCTGTACCTGCGCGAGATGGATCTGCGCGTCGTCGCTCTTGATCGCCGCCTGGAGTTGATTGACCAGCGCGCGCTGCGTGTCCAGCGTCTGTTGGGTGGTCGCGTCTTCCTTGATGAGGTCGCCATAGCGCTGGAGGTCGGACCTCGCGTTGGCGAGTTGCGCCTCGTCCTTGGCTTTCTGCGCCAGGCTTTGTTCGAGTTGCGCCTGGAAGGTGCGGGGATCGATGCGAACCAGCACCTGACCGGCCTTGACGTCCTGCCCTTCCTTGAAATCCACGCTGTCGAGCTGACCGTCGATGCGCGGGCGCACAGTGACCGATGCGACCGTCATGACCGTGCCCACACCGGTGCGGGCGATCGGGATGGTTTCCTGCACCACGCGGGCGGTCGTCGCGGGGACCGACGGCGGCCCGGCTGTGGGCGCAGGGGCCGGCGACCACACCTTGCGCCATGCGCCGGTGGCGAAGACCAAAACGACAATCAGCGCAATGGCGCCGGCAATCAACCAGCGTTTGCCCTGGCGGGGGGTCGATGCAGAGGTGTCCATCTTGTTCATTTGTCTGTCGAGGCCACGGGGCCGGTTGCGCCGGGGCTGGCGCCTGTGCTGGCCTGCAGTTGGCTGGTGTTCCAGCCGCCGCCAACGGCCTTGATCAGCCCGACGCTGGCGGCAAATTGGCGGCCTTGCAATTGCAGGGCCGTGCGTTCGTTCGATAGCGCAAGCGCTTGCGCGGTGATCACTGCGAGGTACGGCGTCGTGCCGGCGCGGAACTGGGTCAGCGTCACCCGTTCGGCGTTGCGCGCCGAAGCGACCGCGCCTTCCTGCACGCCGCGCTCCTGGGCCAGGAGGTTGAGCGAGGCCAGGTTGTCCTCGACCTCCTGGAAGCCACCCAGCACGGTCTGCCGGTACGTGGCGGCGGAGGCATCGAAAACGGCGCGCGCCTGGGCGACCTGCGATTCGCGCAGACCGCCGTCGAAAATCGGACCGGCCAGCGCGGCGCCGAGCGCCCAGACACGATCAGGCGTCGAAAGCCAGCTGCCAAAACCTGCCCCGCTGAATCCGCCTGCGGCGGTGAGCGCCAGCGTGGGATAGCGCGCAGCTTGCGCAACGCCGATGCCTGCGTTGGCGGAGGCGACGCGCCGTTCGGCGGCGGCAATGTCGGGGCGGCGTTCCAGCAGTTCCGACGGCAGGACCGTCGGCACTGGCGGTTGGGTGAGCGCCAGTGCATCGGGCGGAATGGAAAGCTGCGATGGCGTCTTGCCTAGCAGCACCGCGATCGCGTGCTCGGCCTGCCGGCGCGCGATCTCGATGTCGATCGCCTGCGCCTGCGTCGACTGCAAGGTGGTGTTGGCAAGATCCACGTCAGCACGCGTCGCCACGCCGGCGCGGTACTGGCTCTGCGTGATCTGCAACGACTTCTGGTAGGCCTCGACCGTACGCGTGAACAACTGCTGCTGTGTGTCGGCCACCCGCAGCAGGATGTAGTCGTTGACCACCTCCGCCTGGATGGCGAGCCGGGCCGCCGCCAGATCCGCATCGCTGGCCTGGGCGCTGTCGCTGGCACCTTCGACACCGCGCCGCGCACGACCCCAGAGATCGGCCTCCCAGCCGGCCTGCAGCGCCCAGGCGTGGGAATTGCCGACCGACGGGCCGAGGACCGTTTGGCTTCGCGAGCGATCTACCGAAGCGGCGCCGTCGAGCGTCGGAAACAGCGCGGACCGAGCGTTCTGGACCAGCGCTTGCGCCTCGCGGTATTGCGCCTCGGCGACGCGGATATCCTGATTGGCGCCATTGGCCTCTTCCACCAGCGCATTGAGCCGGACGTCGCCGAAAGCGGTCCACCAAGGTTGCGAGGCATCGACGCTGGCGGGCGTCGCGGGTTTCCAATCGCCACTTTCCTTGAAGGCAGGCGCGTCGACGCCTTGAGGCGGGGAGGGCCGCTGGTAGTCGGGCCCGACGGCACAAGCCGTCAGTGACGCGGCCAGGGCCAGACACAGTATTCGCATGCCGTCGACTCTAGGTAGCAGGCCGGGACGCCAGCCTGTCGGGCAGATGACATTCCTGTCAGGCAGCGACGCCGGATTCTCCCCGTTGTTCGGACATCACGAACAGTGGGCACCCCTGGACGATCGCCATATGGCGGTTCCACCCCCAGCGTGGTAATTTGCGTTGCCGTGGATCGAGGTCGGGCCCGACCCGATCCGTTGCGCGTAGGAGGAGTCCCCATGACGGCCGCGATGATGCATCCTCTGGCGCCGGGCGACCCGGCCCCGTATTTCGAACTGCCGGCCGTGGCCGGATCCGACACCGTATCGCTGGCGGACTACACAGGGCGCAGCCCCCTGTTTCTCGCGCTGATGGTCGGCCTGTGGTGTCCGTTCTGCCGGCGGCAACTGGTCCGGCTCGGCGCTTTCGAGGACAAGCTGAAAGCGCTGGGCGTCGAAAGCCTGGCCGTGGTGGCGACGGAGCCGGAAAACGCACGACGCTATTTCAAGTTCAGGCCCACCCGGCTGCGCCTCGCAGCCGATCCCGAACTGTCCATACATCGCGCTTACGGGGTGCCGAAGCCCGAGGCGACCCCCGAATTGATCGAAGCGCTGGAAACCGTTCGCGTCAATCCCTTCGGCGACCTTCCGGAACCGCTGCCGATCTCCGAAGCCGCAAAGATCCTGGGGGAACTGGACGGCTACACCGGCACACCGACCGACCAGGGCGATGTGGAGCGGCAATGGCCGCAGCTCAAGGCGCTCTTCATGATCGACCGCGAAGGGATCGTGCGCTGGGTCGATATCGAGTGCAGTTCCGAAGGCCTGGCCGGCATCGGTAAGCTCGCGTCGGAAGACGAGATCCTCGGCGCGGCGCGCGCCTGCCTGCATTGATCCTTCAGGCCGGAGCGGCCAGGGGACCCACTGCGCGCCACATATGGACCTTTGAAAGGAACGCATCGCCCAGGGCGACGGCGAAAGGTTCGACACCGAAGGACTGGAAGCCGCAGCTTTGGTACAGCGCCTGCGCAGCGACGTTGCCTTCGGTCACGGTCAGTTGGACGACCTTGACGCCTTCCCGCGACCCAGCCTCTTCCAGGACGGCTTGCACCAGGCGGCGGCCGAACCCGCCTTGCCGCGCTACCGGCAGCACGTACATGCCAAACAAGTTCGCCTTGTGGCGCGCCTTCTCGCGCGGCTCGAATTGAAGTCCGGCGGCGCCGACAAGTCTTTCGCCATCGAACGCGCCAAGCACGACCTGATCGGCCAGCGGCGCAGGATCGAGCCGCTTCTGCCACCATGACAGCGGCAAGGCCGCGCGCTCCGCCACGCTGGAAGTGAAAGCATCGGGATGACGCTCGTAGCCCTCGAGCATCAAGGCCCGGTAGGCTTCGGCATCCGTGGGCAACAGGCGTCGTACGGTCATGGCGTCACTCAAATGGCCGGCGCGATGGCCTCGGCGTATTCGTACAAGGCGCCGAGAATCTCTTCCGCGCGCTCGTCGGCGGTTTCGGCGAGCGTGTCGATCTCGGCGAACAACTCGTCCACGTTGCGCGCCCCGCCCTCTCCTTCGAGCAATCGGGCTACGCGGTGCGCCTCCCAGCGTTCGGCTTCATCCTCGGTCAGGGTCTCGACGAAGTTGCGCGCACGGTAGCGGAAAAGCAGTTCTTCGAGGCGGGGGTCGTCAAAGCCGGTCCGCGCCTGCGCAAGTTGGACTGGCGAAAGGCTTCGCATCTGGGTCAGGCGACGGCGGTCGCCGTTGCCGACGAAACCGCCGTAGAGATCTTCATCGACATCGGGCGCGCCCTCCTTCGGACGTTCATAGACCTGGGGCCAGATGGCGCTCATGTCAGGCAGCGCGGCGGCGATCGCAGCGTTGCGCATCGCGGCTTCCATGTCGATGCCCCAGCGCATGGCCATGGCCGGTGCGAGCGTCCTGAGGTTGCCAACCACCATCGGCGACTTGTTCAGGTGCACGCCCTTGATCGGCAGCCGCCCGATGCCTTCCGGCAGATCGGCGCTGCGCGTAAAAAGCCGAAGGCGCAGCGTCGCTACGTCGAGATCGCGCAATTCGCTCGGGTCATGGGCCAGGTCCCAGGCAAGCAGTTCGTTCCTGTTGGTCGGATGGCTTGCCAGCGGCCACATGACCGCGAGGCACCCGCGTTCGGCCGGGAACATGCCCGACACGTGCAGAAACGGCCGCGCCGTTTCCCGGGTCGCCGGCAGCCCGAGTTCACTGGCGACGCGGTCCTTGCGGTGCAAGCCGAAAGCGAAGTCGAACAGCTTGGGCTGCCTGTCGCGGATCAGTCGCGCCAGCGCGATGGTGGCGCGAACATCCGACAAGGCATCGTGGGCAGATTCATGCAGCAGGCCGTTCGCGCGAGCCAGATCCTCCAGCTTGAAGCTCTGGCTGCCGTCTTCCTTCTTCGGCCATTCGATGCCGTCCGGACGCAGCGCGTAGGTCAGGCGCACGACGTCGAGCAGGTCCCACCGGCCGCAGTCGTTCTGCCACTCGCGCGCATAAGGATCGATGAGATTGCGCCAGAACAGGAAGCGCGTCACCTCGTCGTCGAAGCGGATCGTGTTGTAGCCCACGCCGATGGTGCCCGGCCGCGAGAAGGCCTGCTCGATCTGCGCTGCGAATTCATGCTCGGCAATACCGCGCTCCAGGCACTGCTGCGGCGTGATGCCGGTGATCAAGCAAGCCCCTGGGCTGGGCAGGTAGTCAGGCGCCGGCTTGCAATAGATCATCAGCGGCTCCCCGATCTCGTTGAGTTCGGCGTCGGTCCGGATCGCCGCGAACTGCGAAGGTCGATCGCGTCGGGGCACGGTGCCGAAGGTCTCGTAGTCGTGCCAAAGAAAGGTGTGAGGAGTCATAACAAGGGAGAAAACAAACGGGCCGAGGCATCACCCAGACGACGCAGAAAACTCTGGTGTCGCTGGGCATGCACCGGGGACGCGTTGGCGAGATCGGTCTCGAACTGCGCGACCAGCGGCTTGGCGAGCGTCGGGCCGTAGATGACGGCACAGACCTCGAAGTTGAGCCGGAAGCTGCGATTGTCGAAATTGGCGGTCCCGATCATCGCGCAGTTGTTGTCCACCACCAGCGTCTTGGAGTGCAGCATGCGGGCCTTGTATTCAAAGACTTGAACGCCGGCCGCGATCAGCTCGTCGTAGTACGAGCGCGCCGCCGCGCTCACGACGAGCGAATCGCTGCGCCGCGGCACGAGCAGCCGCACGTCGACGCCGCGCAATGCAGCACTGGTGAGCGCCATCAGCGCAGGCTCGCCGGGCACAAAATACGGCGTGGTGAGCCAGGCCCGGTGCACGGACGCGTGGATCGCCGCAATGTGCATGCGGTGGATGGGTTCGAGTGCACTGTCCGGCCCGCTGGTGATGATCTGGACGGGAATGTCGCCCATGCCTGCCTGCTGCGAGAGACGCGGCAGCAGGCTGCCGATGGCCTTGTGCATCTCGCGGGGGTTCTCGCCGGTCGCATAGGTCCAGTCCTCGATGAACGTGGTCTGCAGCCAGCGCACGGCGCTCCCCTCGATGCGCAGATGCACGTCGTGGTAAGCATCGGCACGCGTGCGGGCGTCCTCTTCATCCGTGATGTTGACGCCGCCCGTGAAGCCGACGCGGCCGTCGCAGACGACGATCTTCCGGTGAGTCCGGTAGTTGGTCACCGGCCGCAGGCGCCGGCCGATGCGCGTGTCGTGAAACAGCGCGGTGCGGATGCCGGCGTCGTGCATCGGCGCCATGAACTTTTGACCGATGCGCTTGGAGCCGAGCGCATCGAGCAGCAGCCGCACCGTGACGCCCTCTCGCGCCCGCTCGATCAGCAGGTCGCGCAGCGCGGTACCGATGTTGTCAGGCTCGAAGATGTAGTACTCGAGGTGCACGTGATCGCGCGCCTGACGGATCGCCTCGAAGATCGCATCGAAGGTCCGCGCCCCGCCTGACAGCAGTTCGGCGGACGTCGCGCTCGACACCGGCAGGCCGCAGGCGGCCATTCCCAGCGCCGCCATCTGCCGCAGGGAAGGCGGCGCGCGCTCGGCCGCGTCGCGCAGCATGACCATGTCGCCCGGCGCCTGGGCGATCGCCCGGTTGCGCAGCCGCTTCAGACGTTGCTTCTTTAGCCGTTGCGGCCCTAGGAAGTAATAGATGACGAACCCCACGAACGGCAACAGCGCCAACGAGAGGATCCAGCTCATCGTCGACACCGGCGCCCGCTTCTGCATGACGATCCACACGGAAAGCACCGCGATGTAGCCGCTCCATGCAAGCGAGAGTCCGGTACGCCATTCCTGGCTGAGCTCGGGAAGAATCAAGGGAGACGGGTTCTGAAAAAAAAAGGCCAGTAGCCCGATGCTACCGACCTTTGTTCATTCACCAGAAATACCGCGGAACCGGCTTTGCCGGGCCGCTGGTATTGCCCCCGGCAGGGGGTGGGCGGCTACACGAAGTGAGCCAACCTGGGGGCGAGCCTAATCAGCCTGTGGCCGCTTCTTCGGCTTCCGGCTTGGCCTTGCCTTCCTTCTTGGCCAACGGCTGGATGTCCAACTGGACTTCTTCCTTGTCGTCGAGGTCGACGGTCAAGCGACCGCCCTCCTGCAGACGCCCGAACAGCAACTCGTCGGCCAAGGCACGACGGATCGTGTCCTGGATCAGGCGCTGCATCGGTCGCGCACCCATCAACGGATCGAAGCCCTTCTTCGCGAGGTGCTTGCGCAATGTGTCGGTGAACGTGACGTCGACCTTCTTCTCGGCGAGTTGCGTCTCGAGCTGCAGCAGGAACTTGTCCACCACACGCAGGATGATTTGCTCATCGAGTGCCTTGAAGCTCACCGTCGCATCCAGGCGGTTGCGGAACTCCGGCGTGAACAAGCGCTTGATATCGGCCATTTCGTCGCCCGCCTGACGCGGGTTGGTGAAGCCGATGGTCGCCTTGTTCATGGTCTCTGCACCCGCGTTGGTGGTCATCACGATGATCACGTTGCGGAAGTCGGCCTTGCGCCCGTTGTTGTCGGTCAGCGTGCCATGGTCCATGACCTGCAGCAACACGTTGAAGATGTCCGGGTGCGCCTTCTCGATCTCGTCGAGCAGGAGAACCGCATGCGGCTTCTTCGTGATCGCTTCGGTCAACAGACCGCCCTGGTCGAAACCGACGTAGCCCGGAGGCGCACCGATGAGGCGGCTCACGGCATGGCGCTCCATGTATTCCGACATGTCGAAGCGAATCAGCTCGATGCCCATGATGTAGGCCAGTTGCTTCGCCGCCTCGGTCTTGCCGACGCCCGTGGGACCGCTGAACAGGAATGAGCCGATCGGCTTGTCCTCGCGACCCAGACCGGAGCGCGCCATCTTGACCGCCGAGGCGAGCACTTCGAGGGCCTTGTCCTGTCCGAACACAACGCTCTTGAGGTCGCGTTCGATGGTCTGCAGCTTGCCGCGGTCGTCATTCGACACATTGGCCGGGGGAATGCGCGCGATCTTCGCGACGATTTCCTCGACTTCGGTCTTGCTGATGGTCTTCTTGCGCTTGTTCGCAGGAAGGATGCGCTGGGCGGCCCCGGCTTCGTCGATCACGTCGATTGCCTTGTCAGGCAGATGACGGTCGTTGATGTACTTCGCGCTCAACTCGGCAGCAGCCTGCAATGCGGCCACGCCGTACTTCACGCCATGGTGTTCTTCGAAGCGCGACTTCAGGCCCTTCAGGATGTCCACGGTTTCCTGAACCGTCGGCTCGACCACGTCGACCTTCTGGAAGCGGCGTGACAGGGCCGCATCCTTCTCGAAGATGCCGCGGTATTCGGTGAAGGTGGTTGCTCCGATGCACTTGAGTTGACCGCTCGAGAGCGCCGGCTTGAGCAGGTTCGACGCATCGAGCGTGCCGCCCGACGCTGCGCCCGCACCGATCAGCGTGTGGATCTCGTCGATGAACAGGATCGCGTTGGGCTTGTCCTTGAGCGACTTGAGCACGCCCTTCAGGCGCTGTTCGAAATCGCCGCGGTACTTGGTCCCGGCAAGCAGTGCGCCCATGTCGAGTGAGTACACGTTGGACTCCGCCAGGATCTCCGGCACGTCGTTCTGGGTAATGCGCCATGCGAGGCCTTCGGCGATCGCCGTCTTGCCCACGCCGGCCTCACCCACGAGCAGCGGGTTGTTCTTGCGCCGGCGGCACAGGATCTGGATCACGCGCTCGACCTCATACTCGCGGCCGATGAGCGGATCGATCTTGCCTTCCTTGGCAAGCTGGTTGAGGTTCTGCGTGAACTGCTCCAGCGGAGAAGATTTTTCGTTCTTCTCGCCGCCGCCCTCTTCGCCTTCGCCCGAGGACGCATCGTTGTTGCCCTTGGCAGCTTCCGGCGGATCGCTCTTCTTGATGCCATGCGCGATGAAGTTCACGACGTCAAGACGTGTCACCCCCTGCTGATGCAGGTAATAGACGGCGTGTGAGTCCTTTTCGCCGAAGATCGCGACCAGCACGTTCGCGCCGGTCACTTCCTTCTTGCCGTTGCCGGTGGACTGCACATGCATGATCGCGCGCTGGATCACGCGCTGGAATCCCAGCGTCGGCTGCGTATCGACATCGTCGGTACCGGCGACCTGTGGCGTGTTGTCCTTGATGAAGTTCGTCAGCGACGCTCGGAGGTCGTCGACGTTGGCCGAGCAGGCCCGCAAGACTTCCGCGGCACTCGGGTTGTCCAGCAAAGCGAGCAGCAGGTGCTCCACCGTGATGAACTCGTGGCGCTGCTGCCTGGCCTCGACAAAAGCCATGTGCAAGCTGACTTCCAGTTCCTGGGCAATCATGTGATTTCCTTTTGCCTTGCTGTAAATAATTTGTCAGATGGGTTGGAGGGCGATTTATTCAACCGGTTCACTGACGCATTGCAGTGGGTGCCCGGCCTGGTGCGCTGCTTCCATCACCTGGTTCACTTTGGTCGCCGCCATATCGCGGGAGTAGACGCCGCACACGCCACGCCCGTCGAGGTGGATCTTGAGCATGATCTGCGTGGCGGTCTCGCGGTCCTTGTTGAAGAACTCCTGGATCACGACGACGACGAATTCCATCGGCGTGTAGTCGTCGTTCAGCATCACGACCTGGTACATCTGGGGCGGGGCTGTCTTCTGCGGCCGACGTTCGAGAACGACCGAGTCGCCATCGTCCCGTCCCGGCTTGGCAGCCGGCGGCGTCTTGGGAGTCGAGGGGATTCTGGTAGCCATGAAAATCATTTTATAGAGCAGCCGCGCGTTGCACTCGCTGTAGTGGCACAACTGGTGGCAGCTTTGTGACATTCAAGATGGATAGCCCAGGAACTGGCCACGACACCATGCAAGCCTCGTGCCTTCGCGCCACGAAAAAGCCCCGGCACCTTGCGGCCCGGGGCTCTGTTCGGCGAAGCGTTCGGGAACGCTTCCGACAACGTTTACATGTTGTCGATCATCACCTGGCCGAAGCCGGAGCAACTGACCTGGGTCGCGCCTTCCATCAGGCGGGCGAAGTCATACGTGACCCTCTTGCTCTCAATGGATTTTTCCATCGAGCTGATGATCAGGTCGGCGGCTTCTTTCCAGCCCATGTGGCGCAGCATCATTTCGGCCGACAGGATTTCGGAACCGGGGTTCACGTAATCCTTGCCCGCGTATTTGGGGGCGGTTCCGTGCGTGGCTTCGAACATGGCCACCGTGTCACTCAGGTTCGCGCCGGGGGCGATGCCAATGCCGCCGACCTGCGCGGCCAGGGCGTCGGAAACATAGTCACCGTTCAGGTTCAGGGTGGCGATCACGCTGTATTCGGCCGGACGGAGCAGAATCTGTTGCAGGAAAGCGTCAGCGATCGAATCCTTGACGGTAATTTCTTTGCCGGTCTTCGGGTTCTTGATCTTCATCCAAGGGCCGCCGTCGATCAGTTCGCCACCGAATTCCTTGGCGGCCAGGCCATAGGCCCAGTCGCGGAAGGCGCCTTCAGTGAACTTCATGATGTTGCCCTTGTGCACGATGGTGACGCTGGACTTGTCGTTGTCGATGGCGTACTGGATCGCCTTGCGAACCAGGCGCTCGGTGCCTTCACGCGAAACAGGCTTGATGCCGATTCCGGACGTGTTCGGGAAGCGGATCTTCTTGACACCGAATTCGTCCTGCAGGAACTTGATGAGTTTCTTGGCCTTTTCGCTTTCGGCTTCGAACTCGATACCGGCATAGATGTCTTCCGAGTTCTCGCGGAAGATCACCATGTTCGTCTTTTGCGGCTCCTTCACGGGGCTGGGCACGCCTTCGAAGTACTGGATGGGCCGCAGGCACACGTACAGGTCGAGTTCCTGGCGCAGCGCGACATTCAGCGAGCGGATACCACCGCCGACGGGCGTGGTCAGCGGACCCTTGATTGAAACGACGTAGTCGCGCACCGCGTGGAGCGTTTCTTCGGGCAGCCAGACGTCGGGACCATAGACCTTGGTCGATTTCTCGCCGGCGTAAACCTCCATCCAGTGAATCTTCTTCTTGCCGCCGTAGGCCTTTGCAACTGCGGCGTCGACCACCTTGAGCATCACAGGGGTGATATCGAATCCCGTGCCGTCGCCTTCAATGAACGGAATGACCGGCTGATCAGGCACATTCAGCGAGTTGTCGGCATTCACGGTGATCTTCTGGCCTTCGGCCGGAACTTTGATGTGCTGATAACTAGACATGAGAACAAGAACTCCGCGAAATGTGGGGGCCAGAAGACACTGCGTTTCCAGCCGGCTGAATGGCTTTAGAATTTTAGACGCAACCGGAGGAGCCTGAGGAATCTGTCAACCACGGCCGCATTCGCGCCGTTGTGGGCTAACCTTCTGCTGGCCGGGAGGCGTTTTCAACCATTTCCAATGAGGATCCTGTAATGAGTAAAGTTCTCGCAGTCATGATGGCCGGCCTGTTCGTAGCAGGTGGCGCATTCGCCCAGGGCGGCTCGACCTCGCAAGAAGCCGCCCCCCCGACCAACACCAAGCCGCAGCAGCGCGCCACCGAGCGCCGCTCAACCAAGCCGCAAGGTGAAGTCCGTCCGGCAGGCGGCGATCAGCGCCAATCTTCCGAAGGTACCGGCGGCGTAGTGCCGAGCAAGGCAACCGCGGCAGGCCAGGCTCGCGCCGACACCCGCAGCGATCGCCGCCGCGATCGCCATGGCAATGTCCGCAAGATGAACCCGCAAGGCGGCACCCCCCAATAATCGGGACTCTTCCCAATGTAAAAGGCGTTCCTCCGGGGGCGCTTTTTTTTCGCTTGCCCGGCCTAACTCGTCAGTCAGGTTCAGATCGGATAATTGGCCCAATAGGGGCCGAAGCTCCTTGGCCAATTTGTGGTCTTGCCCGCATGCGCGGGCATTCTTGTTTCTATAGCCGCCCTGAAAGAGTTGCCCATGTTTCAGCGTTTTTTCGCCTTTATTGCCTTGTCTCTTGGATTGCTGGGCCTGGCGCATGCCCAGGAACCGCAAAGCGGTCTTCCGCGTACCCGGATCACTGCGGGCATGTATCAAATCGACGCACAGATCGCGAACACGCCCGCACAGCGCGAGACCGGACTCATGTTCCGCAAGGACATGCCCCAGGCCGAAGGAATGATCTTTGTCTTCGAGCAACCGGCCACACAATGCTTCTGGATGAGGAATACCGTGCTGCCACTGACGGCTGCTTTCGTGGCGGAGGACGGCCGCATCGTGAACCTGGCGGACATGAAACCCATGACAGAGGATTCACATTGCTCAAAGGAGCCGGTGCGGTTCGTGCTGGAGATGAACCAGGGATGGTTCGCCCGCAAGAACATCAAGGCAGGCGCGAAGCTCGGCGGGGAACTGTTCGCCCAACGGCGCTAGGCGCACGCGCAGGAAACAAAAAGCCGACCCCAGGTCGGCTTTTTGTTGCTGCGGAAGATCGGATCAACCGAAGTTCTTCGCCGCGAAATCCCAGTTCACCAGCTTCGCGAGGAAGGTCTCGACGTACTTGGGACGCAGGTTGCGGTAGTCGATGTAGTAGGCGTGCTCCCAGACGTCGACCGTCAAGAGCGCCTTGTCGGCGGTCGTCAGCGGCGTGCCGGCGGCTCCCATATTGACGATGTCCACCGAGCCGTCGGCCTTCTTCACCAGCCACGTCCAGCCGGAACCGAAGTTGCCCACGGCCGATTTGACGAATGCTTCCTTGAAGGCTGCATAGTTGCCCCACTTGGCATCGATGGCCTTGGCGAGTGCCCCCGTCGGCTCGCCGCCGCCGGCGGGCTTCATGCAGTTCCAGAAAAAGGTGTGGTTCCAGATCTGGGCCGCATTGTTGTAGATGCCGCCGCTGGACTTCTTGACGATTTCCTCAAGCGTCATGTTCTCGAACTCCGTGCCCTTTTGCAGGTTGTTCAGATTCACGACGTAAGCGTTGTGGTGCTTGCCATAGTGGTACTCGAGAGTTTCCTTGGAGTACTCGGGCGCGAGCGCGTCCATCGGGTATGGCAGGGGAGGAAGAACGTGTTCCATGTTTTAGCTCTCGGGTTGGTTGTGGGATGGCCGATTCTAGAAAGGAAATCAGACACCCGACGTCGGACGCCTTCCTTTCATTTCCGTCTTCAACACCGTCAATTCGGCCGAGCCGTCGGCCAGTTGCGCCCGGACGTCCTCGCCGGGCGAAAGGCCCAGGACGCTCGTGACAGCGTGTCCCTGTGCATTGGTGATCCACGCATAACCACGTTGAAGCACCAGCGCCGGATCGAGCAATTGAAGTCGCAGTTCCGCGCGGTCGAGACGCTCGTGGTGCCGGCCGAGCACTGCTCGAAACCTCGACGGCAGTTCGACCTGCAACGCTTGTTGAGCCTGGGCAAGCCGTTCCGTCCGCGACAACACGGCAAAGTGCAGCCGCTGCGCATGGTGCGCGAGGCGCAATCGCTGACGACCCACCAGTGCCGACGGGCGACCGAGCCGCCCGGCTGCCAAGTCGAGGCGCTGGCTCGACGCGTCGACCCTCATCAGGATCGCTTCGCGCAATCGCTCTTCCAGCAGTTCGAGCGCGTCGAGCCACATGTCGCGCGGAGCGGCGACCATTTCGGCGGCGGCGGTCGGCGTGGGGGCACGCACGTCGGCGCAAAAATCGGCGATCGTGAAGTCGGTTTCATGGCCGACGCCGCTGATCACCGGAACCGGACTCTGCACGATGGTGCGCGCGAGCGATTCATCATTGAAGGCCCACAGGTCCTCGATAGAGCCACCTCCCCGCACCAGAAGGATGACATCGACCCGGGGCTCCAAGGCGTACAGCGCCTGCAGCGATCGCACCAGTTCGGCGGGCGCACCCGCGCCCTGCACCGCCGCAGGCGCCAGCACCACCGGGATCTGCGGCACGCGACGGCGCAGTGCCGTGGCGACATCGTGGAGCGCTGCAGCACCCAGCGAGGTGACCAACCCAATGGCGCGCGGCAGCGTTGGCAATGGTCGCTTGCGCGACGGATCGAAGAGGCCTTCGGCCTCCAGCTTCGCCTTGCGCTGGAGAAACTGTTCGAACAACGCACCCTGCCCTGCCCGGCGCAAGCTCTCGACCACGAGTTGAAGATCGCCACGCGGCTCGTAGACTGTCAGCCGGCCACGCACTTCGACCTGGTCGCCGTCGCGCGGCGAGAAATCCAGCAAGCTCGCCGCACGTCGGAACATCGCGCAACGCAGTTGGCCGGCTTCATCCTTCAGGGAGAAGTAGCAGTGCCCGCTGGCCGCGCGCGAGAAACCTGAGACTTCCCCGCGAACCGCGACCGGATTGAAGCGCGCATCCAGGGCATCGGCGACCGCCCGACAAAGTGCGCCGACCGCCCAGATGCGCGCGCCGGACGCAGGTGTTTGCTCACGTTCGTTCATGACGCATCCGCGTGACAAGGTGCGAATCTTCCACAACCGTGTGTGCCGGGGCCCTGCTCGACCCTTCATGCACACCACAGGCGCATGTTCTCGTGCAAGGCATTGATTTCATTGAGAAAAGTGCTGCCCAAATATCGCTCGATCTAAGGGAAAGCCCATCTGGCGCGGGTCCGGACAGTTTGCTCAGCGTGTTAGTCACAAAGTTATCCACAGTTTCTGTGTGTCGTCGCCTACATGAAAGACGTCGCCGAAATACGCGTCGGCAAGGTGGATAATCGCCGCGCATTTGCAGTCCATGGGCTGGAGGAATATTTGTTTTCCATCATAGTTGCTGCGGGTTGGCCGATCTGGCCGTTGCTCGCTTGTTCGGTTATCGGTTTGGCACTCGTCATCGAGAGATTCGCCAGCCTGAAGACCTCCAAGGTTTTGCCTCCCAAGTTGCTCGATGAAGCCATTGCGGTGTCGCGCAGTTCGATTCCCGGCCCCGATGTGGTGACGAAGCTCGAAAAGAACTCGGGCCTCGGCGAAGTGCTGGCCGCGGGCTTCCGCGCGCTCAACAGCAATCCGACGTCGAGCGAGGACGATTTGCGCGTCTCGATGGAAGCGGCCGGGCGCGTCGTCGCCCATCGACTCGAACGCTACCTGCCGGCCCTCGCGACGATTGCATCGGCCGCGCCCTTGCTCGGTCTGCTCGGCACAGTGATCGGGATGATCGAGATCTTTGGTGCGCAGTCCGTTTCCAGCGGTGCGGTCGGGTCCGGAAATCCGGCGCAACTTGCGCACGGCATTTCAATTGCCCTCTACAACACCGCGTTCGGGCTCATGATCGCGATTCCGGCGCTCATTTTCTGGCGCTACTTTCGCAGCCGGGTGGACGAATACCTGCTGAATCTCGAACTCTCGGGCGAGCGCTTCGCACGCCATCTGAACACGCTGCGCCGATGAGAATGCACTTTCGCCACGGCTCGCGCGACGAACCCGAGATCAACTTGATCCCGTTCATCGACGTCCTGCTGGTCGTGTTGATCTTCCTGATGCTGTCGACCACCTACAGCAAGTTCACCGAAATGCAGTTGCGCCTTCCGGTGGCGGACGCGGAAGCACAGCGCGACTATCCGAAGGAACTGATCGTCGCGGTCTCGGCCGACGGACGCTATTCGATCAACAAGACCGTTCTGCCCGATCGCAGCGTCGAGGCTGTGACGGCAGCGCTGGCCGCTGCCGCCGGTGGCGCCACTGACAACGTCGTGATCATCAGCGCCGACGCCAGCGCGACACACCAGTCCGTGATCACCGTCATGGAGGCAGCGCGGCGCGCGGGCCTCATGCAGATCACCTTCGCAACACAGTCGGCCGCGCAGGCGGGGCGATAGCCTTGGCATCGTTGCAGCAGGCCTGGCTGCAACGCGGCGCGCTGGCTCGGCTGCTGTGGCCACTGTCGCAGGTCTATGGCGCGTTGACGGCACTTCGACGCTCTCTATACCGATTCGGGCTTCTTCGCACCGAACGCGTCGGCGTTCCGGTCGTGGTCGTCGGCAACGTCATCGCCGGCGGTTCGGGCAAGACGCCGGTCGTCATGGCGGTCGTCCGGCATCTTGAAGCACGCGGCATCAAGGCCGGCGTGGTGTCGCGCGGCTATGGCAGGGTCACCGACGACTGCCGGGAGGTGCTCGACGACAGTGACCCTCGCGACGTGGGCGACGAACCGGCGCTCATACGCCGCTCGACCCAGGCGCCGGTCTTTGTCGCGCGGCGGCGCGTCGACGCCGGCCGCGCGCTCCTCGCCCGCTATCCGGCCACCAAGGTCGTTGTCAGTGACGACGGCCTGCAGCACCTCGCCATGGCACGCGACGTCGAGATCTGCGTCTTCGATGACCGCGGCGTGGGAAACGGGTGGCTGCTGCCGGCCGGCCCGTTGCGCGAAAGATGGCCGCGGCCTTGCGATGTCATCCTGCACACCGGCGAGCGACCGGCGTTCGCCGGCTTCACTGCCCGACGCGCGCTGACCGACCATGCCGTTCGAAAAGACGGAACAACGATTCCGCTTGGCGATCTGGCTGGTCGCGCATTGGTCGCCGTTGCGGCCATCGCAAAGCCCGAAGCCTTCTTCGACATGCTGCGTCGACGCGGCTTGCGCCTTGAGCAGTGCGTCGCGCTTCCGGACCATCACGACTTCCACAACTGGAATGCACCCATGGCCGACGGCCAAACGCTGGTCTGCACCGAAAAGGACGCCGTGAAACTCTGGCGCCAATCGCCCGACGCACTGGCCGTGCCCCTCGTTTTCGAACCGGAAGATGCCTTCTTCGCAGCGCTCGACGCAAAGCTATCATCCGTCGATGGACACCAAGCTGCTTGAACTGCTCGTCTGCCCCGTGACCAAGGGGCCGCTCACCTGGAACGCCGAAAAGCAGGAACTGGTCTCGCGCAGCGCCCGACTTGCGTACCCCGTGCGGGACGGCATTCCGGTGCTGCTCGAAACGGAAGCGCGGACACTTTCCGACGAAGAGCTGGGCCTTTGAATTGAATACTGCGTTCGTCGTTCTGATCCCTGCGCGGCTCGCCTCGACCCGCTTGCCTGACAAGCCCCTGGCCGATATCGCCGGACTGCCGATGGTCGTGCGCGTCGCCCAGCGTGCGGCGGCATCGGGGGCCGAGCGTGTCGTGGTGGCGGGAGACGATCCCCGCATCATTGCCGCATGCGAGGCGCACGGGGTGCAGGCGCTCCTGACTCGCACCGATCACGCCAGCGGAAGTGATCGCCTCTCCGAGGCCTGCACGCAACTCGGCCTTGCAGACGACGCCATCGTCGTGAACGTACAAGGCGACGAACCATTGATCGAGCCGGCCTTGATCGACGCAGTCGCGCAAGCCTTGGCAGATCATCCCGACGCGGCCATGAGCACCGCGGCACATGCCATCGATTCACCTGAAGAATTCGCCAATCCCAACGTCGTCAAGACGGTTCTCGATGCCAAGGGATACGCGCTCTACTTCAGCCGTGCGCCGATCCCCTGGTGGCGCGACGGCTTCGCGGCCCATGGCCCGAAGGCGCTGCCGACCGCTCCGCCTGCGCTGCGGCACATCGGAATCTACGGCTATCGCGCCAGCTTCGTCCGGCAGTTTCCCGGTCTTCCGCCGGCGCCTGTCGAAGCCACCGAAGCGCTCGAACAGCTTCGAGCCCTTTGGCATGGCTACAGGATCGCGGTCCACATCACCTCGGATGCCCCGGGTCCGGGGATCGATACGCCGGAAGATCTGGCGCGCGTTCGCGCCCTTCTCGCCGCCGACTGACTTCGGGGCGGTCGGGTAGCGCGTGCTATCCTCGACGCCATCTCCGCCTGCGAATTCCCTTGAGGGCCGCATGGCGCGACACAAATTCAAAGAACCTTCCGAGGACACCATGAGACTGATATTGTTGGGCGCCCCCGGGGCGGGCAAAGGCACGCAAGCGGCCTTCATTTGCCAGAGGTACGGAATCCCCCAAATCTCGACCGGCGACATGTTGCGCGCCGCTGTCAAGGCCGGTACGCCGCTCGGCCTGCAAGCGCAGTCGATCATGGCATCGGGCGCCTTGGTGAGCGATGACCTGATCATCAACCTCGTCAAGGAACGCATCGCGCAGCCGGATTGCACGCAGGGATTCCTGTTCGACGGCTTTCCGCGCACCATCCCCCAGGCCGAGGCGATGCGTTCGGCCGGCGTCAAGCTCGACTACGTGCTTGAAATCGACGTCCCCTTCTCCGACATCGTCGAACGCATGAGCGGTCGTCGTTCACATCCGGCGTCCGGGCGCACCTATCACGTGAAGTTCAATCCGCCGAAGGTCGAAGGCAAAGACGACCTGACGGGCGAAGACCTGATCCAGCGCGAAGACGATAAGGAAGAGACCGTTCGCAAGCGACTCGAGGTTTACAGCCAGCAGACGCGGCCGCTGGTCGACTACTACTCCCAGTGGTCCAAGGCCGAACCGGCCGCTGCGCCCAAGTACCGTTCGATCAGCGGCGTCGGAACGGTTGACGACATCACTCTACGCGCGCTTGCCGCATTGACCAGCTGATCATCGGTCTGCTGGCCGACCGGCCAGCAGTTCCAGCATGAGTTCGATGCGCGCCTTGACCGGCGTCAGCGCGCCCGCATCCCGAAGAAGCTCACTCTGCCTCGGCAAGATGCGACCTTGGGAACAACGCGTCGCACGAACCACAGCCACCCCTGCCGCCTGAGCCCGCAACGCCGCGGCCTCCAGCGCGTGATGCAAGGTTCCGTTTCCCGTCGCGGCCAACACAAGACCTTGCAGCGGCTCAGCGGAGCCCGCTTCGCGCTCCCGCAGCAGCGCATCGACAATGCTGCCGCGCGCCTCGGCGTGACTCAAGAGAATCTCGACGCGTGGCCATTCGCTGATGACGGCTACACGATCGAAAACATGCTGCGCATCGGGCACGGCAGACGGCCAGCACCTCACGATCCTGACGCTTCCCTCCTCGACGTAACCCAGCGGTCCGGCATCGCCGGAGTCGAAGGCGTCCAGCCTGTAGGTATGCACCTTCTGAACATCGAGCGCACTGTGCAACGTCCCCGCGCACACGACCACGACGCCGCTCGCGCCCGGTGTCGCGGCAACGACGATGGCATCCCGCACGTTCTGTGGCCCATCGGGCGCCAGCGCCGTGGCGGGACGCATCGCACACGTGAGCACCACTGGCTTCGAGGGTGCCAGAACCGAATGAAGAAAGAACGCCGTCTCTTCCAGCGTATCGGTCCCGTGCGTGATGACGAGACCCGCCACGTCGGGCTGAGCCAGCCAGTGCGCGCACCGCAGTGCCAGCTTCTGCCAGATGGCGAAGGTCATGTCCTTGCTGTCGACCTGGGCGACCTGCTCCGCCAACAGGACGACACCAGGCGGCGCATCGATGCCGCCCAGCAATTCCTCCACGCCGACCTGGCCGGCGGTGTAGCCAATGTTGTCATCAGAGGACTTGGCACGGCCTGCAATCGTCCCGCCCGTGCCAAGCACGATGACCTTGCGCTTGTCGCCTTGATTGATTTCGTCCATTGCTTGCCAACCACCGAAAACTGGTTAAAAATACAGGTACTGGATATTCAGCCAGTTCCCTGAGGAGCCACCATGCAGTTTGCAGTCAAGCTTACCGCCCGTCAGCAGCAGATTCTGGACTTGATCCAAAGCGCCATCGCGCGCACCGGAGCGCCACCCACGCGTGCCGAGATCGCCACAGAGCTGGGCTTCAAGTCTGCCAATGCCGCGGAAGAGCACCTCCAGGCGCTGGCGCGCAAGGGCGTGATCGAGCTCGTGAGCGGCACTTCGCGTGGTATTCGCCTCAAGGGCGATGCGTTGCGCGCGCTCAATGAATCTCGAAACAATCAGTTTTCACTGTCCCTGCCCGGCATGGCGCAACTCGCTCTCCCGCTGATCGGCCGCGTGGCAGCCGGTTCGCCGATCCTGGCGCAGGAACACGTCGATCAAACCTACTACGTCGAAAACACGCTGTTCCAGCGCCAGCCCGACTACCTGCTCAAGGTGCGAGGCATGTCCATGCGCGACGCCGGCATCATGGATGGCGACCTGCTCGCGGTCCAGGCCACCAAGGAGGCCCGCAATGGCCAGATCGTGGTCGCCCGCCTGGGCGATGAGGTCACGGTCAAGCGGCTCAAGCGCAACAAACAGGTCATCGAGCTTCACGCCGAAAACCCCGACTACCCGACCATCATCGTCCAGCCCGGCGAGCCCTTCGAAATCGAAGGCCTCGCCGTCGGGCTGATCCGCAACACGATGCTGATGTAGCCCACTCTGGCAAGCGAACACGGTTGCAACCGCTTTCGCCTCATTGACGGCCGCGACAGGTGGCGGGCGTATGGCATAGAGCCATCACCCTGTCGAGGCCGATGAAAGCAATCCTGCCTGTGTTCAATCTCTGACCTTTCTGGAGTTCACATGGGAATCGCTCTTCTTAGCATCGTCGACCTGATCACGCCTTTGCAGACATTGGCCAACCGGTGGATGCCATCACGCCGTTCAGGCCACATCAGCACGTCGGGCCTGCGGTATGTGGGTGTTCGCCCGAGTTGCGGGTCGCGCCAGAGCCCGGCAACCCGGGCCGATGCGCCTGCCGCCGCGCGGCCGCTGCGTGTCGTGCGCATGGTCGATGCTCAGCAACCCGGTCGGCATCCGAGCCGCGTCGTGATTTCAGGTCGCATGGCCGACGTATGCGCCGAGCTCGACAGGCTGGTTGCACTTGAAGCGGCCGATGCGTCGGCTCATCGCGCCCACTTGCATTGAAAGCGCAAGACCGTGGTCCGAGGCGCTCGTCTCGACCCACGGCGACGACGGCCCCCCGGTAGCGCCGCAAAATTGTTCGAGATGAGCGAAGGCTGAGCAACGCGCCGACACAGCATGCCTGTGGTGCGAGGCACAATGGCACGCCATGAACATTGTGATCCTCGACGACTACCAGGACGCGGTGCGCAAGCTGCAGTGCGCTGCCAAGCTCGACGCCTATGCTGCCAAGGTCTACACCAACACGGTCAAGGGCATTGGTCAGCTCTCGGTGCGCCTCAAGGACGCCGAAGTGATCGTGTTGATCCGCGAGCGCACCCAGATTTCCAGGCAGCTGATCGAAAAGCTGCCCAAGCTCAGGCTCATTTCCCAGACGGGCCGGGCCGGGAGTCACATCGACGTGAACGCCTGTTCGGAGTTTGGCATCGCCGTGGCCGAAGGCACAGGCTCGCCACTGGCGCCAGCCGAACTGACGTGGGCGCTGATCATGGCCGCCATGCGCCGGTTGCCTCAATACATCAGCAACCTGAAGCATGGCGCCTGGCAGCAGTCGGGCCTCAAGTCGGCGTCGATGCCGTCGAATTTCGGGCTGGGCTCGGTGCTCAAGGGCAAGACCCTCTGTATCTGGGGATACGGCCGCATCGGGCAACTGGTCGCGCGCTATGGCCAGGCCTTTGGCATGCAGGTGGTGATCTGGGGCCGCGAGCAAAGCTGCGCGAAGGCACGGTCCGATGGTTTCCAGGTGGCGCCGGACCGTGAGACCTTCTTCGCCGCAGCCGATGTGTTGTCGGTCCACCTGAGGCTGACGGAAGAGACCCGCGGCCTCGTGACGCTCGAAGACCTCTCGCGCATGAAGCCGACAGCCTTGTTCGTGAACACCTCGCGCGCAGAACTTGTGGAGCAGGACGCCCTCCTTGCCGCCCTCAATCGTGGTCGGCCCGGTTTGGCCGCCATCGACGTCTTCGAGAGCGAACCACCGCTGCAAGGCCACGCCCTGCTCCGGCTCGAAAACTGCATCTGCACCCCGCACATCGGCTATGTCGAGCAAGACAGCTACGAACTGTATTTCGGGCAGGCCTTCGACAACGTCGTCAGCTTCATCAAGGGCAATCCGACCAATATCGTGAATCCCGGCGCGCTGCAGGTCCGCCGTTGAGACAACCTGCGCCGCCAGCCGCCCTATGGGCCCTGCTGGCCGGCAATTTCGTGATCGGTACGGGCGTGATGGTCGTGCCCGGCACGCTCAACGAACTCAGTGGGTCACTGCAGGTCAGTGCTGCAACGGCAGGTCAGTTGATCACCGCAGCAGCGGTCGTGATGTGCCTCGGAGCCCCGTTGCTTGCCGCCGTGGTCGCGGGCTGGGACCGCCGTGTGCTGCTGACCTGCACGATGCTGTGGTACGCCTGCGGGCACCTGGTTGCAACGCTGATGCCGAATTTCAGCGGACTGCTCTTCGTCCGGATGTTGACGGTGGTGTCGCCGGCCATCTTCACGCCGCAAGCAGCGGCCTGCGTAGGCCTGCTGGTGCCGGCCGAGGAACGTGGGCGCGCCGTCACCTTCGTCTTTCTTGGATGGTCCATGGCGTCCGTGCTGGGCCTTCCGATCGGCGCGCTGATCGGGGGCCACTTCGGATGGCGGGCGGCATTCATGCTGATCGCGCTGTTGTCGGTCGTGAGTGCTGTCTGGATCTGGCGCCAGCTGCCCTCCGGAATCCGGCCCGCCGCGCTGTCGCGCGAATCCTGGGGCCGGGTGCTCAAGAGCCCATTGCTGATGGGCGTGGTGTGCGTGACCGCCCTGCAGGGCTCCGGGCAATTTGTGCTGTTCAGCTACTTCGCGCCGGTGCTCAAGCAGCAGTTGGGTGCGAATGCCACGGAACTGGGCCTCGTGTGGGCCTGGTTCGGCGCTTGCGGCGTCGTGGGCAACGTGGTTGTAAGCCGGTACATCGATCGCGTGGGAGCACCTCGCATGGTCTTGTTCACGACGGCCTTGATCGCGCTGAGCTTGCTGCTCTGGCCGCTTGGCGTCACGCTCGCGTGGCTGGCACTCCTGCTGACACCGTGGGGATTGGGCTGCTTTGCGACCAACTCAGCGCAACAGGCGCGACTGGTATCGCTCGCTCCTTCGCTGGCGCCGGGCTCGGTTGCACTGAACAGTTCCGGGATCTACATCGGACAGGCCATCGGCGCCGCGGCCGGAGGCTGGCTCCTCGCCAACGAGGCAGCCGCCTGGATGAATTGGGTTGGGTTCGCGACGATGCTCGTTGCCATGGCGCTCAGCGTCACGGTCGAAAGGGCGCAGCGTCGCGCCCCGGTATTCAGCGCTTGATCGGCCGCGGGGCGATCTCCGCCTCGGTGCTCGGGTCGAAGAGTTCGAAGTCGATGACGTGAGGGTCGGTCGAAGGCGCGGGCGGCGGCTTGGGTTTTTCGAGCGGCGTTGGCATCGTTTCGTAGGCCGTCTTGTCGAATTCGGCGAAATCCATTTCGAGCGGAGGTCTCTCGGCCGGCGGCGCCGGCGTTTCGACCTCTGCCGGCAGCGTCGGCGGTGCATCCGGGACCAATACCGTGTCATGGTGCAGCCGGTCGTCGATCGACCCGTAGATCGAAGGCGGCAAGACAGGACCTTCCTTCATGACAGGAGGCTCCGTTTCGGGACCGAGCAGCGCAGTCGCCGTCGGCTCGCCTTCGTGCCCATAGGTATCGGCGAATGCTTGCGGCGTGGCCAGGGACGGCGGCACGACGTCCGGCTCGATCACTTCCTTCGCGAGCGAATACAGCAGCAGAAGCTCCTGGTACGCCGCAAGATCGAAGGCACCGTCCTCATGGACACCGGGCTTGCGGAATATCAGCTCTTCGATCAACGCCAGCGTGCTGGGCGCAGGCCATTGCGATTCGATGCGTGCCAGGGCGCTGCGATAGTGCTCCAGGCCTTTGCCCGTGTCGGTGAATTTCTCGAATGCAGGCACATCTGCGTTGAATGCCCGCTCGAACTCTTCGGCCACGCGGGTGTAGTCCTCCTCGCGCCCGAGCGAATGGTAGATCCGCAGGAGGTCAAGGTAGGCCAGCGCGCTGGTGCCGGGATTGGCGGCAATGTGCTCTCGCAGGACCGCGATGGCCTGGTCATGCTGGCCGAGGGAGAGAAAGAAGTCCGACTGCTGCTGCACGTCGAACAGCTCTTCGGTATTGACAGGCCGCGCGGGCGTGGCATCCAGGGCACGCGGCGGATGCGCAGGCTCGCCGTATCTGTCATCGTCTTCCGATGAAGCGAACGGCTTTGCACCAAACGTCGACACACCGAGGCTTCGTTTTCGGGGCGGCCCGTCCGGTTCGGAATCCGCATTCTCATCGTCGTCCAGCAGCCCACCGTGCCGCTGAACACGCTTGCGTCCAGCGCCGCGCTCCTTCAGTTCCGACTCGCCCCACCATGCAGGCGCGGCGGCCCGCCGCGTCGTGCGCCACAGCAGCAAGATGCCGATGAGCGCCAGAAGCAAAGCAGCAATCAGCGCGTAGATCAGCGGATTTCGGTATTGGCTTTCGCGCGCCTGCGCCAGCTCGGTCCGCAGTTCGGCCAACGCGCGCTGGTTCTGCGCGGTCTGCTGTCGTAAGGCGACCAGGGCGGCATCCAGCTCTTTCGTACGCTGGGCCTCGCGCTTTGCCTGCTCGGCTGCAGGATCCAGTGCACCCCAGAGCGCGGCAGCCGCAGCGCGCCGGGCGGGATCCTCGACGGGCGGCAGGGTCAATTGGGTCGTGGACTTGAGACCGGCATCCTTGGCGGGCTCCGGCTCCAGTGCCTCGACCCGAAGCCGCGGCCCTGTCGCTACAGGATCGGCCTTTGGCGTTTGGACAGGCGCCGCCTGCGCGATAGTCGGAGCGCGAGAAGCAACCGGCGCCTGTACGGCTGCAGCGCGACGCGGCGCGGCGGCAGGAGGCGTTCTCCGTGGCGGCTGCGCACCTGGATCGCCCTCGGACGTGGGATCGCCCGGAGGCGCGGCGCGGCGCGCCGTCGCGACCGACGCGCCATTGATGCCGGATGCCCCACCGGAGCCCGCGGCGCGCGACACTGTGCGTGCGGAAGGCCTGGTCGGAGGCATCACTTCCGATGAGGGGCGCGCACCTGCAAAGGCCACGCCGGGCGGCGTGACATCGGAAGGCACATCCGCAAGCAGCACATAGCTCCGGGTCGACTTCATGTCGCAACCCGCGCGGACGGTCACCGTGACGACGGGCTCTTCCACGGGCACTGTCGAACGTACCCGCATGTTGGAATTGCCTGGGCTGCCACCCGATTCCAGGGATACAGTCACTCGACGGTCCAGCATGGGCGTGTCCCCTTGCAAGACATCGGCACCGAGGCAAAGCGACCCTCCGGCTTCAGCGGTATCGAGCGAAAGCGGGATTACCACGTCCATCGGCTTGCCGATCCAGACAGCCCCTTGGGGCCGACCGATCGTCAAGGCGGATGATTCGAGGGCGAACCCGAAAAAAAGCAGGCTCGCCGCAAGACGTGGGAATCGCAAAATGGGCTTCAAGAAGCAATCAAAAGTTGACACATTCTGACATGTGGGTCAGGGACCCCGACTCACGGAGAGACAATTATCAAATGACTGTGAACTTTTCCAACACCGCCGTGATCGGCGCAGGCGCCATGGGTCGAGGCATTGCCCAGATCGCGGCACAGGCCGGCAGCAAGGTATTGCTGCTGGACAGCTTTGAAGGCGCCGCGATTCGCGGTCGCGACGCCATCCTTGCCCAATGGCAAAAGCAGCATGAAAAAGGCAAGCTGGATGCTGCGCAGCGCGATGCGTTGTCGAGCCGCGTGTTTGCCGTCGACTCGATGCAGGACCTTGCCAACTGCGATCTGGTGATCGAGGCAGTCGTCGAAGACCTGGAGGTCAAGCGACGTTTGTTTGTCGAACTCGAAACCATCGTCGCTCCCTCGGCAACGCTGGTCACGAATACATCGTCGCTGTCCGTCACTTCGATTGCCGCCGCGCTGAAGCATCCCGAGCGCATGGCCGGCTTCCATTTCTTCAACCCCGTCCCGCTGATGAAGGTCGTGGAGGTCGTGGCCGGCTTCAAGACGGACCCGGAAGTCTGCCGCCGGCTCTCAGGCTACGCCACGCAGATGGGTCACAGCGCGGTGCAGGCGAAGGACACGCCCGGCTTCATCGTCAACCATGCGGGCCGCGGCTACGGCACCGAGGCGCTGCGCATCGCGGGCGAAGGCGTCGCGGACTTCGCGACGATCGACCGCATCCTCAAGGACCAGGCTGGCTTCCGCCTCGGCCCATTCGAGTTGCTCGATCTGACGGCGCTCGACGTCTCCCATCCGGTGATGGAGTCGATCTACCGCCAGTACTACGATGAACCGCGCTACCGCCCGAGCGTGATCACCGCGCAGCGGCTGGCCGCCGGCGCACTGGGCCGCAAGACGGGCGAAGGCTTCTATCGCTACGCCGATGGCGCCATGCAACAAGTCCCGGAGCCAGCCACGCCCACAGTCGATACCGTGCCAGCGGTCTGGGTGTCGCCTCGCGCGGCCCGGCGCCCCGAATTGCTGAGGCTCGTGCATGCGCTCGGCGCGCAACTCGAGAGCGGCGCAACGCCCTCGCCCTCCGCTTTGATCCTGGTTGCACCGCTCGGCTTCGATGTCACGACAGTGGCGGCGGTCGAACGGCTCGACGCCACCCGTACCGTCGGCATCGACATGATGGCGGACGACGCCGCGACCAAGCGCCGGGTGCTCGCGACCAACCCCGCCACGCGGCGCGACATGCGCGACGCGGCCCATGCACTGTTCGCGCGCGACGGCAAGGCAGTGAGCGTGATCCGCGACAGTGGCGGCTTTGTCACGCAACGCGTGGTCGCGACCATCGTGAACATCGCCTGCGACATGTGTCAGCAAGGGGTCTGCACGCCGGCGGACCTCGACTTGGCTGTACGGCTCGGACTTGGCTATCCCCAGGGTCCGTTGGCCATGGGGGATCTGTACGGCCCCACCAACATTCTGGAGGTCCTGTTCAATCTACAGACCGTGTATGGCGACCCGCGCTACCGCCCCAGTCCATGGTTGCGCCGACGCGGCGCGCTCGGCCTGAGCCTCACCCATCAAGAAGAGTAAGAGACAGAGACGCAAGAGACAGCCATGACAGCAGAACTCAAGAGCACCACAGAAGGCAGCACGATGGTGCTGACGCTTTCCAACCCATCGCAGCGCAATGCACTCGGGCCCGAGATGTACGCGGCCGGTATCGAGGCGCTCAACGGCGCCGAGAACAGCAACGAGATCCGAAGCGTCGTCTTCGTCGGCGAAGGCAAATGGTTCTGCGCCGGTGGATCGCTGCAACGGCTCCAGAACAATCGGGCGCTCGATCCCTCGGTGCAGGCCGAAAGCATCGAGGCGCTGCACACATGGATCGACACGATCCGCACCTTTCCCAAGCCCGTCATCGCCGCGGTCGAAGGGGCCGCTGCAGGTGCCGGCTTTTCGCTGGCGCTGGCCTGCGACTTGGTCGTTTCGGCGCGTGACGCAGTGTTCGCGGCGTCGTACAGCAATGTCGCACTCTCGCCCGATGGCGGCCTGAGCTGGCACCTCGGCCGGGCGCTGCCCCGACAACTGGCCAGCGAGTGGCTCATGCTGGGCGAGCGCCTCGATGCGTCGCGCCTGCATGCGCTCGGACTCATCAACGAGATCACAGAAAACGGCCAGGCACTGTCGGGTGCGCTCGCGCTTGCCGCAAAGCTCAACGCGCGCGCGCCGAACTCGCTGGCAAGCATCAAGGAACTGCTCGGCGAGGCGCGCGGCTCGACACTCGTTTCTCACTTGTCGCAGGAACGTGATCACTTCGTCCGCAACCTTCATCACCCGAACGCGGGTATCGGCATTGCCGCCTTCCTCGGCAAACAGACGCCACGCTACGAATAGTGGGGGTCGCTCTCGCGACAACCCCAGCCCTTTCAGTCACCGACAGGACAGTCCATGGACGACCCCATTCTTACCATCGAAGAACGAGAAGCGATCAACGGTGGTCGCTGGTTTTCTTCCCTTTCCCCTTCACTGCGCCACGACATCCTCCGATGTGCATTCGTCAAACGCTACAAGGACGGCGACCTGATTGCCGCTCGCGGCGATCCGCCCGAGCAGTGGATCGCCTGCGCGAAGGGAGCGGTGCGCGTGAGTTCGACCGCCGTGTCGGGCAAGCAGGTCACGCTGACCTACGTGGAGCCGGGCATCTGGTTCGGCGATGTGGCGATCTTCGACGGAGACCGGCGCACGCACGATGCCTATGCGCATGGCGACTCGACGATCCTTTGCGTGGCGCGCGCGGACTTCCAGAAGATCCTGGCCAACCACGTCGAACTCTACGAAGCGCTCATGCGGCTTCAGGCGCGTCGCATTCGCCAGTTGTTCGGATTGGTCGAGGACCTCAATACGCTGCCCTTGCGCGCACGGCTCGCCAAGCAGCTCATTCATCTGGTTCGCAGCTATGGCGTGCCGAATCTCGAGGACGGCAGCCAGATGCGGATCGGGCTGCAGCTCGCGCAGGAAGAACTCGCACAGTTGCTCGGGGCGTCGCGTCAACGGGTCAACCAAGAACTCAAGGCCATGGAGCGCGAGGAAGCGATCCGCATCGAACCAGCCGGCCTGGTGGTGCTCGACCGCTCCGCGCTGATGCGCATTTCGGAAGCCGACGACCAATAACACCTCACATCAGAGACATGACCCAGGACTTCGACAAATTCGTCGGCACGCGTGCCGTCTCTCCGCAACACCTCGTCGACATCGACGCGCTAAGCGCTTGGCTCGAAAAGAACCTCGACGGATTCAAGGGTCCGCTCACGGTCGAGATGTTCAAGGGCGGCCAGTCCAACCCGACCTACAAGCTCATCACGCCTACGCAAAGCTACGTGATGCGCGCAAAGCCGGGTCCGGTCGCCAAGCTGCTGCCGTCCGCGCATGCCGTCGAACGCGAATTCAAGGTCATGAGCGGCCTTGCAGGCACCGACGTGCCGGTGCCGCGCATGTATTGCCTGTGCGAAGACGAAGCCGTGATCGGCCGCGCCTTCTACGTCATGGAGTTCATGTCGGGCCGGGTGCTGTGGGACCAGGCCCTGCCCGGCATGAGCAACACCGAACGCGCCGCGATCTACGACGAGATGAACCGTGTGATCGCTGCGCTGCATTCGGTGAAGTTCGCCGAACGTGGCTTGGCCGACTACGGCAAGCCCGGCAACTACTTCGAACGCCAGATCGGCCGCTGGAGCAAGCAGTACGTCGCGTCGATCACGCAGCCGATTCCCGAAATGGACCGGCTCATGGAATGGCTGCCGGCGCATATTCCGGCCAGCGCTCGCGACGCGAAGATGACATCGATCGTCCACGGCGATTACCGCCTCGACAACCTGATGTTCCATGCCACCGAGCCGCGCGCGATCGCGGTGCTCGACTGGGAACTCTCCACGCTCGGACATCCGCTCGCCGACTTCAGCTACCACTGCATGTCGTGGCACATCCCGCCCGGCTCGTTCCGCGGCATCGGCGGCCTCGACCTCAAGAGCCTTGGTATCCCGACCGAGAGCGAATACATCCGCAAATACTGCGACCGCACCGGCATCACGACGCCCGAAGCACTCGCACCCGACTGGAACTTCTACCAGGCCTACAACCTGTTCCGCATGGCCGCGATCCTGCAAGGCATTGCCAAGCGGGTCGAAGCCGGCACCGCGTCGAGCGAGCAAGCCGTGGCCTCAGGCCGCGGTGCGAGACCGATGGCCGAAATGGCATGGCAATTCGCCCAGCGCGCATGAGCCCGGCGATGAAAGCCTGAACCCTTACCCACCCAGGAGACGAAATGGACTTCGAATACTCGGCCAAAACCAAAGACTTGCAGAGGCGCGTCACGGCCTTCATGGAAGACCACATCTACCCGGCAGAAGCCGAGTACACGGCGGAGCTGGCGGCCAACACGGCGGCCGGCAAGCGCTGGACTGCGCTCAACACCGTCGAGAAGGTCAAGACGAAGGCCAAGGCCCAGGGCCTGTGGAACCTCTTCCTGCCGGTCGACAGCGCCGCTGCATCGGGCTATGAAGGCGCGGGCCTGACCAACCAGGAATACGCGCCCCTGGCCGAAATCATGGGTCGAGTGCCATGGGCGAGCGAGGCTTTCAACTGCTCGGCACCCGACACCGGCAACATGGAGACCATCGCGCGCTACGGCTCCGATGAGATCAAGGCACGCTGGCTCAAGCCGCTGCTCGAAGGCGAGATCCGCTCGGCGTTCGCGATGACCGAGCCCGAAGTGGCATCCAGCGATGCCACCAACATCTCGACCCGCATCGAGCGCCAGGGCGACGAGTACGTCATCAATGGCCACAAGTGGTGGATTTCCGGCGCTGCAGACCCGCGCTGCGCGGTCTACATCACCATGGGCAAGACGGAACCCGATGCACCGAAGCACTCGCAGCAGAGCATGGTCATCGTGCCGGCCGACGCTAAGGGCATTCGCATCGTGCGGCCGCTCAATGTCATGGGCTACGACGACGCGCCGCACGGCCACGTCGAGATGTACTTCGAGAATGTTCGCGTCCCCGTCGGCAACATCCTGCTCGGTGAAGGCCGCGGCTTCGAGATCGCGCAAGGCCGCCTTGGCCCGGGACGCATTCACCATTGCATGCGCCTGATCGGCCTGGCCGAGCGCGCCTTGGAACTGATGTGCAAGCGCGCCTCCTCGCGCGTGGCTTTCGGCAAGACCGTGGCATCGCAGACCGTGACGCAGGAACGCATCGCCGAAGCGCGCTGCAAGATCGACATGGCGCGGCTGCTGACGCTCAAGGCGGCATGGCTCATGGACGTTGCGGGCAACAAGGTCGCCAAGACCGAAATCGCGATGATCAAGGTGGTGGCGCCGAACATGGCCTGCCAGGTCATCGATTGGGCCATGCAGGTCCACGGCGGCGGCGGCATGTGCGACGACTTCCCGCTCGCCTATGCCTACGCCGGCGCGCGCACGCTGCGTTTTGCGGACGGCCCGGACGAAGTCCACCGCAATGCCATCGCGAAGTGGGAACTGGGCAAGTACGCGCCCAGCAAGGCCGACGACGCAATGCCAGTCACGAGGTTTTAAAGCTCGCCCCCAGGTTGCCCGCACTTCGTGTCGGGCGCCCACCCCCTGCCGGGGGCAACACCAGCGGCCCGGCGAAGCCGGTTCCGCGGTGTTTCACCAACGGGCCGGGTTTCTCCGGCCATTGATCTCGGTCCCGATCAAAGCTTCTTCTGCAGGAAGACGGCGGTGCCGAAGGCCGGGTCGAGTTGGTAGTTCGCAAAGCCTTCGCGCTCATACGCCCGAAGCGCGCTCCGGTTTCCCGAAAGCACTTCCAGCGTGAGCTTGCACGCACCGCGATTTCGCGCCTCGGCCTCCACGTGGGTGAGCATCTGCTGGGCGACCCGCTGCCCCCGATGCGCGGCCAAGACCACGACGTCATGGACGTTGACGAGCGGCTTGCACGCAAATGTCGAGAAGCCCTCGATGCAATTGATGAGGCCGACGGGTTGCTCTCCGTCGTAGGCCAGCACGCTGAAGGCTTGCGGCCGTGCTGCCAACGCTTCGGGCAATTCGGCAAGTACGCTGGAGGCAAGCGGCGTGCCGCCGCCCGCGGGATCGCGCGCGTAGGCGTCGAGCAGGTCGACAAGGGCGCGTGCGTGCACAGGATTGCGGTAGTCCGCCATCAAGACGTCAATCATGGCGAGCGTCAACCTGCTTCGACCGCAGCGACCAGCCGTCGGGCGCAAGCCTCGGCCTGCGCGGCGTCCTTGGCCTCGACCATCACACGCAGTAGCGGCTCGGTGCCACTGGCCCGAATCAGCACGCGGCCCGAGTCGCCCAGTTCAGCCTCGGCGCGCTCGGTTTCGGCCGCGAGGGTCCGGTTGGCCTTCCAGTCCTGACCTTCGGTCAGGCGCACGTTGATGAGGGTTTGCGGAAAGAGCGTCACGCCGGCCAGCAGATCGGCCACGCTGCGACCGCTGCGCACGCAAGCCTGGAGCACCTGCAGTGCGCTGACGATGCCGTCGCCCGTGGTGTGGCGGTCCAAGGCCAGCAGGTGGCCGGAGCCTTCCCCGCCGAGCAGCCAGTTGCGCTTGTCGAGCTCTTCGAGCACATAGCGGTCGCCCACGCGGGCTCGCACGAACTCAATCCCTTGAGCCTTCAGGCCCACCTCGACGGCCTTGTTGGTCATCAGCGTGCCGACCACACCAGCAGGCTTCTCGCCGCGCGCGATGCGCTCCATGACCATCAGGTACAGCAGTTCGTCACCGTTGAAGAGCCGCCCGCTCGCGTCGACCAGTTGCAGGCGATCCGCGTCACCATCGAGCGCAATGCCGTAGTCGGCACCCTGCGCTTTCACGGCGTCGATCAATGCCTGCGGATGCGTCGCGCCGAAGCCCTTGTTGATGTTGAGTCCGTCGGGCGCGCAGCCGATGCTCGTCACTTCCGCACCCAGTTCGTGGAAGACGGCGGGTGCCACTTGGTAGGCCGCGCCATGCGCCGCGTCGACCACGAGCTTGTGATTCCGCAGCGTCAAATCGTTGGCGAACGTACTTTTGCAGAATTCGATGTACCGCCCGGGCGCGTCATTGAGCCGTCGCGCCTTGCCGAGATTTTTCGAATCCACCCAGACCGGTGCCTCATCGAGCACAGCCTCGACGGCCAATTCCCAGTCGTCGCTGAGCTTGGTGCCATGCGCACTGAAGAACTTGATGCCGTTGTCCGGATAGGCGTTGTGGCTGGCACTGATCACGACGCCCAGGCTCGCGCGCTGCGCACGCGTCAGGTAGGCCACGCCCGGCGTCGGCAGCGGGCCGAGCAGAACGACGTCCACGCCAGCCGAATTAAAGCCCGATTCGAGCGCCGACTCGAGCATGTATCCAGAGATGCGCGTGTCCTTGCCGATCAGCACGGTCGGCCGCGCCTCGGATTTCTTTAGCACGCGCCCCACGGCATGCGCCAGACGCAACACGAAGTCGGGCGTGATGGGCGCTTGGCCGACCGTCCCTCGAATGCCGTCGGTGCCGAAATATTGTCTTGTCATCGTTGTACTTCCTGTCTTTGTTGTTCTTGCTTCATCGCGCGCCAGACGGACAGCGCCGCCACGGTTTCACGCACATCATGCACGCGCACGATCGAAGCCCCCTGCTCCACCGCCAGCACCGCAGCAGCCACGCTGGGCACCAGGCGTTCGCCAGCCACTTCGATGCCGGTCACGGCACCCAGCGACGATTTTCGAGACCAGCCCGCGAGCACGGGCCAACCCGAGGCGAGCAGTTCGCGTTGACGACCCAGAAGGGCGAAATTCTGCGCGACGGTCTTGCCGAAGCCGATGCCCGGATCGAGCACGATCCGGTCGGCCTGAACGCCCAGCGCCGTCAGCGCCATGGCGTGCTCGGCCAGGAACGCATGCACGGCAGGAACGACATCGCCGCTCATGGGTGCGACTTGCATGGTCTGCGGATCGCGGTGCATGTGCAGCAGGCAAACACCGCATGACGGATGAGCCGCCACAGCCCCCATCGCGCCGGGCCGCCGCAGCGCCCAGACATCGTTGACGATATCCGCACCGAGGTCCAGCACCACACGCATCACCTCGGACTTGTAGGTGTCGACGGAGATCGGCACTCCGAGCTTCACCGCTTCGCGCACCACGGGCACGACGCGCGCCAACTCTGCATCGAGAGGGACGGCAGGACTGCCCGGACGGGTCGATTCGCCCCCGATGTCCAGGATGTCCGCGCCCTCCTCGACCAGCTGCGCGCAGTGACGCACCGCCGCATCGGCCGACGCATGGGCGCCGCCATCGGAGAAAGAATCGGGCGTGACGTTGACGATGCCCATCACCTTGGGCTGCGTCAGATCGATCGCGAATCGCGAGGTCCGCCAAATCACCGTCATTCCGCGGCTCCATGAAAAAACGGGGCCAGAGGCCCCGTTGATCGCCAAAGCGCCATGCTCAGGCCGCGGTCGGCGTCGGATCGGGATTCACCGCCGGCGTCCCGCCGCTGCCGCCGCCACTGCCGGACGGCGGAATGCGCGGCGTCCAGTCCTTGGGCGGACGCGGCGCACGACCAGCCATGATGTCGTCGAGTTGCTCCGTGTCGATGGTTTCCCATTCGAGCAGCGCCTTCGCCATCGCGTGCATCTTGTCGCTGTTCTCTTCAATCAAGCGACGCGCCAGAGCGTACTGCTCGTCGATGATGCGGCGGACTTCGGCATCGACCTTCTGCATGGTCGACTCGCTCATGTTGGTGGTCTTGGTGACCGAGCGGCCGAGGAACACCTCGCCCTCGTTCTCGGCGTAGACCATCGGACCCAGCGATTCAGTCATGCCGTAGCGCATCACCATGTCGCGAGCGATTTGGGTTGCTCGCTCGAAGTCGTTGCTGGCGCCCGTCGTCATCTGGTGCATGAAGACTTCTTCGGCAATACGACCACCGAACAGCATGCTGATCTGGTTGAGCATGTATTCGCGGTCGTAGCTGTAGCGGTCTTGCGCAGGCAGGCTCATCGTCACGCCGAGGGCACGGCCCCGCGGGATGATGGTGACCTTGTGCACCGGGTCGCACTTGGGCAGGAGCTTGCCGATCAGCGCGTGGCCGGACTCGTGATAGGCCGTGTTGCGGCGCTCTTCCTCGGGCATGACCATGCTCTTGCGCTCGGGGCCCATGAAGATCTTGTCCTTGGCCTTCTCGAAGTCCTGCATCTCGACCACGCGCGCATTGCGGCGCGCGGCCATCAGCGCGGCTTCATTGCAGAGGTTGGCCAGATCGGCGCCCGACATGCCGGGCGTGCCGCGCGCGATGATGCTGGGATTGACGTCCTGCCCCAGCGGCACTTTGCGCATATGGACGTTGAGGATCTGTTCGCGGCCCCGAATGTCCGGCAAGGTCACATAGACCTGACGGTCGAAGCGGCCCGGACGCAGCAGCGCGGCGTCGAGGATGTCCGGGCGATTGGTCGCGGCGACGACGATCACACCAAGGTTGGTCTCGAAGCCGTCCATCTCGACCAGCATCTGGTTGAGGGTCTGCTCTCGTTCGTCGTTGCCGCCGCCCAAGCCGGCACCACGCTGGCGGCCGACTGCATCGATTTCGTCGATGAAGATGATGCAGGGGGCGTTCTTCTTGGCGTTCTCGAACATGTCGCGAACACGCGCAGCACCCACGCCGACGAACATTTCGACGAAGTCGGAACCGGAAATCGAGAAGAACGGAACCTTGGCTTCACCGGCGATGCTCTTTGCCAGCAGCGTCTTGCCGGTGCCCGGAGGGCCAACCAGCAGCAGGCCACGCGGGATGCGACCGCCGAGCTTCTGGAACTTGGCCGGGTCCTTCAGGAAATCGACGACTTCCTTCACCTCTTCCTTGGCCTCGTCGCAGCCCGCGACGTCGGCGAAAGTCACCTGGTTGTTGTTCTCGTCCAGCATGCGCGCCTTGCTCTTGCCGAAGCTGAATGCGCCACCTTTGCCGCCCCCCTGCATCTGCCGCATGAAGTAGACCCACACGCCGATCAGGAGCAGCATCGGCCCCCAGCTCACCAGCAGCGTCATGAGGAGCGAGCCCTCTTCGCGCGGCTTGACGTCGAACTTGACGTTGTTGGCGATCAGGTCGCCGACCAGGCCCCGATCGAGATAGGTGGCCGTCGTTCGGATCTTGCGGTCGTCATTGGTGATCGCAACGATCTCGCTGCCGCCTTGGCCTTCCTGGATCGTGGCGCTCTTGATGCGGTTATTGCGCACCTCCTCGAGGAAGTCCGAATAGCCGATGTTGCCTGCGCCGGCAACGCCGCGGGTGTCGAACTGCTTGAACACAGTGAACAACACCATCGCAATGACGAGCCATACGGCAACTTTGGAAAACCACTGATTGTTCAAACGAAGCTCCAGTCGAAAGCGCGTGGCTGAAAAACTAAAAACGCGCTGTGGGCACGCAATTGGCGGCTATTTTAGGCTTTTCAACCTGCGAAACAGGCTGATTTCCCTATAGCAGCCATAGGAGGCAAGCGGTTTTAGGGGGTGGCATCCACAACAGCCTGCGGTATCAATTCGTATCCAGGGCCTTGAGCCCGATGCCCACCATGAAGGTTTCCGCGGACTTATCGCGCGAAGCCTTGGGTTTAAAGGGTTTTACGACGCGAAAGTTGTCCTTGAAAAGCTTCGTCAGGTCGTTATAGCCGCTGCCGTGAAACAGCTTGGCGACCAGCGTTCCTTCAGGCTTCATGTGGTGACGGGCGAAGTCGATCGCAAGTTCGATCAGGTGCGCGATGCGTGCGGTGTCAGCGGACGCGATGCCGGAGAGATTCGGCGCCATATCGGAAACGACCACATCCGCCAGCCGTCCGGACATCGCCTCGGACAACCGCTCCAGCACCTCGGCCTCACGGAAATCTCCCTGCAGGAAGGTCACTCCCTCGATCGGCTCCATCGGAAGGATGTCGAGCGCGATGATGGTGCCGGCAAGTTCTCCCGCAGCCGCTCCGCCGGGCGACAGCCGCCGCCGCACATATTGGCTCCAGGCTCCCGGCGTCGAGCCCAGATCGACCACCAGGTGGCCAGGTTTGATCAGGCTCAAGCTTTCGTCGATTTCCTTCAATTTGTAGGCCGCGCGAGCTCTGTAGCCCTCTCGCGCGGCGAGTTTGACGTAGGGGTCATTCACATGGTCGTGCAGCCACGCTTTGTTGACCTTCTTGGCTTTCGGTTTGGGATTCATTGACACTCGATAATACGGGGATGCCCGCCATTCAACTTACCCCTGCGCAGCGCAAGGTGCACCGCTCCGAAGCGCACCATCTGGACCCGATCGTCATGATCGGCGGTGACGGGCTGACGCCAGCCGTGAAGAAGGAAGCCGACGCCGCGCTCAAGGCCCACGGCCTGATCAAGGTGCGCGTCTTCTCCGACGACCGAACCGCCCGCGAAGCCATGCTCCAGACATTGGCCGACGAGTTGGGCGCTGCACCGATCCAGCACATCGGCAAGCTGCTCGTCCTCTGGCGGCCCATTCCGCCGAGAGAACGCGAAATCGACGAAGACCGCATGCCCGGCCCGCGCGACGTCAAGGTCATCAAATACAGCAAGCGCGCCGGCCAACGCCCTGAAATCAAGACCCTGCGCGTGCTTGGCAATCAGCGGCTCACTCCTGGCGGCACGATCAAGCGCGCCAAGGCGAAGAAGCCCCTGTCCGACAAGAAACGGCGCCAGGCGGATTGAGGATGCAGCCCGAGACCGCGGCAGGACCGCAGCGACACATCCTGTGCATGAAATGGGGCACCAAGTACGGGCCCGAATACGTCAATCGCCTCTATGCCATGGTGCGCCGGCACCTGAGTGGGGATTTCAAGTTCGTCTGCCTGACAGACGACAGCCAGGGCATCCGGAGCGAGGTCCAGTGTTTTCCGATTCCGCCCCTGGATCTGGAATTGGCGCCGGGCCAGGTTGATCGGGCCTGGAAGAAGCTGACCACTTTCGAGCAAGACCTCCACGGGCTGCGTGGTACGGCGCTCTTCGTCGACCTGGACGTTGTCGTGGTCGGCAGCCTCGACGAATTCTTCGAATACCCGGGTGAGTTCCTGATCATTCACGACTATGAACGCCCGTGGCGGCGACGGCGAATCACCGGGAACTCATCCGTGTACCGCTTCGAACTGGGTGCGCACCCCGACGTTCTCGCCCACTTTCGCGAGAACATGGACGCGGTGCAGGACCAGTTCCGCAATGAGCAGACCTACTTGTCGGACTTCATGTACCGCAAGGGCACACTGGCTTACTGGCCGGAGGCGTGGTGCCCGAGCTTCAAGTACCACGGGATCCCGGCCTGGCCAACCAACTATTGGCGCGAGCCTTTCGTGCCGGAGGGCGCGAAGATCATGGTTTTCCATGGGGAATGCAATCCGCCCGATGCGCTGGCCGGACGACGCAATCGCCGCTTCCGGTTCATCCGGCCGGCGCGCTGGATCACGCAGTTCTGGAAGGCCTGATCGCAGGCCGGGCGCTCCGCGGGGGCTCTGATCAGCCGCGGCGCGGGCCCATGCGCCAGAGCAAGGCGCCCGCACAGGCCCATTGCCCCAGGTACATGGCACTCCCCAGGGAATGCCAAAGCTTGAGGTTTTCGCGCGCCATGATGTGCGGTGCGACCGCGTATTGCTGCAACAGGGCGAGCAGCATCGCAGTGATGACCAGGAAGACGGCGGTTCGCGCGGCTGGCGTTACGCGCTCGTCGGCCTGCGAGCGAAAGCGCATCAGCAGTATCAGGCCGCACGTCAACGCCACCCAAGTCTGCGCCGCGAACAATTGCCCCGCGAAATTGCCCGCAACTGCCAGGCTGTCGAGATTCGCAAAAAGCATCGGCACGACAAGAAAACCGATCGTCGTCAGGCTCCCCCACCAAAAGGCAGCCAGCAAGAGCGCGACGCGATCCTTCATCCAACCCAAGCTCAGAGGTAGCTGACGGCCACGATTTCGTAGCGTTTCACGCCGCCGGGCGCCTGGACTTCGGCGGTATCGCCCTCTTCCTTGCCGATCAGCGCACGGGCAATCGGGCTCGATACATTGATCAGGCCCTGTTTCAGGTCGGCCTCGTCCTCGCCCACGATCTGGTACTTGACGGCTTCGCCGGTCTTCTCTTCTTCCAGTTCCACGGTGGAACCGAAGACCACCTTGCCCCCCGCATCGAGCTCGGACGGATCGATGATCTGCGCCGCCGACAGCTTGCCCTCGATGTCCTGGATGCGACCCTCGATGAAGCCCTGGCGGTCCTTGGCGGCTTCGTATTCAGCGTTTTCGCTGATGTCACCCTGCGCGCGGGCTTCCGCGATCGAATTGATGACGCCGGGGCGGTCGACGGTCTTGAGCCTTTGCAGCTCTTCGCGCAGCTTCTCGGCGCCGCGCTTGGTGATGGGAATGGTTGCCATGGGGTTGCTCCAGAAAGCGAAACCGCCGAACGCTGCCGTTCGGCGGTTGAAGGGAGAGAAAAGATCAGACGAGCTTGCGTCCGGTCAGCCGGCTCAGAATGGCGAGCGGGCTCGATTCGGGATTGTATTGCCTCGCGGCGGGCAGATGCAGCGTCTGTTCGAGCATGTACTGCCCGGACATGACGGCGTGGGAAGTCTGGTCCGAGAAGCAAACCCAGACCGAACCCGCCGGAAACGGCACCGTTTCCTGCTCGGCGTTCTTCTGGTATTCGAGGTCGGACTTCATGCCGTCGTGCAGTTGCAGCATGAGGTGGTCGTATTCGCTGCGCAGCGACTTCGTCACGCGCAGGGCGCGGAGCAGCTTCGCCTGCAAGGACGAATACGGCTTGGCTCGCGGAAGGAACCGCCGAGCAACCGTCTCGAAAGGCTCACCAACCCGCCAAACGCGCGGTGCGCCATCGGGGTTGGCGTTGGTGAACACGCGCAGGATTCTCTCGCCGTAGTTCGGACGCGAAGGAAAGGCGTCCACGTGCAGTCGACGGTCATCGGCTCGCCATGACTGAACCCGCGTTTCAACTTGTGCCGGACGATAGCTGGTCGGCGCGAGTCGCAAAGCCGGTGTGTAGTGCGGCAGCAGGCCGTGAATCAACTGCTGGGCCTGTGCACGGAAACGTCCGATCATCGCAGCGACCGCGCGCTGGCGCTCTTCGTCGCCCGCCACGCCCTTCAGACGTCCATTGGCATCGAGGCTGATGTTGCGAACATCGGGCGACAGGACCGCCGGCGTCAGCAACGACCGCTCCTGCGGCAGCAGGTCAAATCCGAGTCGTGGGAAATACAGAACCTTGCCGGCTTCAAGCGCGGCGATCCACGCTTCGTTCGCCGAAGCAGCATCCCAGTCCGCCAGATCGAGTTCTACGAGCTGGGTGTCCATACAAAGTCTCCTTCGACTGCATTCTGTGGTCATCTCGATCGCAAAGCCTTGCGCTTCATCAGAAACCAAGCGCAGCGAGGCCCGTTCCAGGAACACCGCGGAACCGGCTCCGCCGGGCCGCTGGTGTTGCCCGGCAGGGGGTGGGCGGCTACACGGAGTGAGCCAACCTGGGGGCGAGCAACTGGCTGTGCATCTCCTGGACTGAAATGACGTCGAGGTCATTCATGTGCCGCATGCCCTCGACGGCCGCTTCAGCGCCGAAGATGGTCGTGAACGTCGTCACACGCGCCAGAAGCGCAGAGGTGCGAATCTGGCGCGAGTCGGCGATCGCATTGCGCCGCTCTTCCACCGTGTTGATGACCAGCGCAATCTCATTGTTCTTGATCATGTCGACGATGTGCGGACGGCCTTCGGTGACCTTGTTGACGACCGCGCAAGCGACACCCGCTGCATTGATTGCCGCCGCGGTGCCCTTGGTCGCAATGAGCTCGAAACCCAGCGCGGCCAGCCCGCGCGCGACATCCACTGCGCGCGGCTTGTCGTTGTTCTTCACCGAAATGAAGACACGGCCGGACTTCGGCAGGTGCGTGCCGGCGCCCAGTTGCGACTTGACGAAGGCTTCGCCGAAGGTCTTGCCCACGCCCATCACTTCGCCGGTCGACTTCATCTCGGGGCCGAGGATGGTGTCCACGCCCGGAAACTTCACGAACGGGAACACGGCTTCCTTGACGCTGAAATACGGCGGCGTGACTTCCTTCGTAACGCCCTGCGAGGTCAGCGACTGGCCGGCCATGCAGCGAGCGGCTACCTTGGCCAGCTGGATCCCTGTCGCCTTGCTCACGTAAGGCACGGTGCGGGAAGCGCGCGGATTCACTTCTAGAACGTAGATTACGTCCTGGCCGTCCTTCTCCTGGATCGCGAACTGCACGTTCATCAGGCCGACCACGTTCAGCGCCTTCGCCATCGCAGCGCTCTGGCGCTTGAGTTCAGCGATGGTCTCGGCCTTCAGGCTGTAGGGCGGCAAGGAGCACGCGGAATCGCCCGAGTGCACACCGGCCTGCTCGATGTGCTCCATCACACCGCCGATGAGCGTATTGCCTTCCGCATCACGCAGGCAGTCGACATCGCATTCGACGGCGTCGTTCAGGAAGCGGTCCAGCAGCACCGGCGAATCGTTGCTCACTTTCACGGCCTCGCGCATGTAGCGTTCGAGGTCGCGCTGCTCGTGGACGATTTCCATAGCGCGGCCGCCCAGCACGTAACTCGGACGCACCACCAGCGGATACCCCAGCGCAGCAGCTTTCTCGAGCGCCTCGGCTTCGGTGCGAGCGGTGGCGTTCGGCGGCTGGCGCAGCTTGAGCTCATGGAGCAGCTTCTGGAAGCGTTCGCGGTCTTCGGCCGCGTCGATCATGTCGGGCGAAGTGCCAATGATCGGCACGCCGTTGGCTTCCAGGTCGAGCGCGAGCTTGAGCGGCGTCTGGCCGCCGTACTGCACGATCACGCCGGTCGGCTTTTCCTTGTCGACGATTTCGAGCACGTCTTCGAGCGTGAGCGGCTCGAAGTACAGGCGGTCGCTGGTGTCGTAGTCCGTCGATACCGTTTCGGGATTGCAGTTGACCATGATGGTCTCGTAGCCGTCCTCGCGCATCGCCAGCGCGGCGTGCACGCAGCAGTAGTCGAATTCGATGCCCTGCCCGATGCGGTTGGGACCGCCGCCGAGCACCATGATCTTCTTCTTGCTGGTGGGTTCGGCCTCGCACTCGTCCTCGTAGGTCGAATACATGTAGGCGGTGTTGGTCGCGAATTCGGCCGCACAGGTGTCGACGCGCTTGTAGACCGGGCGGACACCCAGTGCGCGGCGCTTTTCGCGGATCGCGGTGTCGGTGGTCTTCAACTGGCGCGCGAGGCGGCGGTCGGAGAAGCCCTTCTTCTTGAGCGCAAGCAGCGTATCGCGGTCGATATCGTCGAGGGACTTGGTTTCGAGTTCGAGCTCGATCTTCACGATTTCCTCGATCTGCACGAGGAACCAGGGATCGATCTTCGTCAGGGCGAAGACTTCGTCCACGCTCAGGCCCATCGCGAAGGCATCGCCGACATACCAGATGCGGTCGGGGCCGGGCTCGCCGAGTTCCTTTTCGAGAACCTCGCGGTCCTGCGTCTTCTCGTTGAGACCGTCCACGCCGACTTCGAGGCCACGCAGGGCTTTCTGGAACGACTCCTGGAAGGTGCGGCCCATGGCCATCACCTCGCCCACCGACTTCATCTGCGTCGTCAGGCGCGAATCGGCCTGCGGGAATTTCTCGAAGGCGAAGCGCGGGATCTTGGTGACCACGTAGTCAATGCTGGGCTCGAAACTCGCAGGCGTGGCGCCGCCGGTGATCTCGTTGCGCAGTTCGTCGAGCGTGTAGCCCACCGCCAGCTTGGCGGCAACCTTGGCAATCGGGAATCCCGTGGCCTTGGAGGCCAGCGCAGACGAACGCGAGACACGCGGATTCATCTCGATGACGACCATGCGGCCGTCCTTCGGGTTGATCGAGAACTGGACGTTCGAGCCGCCAGTATCGACGCCGATTTCGCGCAGCACGGCCAGCGAGGCATTGCGAAGGATCTGATATTCCTTGTCCGACAGCGTCTGCGCGGGCGCGACGGTGATCGAGTCGCCCGTGTGCACGCCCATTGGATCGAGGTTCTCGATCGAGCACACGATGATGCAGTTGTCGGCCTTGTCGCGCACGACTTCCATCTCGTACTCTTTCCAGCCGAGCAGCGATTCTTCGATCAGCAGCTCGTTGGTCGGCGAAGCCTCGAGGCCGCGCTTGCAGATGGTGTCGAACTCTTCGGGGTTGTAGGCAATCCCGCCGCCCGTGCCGCCGAGCGTGAAGCTGGGGCGGATCACCACCGGGAACCCGACGGTCTTCTGCACCGCCCAGGCTTCGTCGAGCGAATGCGCAATGCCGGAGCGCGCGGAGCCCAGGCCGATCTTGGTCATCGCGTCCTTGAACTTCAGGCGGTCCTCGGCCTTGTCGATGGCTTCAGGCGTGGCGCCGATCAGTTCGACCTTGTACTTGTCGAGCACGCCGTTGCGCCACAGGTCCAGCGCGCAGTTGAGCGCGGTCTGACCTCCCATGGTCGGCAGGATCGCGTCGGGACGCTCCTTGGCGATGATTTTCTCGACCGTCTGCCAAGTGATCGGCTCGATGTAGGTCACGTCGGCCGTGGCCGGGTCGGTCATGATCGTTGCGGGGTTGCTGTTGATCAGGATGACCTTGTAGCCCTCCTCGCGCAACGCCTTGCAGGCCTGCACGCCGGAGTAGTCGAATTCGCACGCCTGCCCGATGATGATCGGGCCGGCACCGATGATGAGGATGCTCTTGAGGTCTGTGCGCTTAGGCATTCTTCTGTCCTTCTTTGTGACTTTGCATGAGTGCCGTGAAGCGATCGAACAGATAGCCGATATCGTGCGGACCCGGCGAAGCCTCCGGGTGGCCCTGGAAGCAAAAGGCCGGCTTGTCGGTGCGTGCCAGCCCTTGCAGCGTGTTGTCGAACAGGCTGATGTGCGTGGGGCGCAGGTTGGCGGGCAGGCTCTTCTCGTCGACCGCGAAGCCGTGGTTCTGGCTGGTGATGCTCACTCGGCCGTTGTCCAGGTCTTTCACCGGATGGTTGGCACCGTGATGGCCGAACTTCATCTTGAAGGTCTTCGCGCCCGAAGCCAGCGCCATGATCTGGTGGCCGAGGCAGATTCCGAAGACCGGGATGCCGGTTTCGATCAGTTCGCGCGTGGCGTTGATCGCGTAGTCGCAAGGCTCCGGGTCGCCCGGGCCGTTCGCCAGGAAGATGCCGTCGGGACGCAGCTTGAGCACGTCGGCGGCCGGTGTCTGTGCCGGTACGACGGTGATTCGCGCGCCGCGCTGGGCGATCATGCGCAGGATGTTCTTCTTGACGCCGTAGTCAAACGCGACGACGTGGAACTTGGGTGTGATCTGCACGCCGTAGCCGGCACCGAGCTTCCACTCGGTCTGCGTCCATTCATAGGTTTCCTTGACCGACACGACCTTGGCGAGATCGAGCCCTGACATGCTCGGCGCCGCCTTGGCTGCAGTAACCGCCTTGTCGATCAGTGCCTGGGAGACTGCTTCACCTTCGGCCAGCCCGAGGGTGCAGCCGTTCTGCGCGCCGTGCGTGCGCAGATGACGGGTCAGCTTCCGGGTGTCGATGTTGGCGATGGCGACGGTGTTGCCGCGCACGAGGTACTCGTTCAGTGTGGCGGTCCCGCGGAAGTTCGATGCAACGAGCGGCAGGTTCTTGATGATGAGGCCTGCGGCATGGATCTTGTCGGCCTCGATATCTTCCTCGTTGACGCCATAGTTGCCGATGTGCGGGTAGGTGAGCGTCACGATCTGCTGGCAGTAGCTCGGATCGGTCAGGATTTCCTGGTAACCGGTCATGGCGGTGTTGAACACCACTTCGCCAGTCGTGACGCCGGTGGCGCCGATCGAGTTGCCGAGAAAGACCGTGCCGTCTGCAAGCGCCAGGATGGCGGGCGGGAATTTTCCCTTGAGAGACAAAAGCACTGGGATCTCCGGATGGATGACGCCCAAAGCGAACCCAAGAAATGACTTTGGGCTGCGACTTTCGTCGAGGAGTTGGCTTGCGTGCGCTGAGGGCGAGGGTGTGAGCGGGAAAGCCCTTGATTATAGCCGTCGCCTGCTCAAGAAATGGCTCCGGCCGCGCTTGCATGCAAGCAGATCGCAGCGGCAGCGGCCACGTTGAGTGACTCTTCGCCGCCCGGTTGCGCGATCCTGATGTGCCGAGATGCGCGCGCCTCCAGTTCGGCCGAAACGCCCTGCCCTTCATGGCCCATCAACCATGCGCACGGGTGGGGCAATTGGGCTCGATGAAGCCAGTCGCCGCTGTGCGAACTGGTCGCGATGCAGGGCACAGTCAGCGTGTCCAATGCATTGATCTCTGCCGACTCGATCAGCCTGAGGCCGAAATGGGCACCCATGCCGGCGCGTAGCACCTTCGGCGCCCAGAGCGCGGCCGTTCCCTTCAGCGCGATGACCTGTGTAAATCCGAATGCGGCCGCGCTCCGCAAGATGGAGCCGACGTTGCCCGCATCCTGCAACCGGTCGAGCACCACGGTGGGCGCAGAAGGCTCGACGCCGGAGGGCAATGGCAAATCGAGCACGAAACCCATGGGCGCAGGCGACTCCAGGCCACTCACGCCGGCCAACAGCGCATCCGCGACCACAACGGTTTTCGCTGCCGCATTCGTCCATTCGCGTCCTGCCGATGGCCATTGCGACTCGACAAATACCGCAATCGCTGCCCGGACGCCGCGATCGCGGGCCGCCCGGCAAAGGTGATCGCCTTCGAGCCAGACGCGCCCCGTCTTCCGGTAGGCGCCAGGCTCGTGCGAAAGCTTCCGCAGTTCCTTGAGTAGCGGATTGTCCCGCGATGTCACGTGGCTGACTTCGGAAGTCACGAGGTCATCCGTATCTCGATACGAGCCGCCTGCACCACCATCTCGCTTGCGACGGGGGCGGCGGGCTCGACCGAGTTGGCCGTACGCATCAGGGCTGCTGCGACCGGGCTGAACGATTTCCGGTGATGCACGCAGGCGCCATGTCGCATCAACGCATCCAGGTGCTCGGGCGTGCCGTAACCCTTATGCCCTGCAAAGCCGTACTGTGGGAATTCAGCGTGCAGTTGCTCACACAGGCGATCGCGATGAACCTTCGCCAGGATCGACGCGGCCGAGATCGCCTTGACGCGGGCGTCGCCCCTGACGATGGCTTCTGCCAGCACGTCGAGCGTGGGCAGTCGATTGCCGTCGACCAGCACCTTGGCCGGCTTCAGCCGCAAACCCGCGACGGCACGCCGCATGGCAAGCATCGTCGCCTGGAGGATGTTGTGGGTATCGATTTCCTCGACGCTCGCCTGCGCCACGGAGCAGCACAAGGCCTTGGCGAGGATCTGGTCGTTGAGGCGCTCGCGCTGCAAGGCGGTCAGCGTCTTCGAGTCGGCGAGTCCGCGGATCGGACGCTGGTCGTCCAGAATGACCGCCGCGGCGACGACAGGCCCCGCCAGCGGGCCTCGGCCAGCCTCGTCGACGCCGGCGAGCAAGCCCGGCGCATCCCATGCCAGGGTGGCCTGTTCAGCCTTCAAGAACTTTCTGGATCGCATCGGCGCACAGTGTCGGCGTATCGCGGAGCAATTCTGTATGCAGCGCGCAAAAACGTTGTTGCAAGGCGTGAACCTTCTCGGGCGCAGCAAGCCACTCAAGCGTCGCTTCGGCCAGCGCCTGGGGCGTCGCGTTGTCCTGCAGCAGTTCAGGCACGACGAACTCGCCGGAGAGGATATTTGGCAGCCCGACCCACGGTTGAAGTTGCTTGTGCCGCATGACCAAGTTCCACGTCAGCGAGTTCACGCGGTATGAGATCACCATCGGCCGCTTGAACAGCGCGGCTTCGAGCGTGGCGGTGCCGCTGGCGATCAAGGTCACGTCGCAGGCGGCCAACGCGGGGTGCGATTGACCATCGAGCAACTTTACGTTCCCCGCCATCGCGCTGTCCTGCAGCAGTTGTTCCATTTCGGCGCGCAAGTTCGGAAGGACAGGCAGGATGAACTGAAGCGACTGCCGGGATTTGCGCATCAGCGCGGCGGCGGCAAAGAACAGCGGAGCGATGCGCCGGATCTCCGAACGCCGGCTTCCGGGGAAAAGCGCGACCACGGTCGCATCTGCGTCCAGTCCCAGGGATGTCCGGGCGGCAGCTTGGTCGGGCGCCATCGGAATGACGTTCGCGAGTGGATGGCCGACATAAGTGGCGGCCACCCCGTGCCTGGCGAGCAGTGCCGGCTCGAACGGGAAGATGCAAAGGACGTGGTCGGCAGCGGCGCGCAGCTTCTCCACGCGCTCCGGCCGCCACGCCCAAATCGAAGGACAGACGAAATGCGCCGTCTTCATGCCCCTGCTTCGCAGTGCCACCTCGAGGTCCAGGTTGAAATCCGGCGCGTCGACACCGATGAAGATGTCTGGTTGTTCGCGAAGCACTCGCGCCCGCAATTGCCGCCGGATGCCGGCAATCTCCGGATAGTGGCGCAGAACCTCCACGTAGCCACTGACGGCAAGCTTCTCCTGTGGCCACCAACTCTCGAATCCACGCGCGAGCATCCGCGGGCCGCCGATGCCGACCGATTTCATGTCGGGCCAACGTGCCTGCAGTCCGTCGAGGAGCAGGCTTGCAAGCAGGTCGCCCGATGCCTCTCCTGCGACCAGCGAGAAGCGTCGCGATACAGCCGCTGTCGTCATTGCCTTCAGCGCGCGATACCGCTAACTGCGCTGCCGAGGAACGCATGCATGTGCGTCACGTCCGCCGCTGCGGCAGGCATCTCCGCCGCCAGGCGGGCGATTCCTTCCCGGGCCTCGTCGAGCGTCTTGCCCTGTCGGTACAGCAACTTGTGCATCTCGCGAATGGCCGTGATCCGCTCTGCTGAAAAATCGCGCCGACGCAGCCCGACGAGGTTGACGCCTCGCACGACCAGCGGGTTGCCGTCCACCACCATGAATGGCGGAACGTCCTTGCCCACGTGGCTTGCAAAGCCGACCATCGAATGCGCTCCAATCCGCATGCGCTGAAGCACGCCGGTGAGACCGCCGACGGTGGCCCAATCCCCGACTTCCACATGACCCGCCAGTGTCACATTGTTGGCCATGGTGATCTCGTTGCCGAGCTGACAATCGTGCGCGATGTGCACGTACGCCATGATCCAGTTGTCATCCCCGACCCGCGTGGTGCCGACGTCCTGCGTGGTACCCAGGTTGAACGTGCAGAACTCGCGAATCGTATTGCGATCGCCGATCACCAGTTCCGTCGGCTCACCCGCATATTTCTTGTCCTGCGGCACCGCGCCGAGCGAGGCGAACTGGAAGATGCGGTTGTCGCGTCCGATAGTGGTCCGACCTTCGATCACGCAATGCGCGCCGATCGTGGTCCCGGCCCCCACCCGGACGTGCGGTCCGATCACGGCATAGGGCCCGACACTCACTGTCGGATCGAGCTCAGCCTTGGGGTCGACGATGGCCGTCGGATGAATCAGCGTCATGCCCACCGCAGGTTCAATTGATCTGGCGCATTGCGCACATCAGCGTGGCCTCGCATGCCAGTTCGGCCCCGACCAACGCACGCCCCTTGAATTTCGAGATGCCCGCCTTCATGCGCTCGATCTCGACTTCCAGCGTCAATTGATCGCCCGGCTCCACCGGCCGCTTGAAACGCGCGCCATCGATGGCCGCGAAGTAGTAGACGGTGTTGTCATCCGGAATGATGTCCAGCGAATGGAACGAGAGCAACGCGGCCGCTTGCGCCATCGCCTCGAGCATCAATACGCCGGGCATCACGGGTCGATGCGGAAAGTGGCCATTGAAGAACGGCTCGTTCATGGTCACGTTCTTGAGCGCCTTGATGTGCTTGCCCTTTTCCATTTCGAGCACGCGATCCACAAGCAGAAAGGGATAGCGGTGAGGTAACAGCTTGAGGATTTGATGGATATCGAGCGTCATGATTTCTTGTCCTGCATCGTCATTTTTTCCAGCGCCTTCAGGCGCTCGCGCAGACTGTGCAGTTGCTTGAGCGTGGCTGCATTCTTCTCCCAGGCGGCATTGTCGTCGATGGGAAACACGCCGGTGTAATGGCCGGGCTTGTGAATGGATCGCGTCACCAACGAGTTGGATGAGATGTGCACGTGATCGGCGATCGTGAGATGCCCCAGGACCCCCGCCCGGCCACCGAGCGTGCAGTACGCGCCAATGGTCGCGCTGCCGGCGACTGCGGCGCAACCGGCCATGGCCGTGTGCTTGCCCACGCGAACGTTGTGGCCGATCTGGATGAGGTTGTCGAGCTTGACGCCGTCCTCGATCACAGTATCTTCGAGGGCACCTCGATCGATGCAAGTGTTGGCGCCGATCTCCACATCGTCCCCTATGCGCACAGCACCAAGTTGCTCGATCTTGATCCAGGCACCCTCTTGCGGGGCGAGGCCGAATCCATCCGCGCCGATCACGACGCCCGGATGCAGGAGACAGCGGTCCCCGATGACGCAATCCTCACTCACCGTGACTCGGGACTTCAGGACGGTGTCCGCGCCGATGCGCGCCCCTCGCTCGATGACGCACAGCGCGCCAATGCGGGCGGTCGGGTCGATCGAAGCGTCTGGATCGATGACGGCACTCGGATGAATGCGCACCGCGTCGGGTCGTGCATGCGTTTTCTTCCAGAGCTGCGTCAGCCGGGCGAAATACAGGTATGGATCCGGCGTCGAAATGAATGCTCCGCGCTCGGCGGCGGCGTCCCGCATGGCAGGCGCCACGATCACACAGCCCGCCTTGGAGGCAGCTAGCTCCTTGCGATATTTGGGATTGCTCAGAAAGCTGATGGCGTCTGCTTGTGCCACCGAAAGCGGCGCCAGCCGCTCGATGGACAACGCCGGATCGCCCTCAAGCTCGCCCCCGAGGGCATCAACGATTGCACCTAGCCGTAGTGACACGCCGATTTGCGGCGCTACTTGCCGCCGTTCGAGGTCGACGCGTTCAGCGCCTTGATCACCTTTTCGGTGATGTCGTGCTTGGGGTTGATGTAGATCGCTTCCTGCAGGATCGCATCGTACTTTTCAGCTTCAGCCACCTGCTTGACCACGCGGTTGGCGCGCTCGTAGACCTGTTGCAGCTCTTCGTTCTTGCGAGCGTTCAGATCTTCCTGGAATTCGCGGCGACGTCGCTGGAAATCCCGGTCTTGATCGATCAGCGCACGCTGACGCGTCATGCGTTGCGTTTCGGAAAGCGTCGGAGCCTCTTTTTCGAACTTCTCGGAGGCGGCCTTGAGCGCTTCACCCTGTGCGGTCAAATCCTTCTCGCGCTTGAGAAACTCAGCCTCCAGCTTTGCCTGTGCTGCCTTGGCGGGCAAAGCCTCGCGCAAGACGCGATCAGGATTCACAAAACCGATGCGGAAGGTTTCCTGCGCGTGGGCAGGCATCCCCACCGCCATGAAGGCGGGGATCAGCAGCGCACCTGCGGCACGAAGCAATGGGGTCATTAGAAGGAAGTTCCGATCTGGAATTGCAGGCGTTGGATTCTATCCTCCGGGATACCATTCGCCGGGTCTGCCTTCTGGTAAACGACAGGAATGGCGTACGCCAGGCGAAGCGGGCCGAGCGGCGAAATCCAGCTGATCCCCAGGCCGACGGACGCACGGATCTTCGTGATGGCGTCCCACTGCGCGTTGGTGGAGAACGAGTCACGCTCTGCCCACACGTTGCCGGCATCGAAGAATCCGTAAAGACGCAGCGTCCGGTCGTTGCCAGCACCCGGGAACGGGGTGCTCAACTCGGCATTGAAGATGGCCTTCTTCGTGCCGCCCAGCGCCGCGCCCTCAGTCTGCCCAAGGATTGGCACGTCCTTCGGTCCCAGGGAGTTCTGTTCGAAGCCGCGAACCGACCCCAGGCCACCGGCATAGAAGTTCTTGAAAATCGGATAAGTATTGTCACCAAACGCCTTGCCATATCCCAACTCGCCGTTCAGCGCGAATGTGTACTGCTTGTTGAGCGGGAACCACTGCTGGTATTGGTAGCTGCCCTTGTAGTACTTCATGTCGCCACCGGAACCGACTTCGAGATTGGCCCGCTGCAGGCGGCCACGGGTCGGAACCAGCGCGCTGTCTCGATCATCACGAGCCCAGCCGACGGTCAGGGGAATACCCCAGACTGAATTGTTCTCGCAAAACAGAACAATGCCGTTCGGTCCTGTCGTACACCCGAAGTAGTCACGATACGACTGCGGGGTCAACGCAGAGATCGAACTGCCGGGGTCGAAACGGTAGCGCTCGAGACCCGCACCAAAGAAGACCGTGTCGACTTCGCTGAACGGGACACCAAAACGGATGTTGCCCCCCTCGTTCACCAGCTTGTAGTCGCCGTCGACGGTGTAGTACGGCCGGGTGGTCGTGCTGTAGAGGCTGAAGGTGCGCGAGATGCCGTCCTTTGTGAAGTAGGGATCGGTGGTGGTCAGCGAGATTGTGCGGTTGTACTTGCTCGTGTTGACCTGCACGCCCAGGTAGTTGCCAGACCCGAACACGTTTTCCTGGGAGATGCCAAAGGTCAGGGAAACCTTCTCTGCCGTGGAAAAGCCGGCACCCAACTGCAACGAGCCGGTCGGCTTTTCAGTCACGTTGATCGTCAGGTCGACCTGGTCGGGCGACCCGGGCACTTCCTGGGTGTCGACATTGACATCGGTGAAGAATCCCAGCCGGTCGACGCGATCGCGCGACAGCTTGATCTTGTCGCCGTCATACCAGGCAGCCTCGTACTGCCGGAACTCACGCCGGATGACTTCATCGCGCGTGCGGTTGTTGCCGCCAATGGAGACACGGCGCACGTACACCCGTCGACCTGGATCGGCGTTCAAGGTCAGCGCCACGCGATTGTTGACGCGGTCGATCTCAGGCTCGGCCTGAACGCGTGCAAACGCAAAGCCGAAGGAACCGAAATAGTCTGTGAACGCTTTGATCGTCTCGGTAAGCTGTTCGCCGTTGTAGGGTTCGCCGGGCCTGATCGTCACCAGCGACTTGAACTCGTCTTCACGCCCCAGGAAATTGCCGGTGAGCTTGACGCCGGAGACGACGAACTTCTCCCCTTCGGTGATGTTGACGGTCACGGCCAGGTCCTGGCGGTCCGGCGAGATGGCGACCTGCGTCGAGTCGATGTGGAACTCAAGGTAGCCGCGCGACAGGTAGTAAGAGCGCAGCGTCTCAAGGTCGGCATTGAGCTTGGCGCGCGAGTACTGGTTGGATTTGGTGTACCAGCTCAACCAGCCGCCGCTGTCCTGATCGAAGAGACTGAGCAGTGTGGATTCACTGAAATCCTTGTTGCCAACGATGTGCACTTCGCGAATACGCGCAGGCTCGCCTTCGGTCACGGTAAAGGTGAGATTGACCCGGTTGCGCTCAATCGGAGTGACCGTGGTCACAACCTGCGCGTTGTAAAGGCTCCGGCTCACGTATTGGCGCTTTAGTTCCTGCTCCGCGCGGTCAGCCAGTGCCTTGTCGAAGGGGCGCCCATCGGCGAGACCCACCTCACGCAGCGACTTCAGAAGCGCCGCCTTGTCGAATTCCTTCGTCCCGACAAAATCGACCTCGGCGATGGTCGGCCGCTCTTCGACGACCACAACAAGCACATTGCCGTTGACGTCGATTCGTACATCCTTGAACAACCCAAGATCAAACAATGCGCGGATCGCTGCCGATCCACGTTCGTCGTTGTACGTGTCGCCTACGCGAAAAGGCAGCGAGGCGAAAATCGTACCCGGCTCCACGCGCTGGAGTCCTTCGACGCGAATGTCGCGAACCGTGAAAGGTTCGACCGCCCAGGCCGCCGTAGCGGCAATCGCGCTGGCCACCACTGCGGCGACGCTGCGCAGGCGAAAGCGACTGAATGTTTTGTTCATCTGTGAAATTGCGCCAGCGCGGAACGGGCCGGCAGATAGTTAACCAAAGAGCCGCGTGACGTCGTTGAAGAGTGCAATGGACATCATGACGAGCAACAACGCAACACCGCCGCGTTGAAGCCTTTCCATCCAAGCATCCGAGACACTCCTGCCGGTCAGGCCCTCCCAAAGATAATACATCAGGTGCCCTCCATCGAGGACCGGCAGCGGCATGAGATTCAGCACACCCAGACTGACGCTGATCAGCGCCAGGAACACCAGGTACTGGGTGAAGCCGAGGCTCGCAGACTTCCCTGCATAGTCGGCGATCGTCAGTGGCCCGCTCAGGTTCCTGAGTGACGCTTCCCCGATGACCATCTTGGCCATCATGCGCACGGTGAGCGCAGACACCTCCCACGTGCGGACAAGACCATGCCAGAGCCCGTCTACCGCGCCTTGCCGCACAAGAACCATCTCTGGCGGAGTCCCCACGTAAGCGCCGATACGACCGACCTTGATGGCCCCTTCTTCACGCACCTCGGGCACGACGTCGATCTTGAGCACCTGATCGCCGCGTTCAACTTGCCAAGGTTGGACCCGGGGCTGGCCGCCATCGACCGAAGCGCGGATCACCTCGCGCAATTGCTGACCGTCAACGATCGGCGTGCCGCCCACCGTACGCACCACATCGCCGGAACGCAGCCCAGCATGCTCCGCTGCACTTCCCGGCATCACCTCGCCGATCTCAGGCCGCGTCAATGGAGCGACGACGCCGATCTTTCGGAACATCTGCGCATCGGCATCCTTGGCTTCGATGCGACTCAGCGGCAATACGAGTTCGCGAGACGGGCGCCCGCCCTCACCCGCGATTTCGAGGGTGAGGTCGCGCCCGTCGAGCGCGCCGCGCGTCATGCGCCACCGCAAGTCCTCGAAGGACTGCACCGGCTCCAGTGCGCCGTCAAACCCTGCCCGCGTGACGTGCTCGCCGCCACGCAGCCCCGCGGCTTCCGCCAGAGATGCGGCCACGGGGTGCGCAAGCTTCGCTGCCGGCTCCTGCACGCCGATCCAACTGACGAGCGTGTAGAGCAGTACCGCCAGAAGCAGATTTGCGATGGGACCTGCCGCGACGATGGCGGCGCGCGACCGCAAGGGCTGCGTATTGAACGCGCGATGCCGCTCCTCAGGGAGCACCGGGCCCTCGCGCTCATCGAGCATCTTCACGTACCCGCCGATCGGGAACATACCGATCACGAATTCAGTGGATTGCCCTGGATGCTGACGCTTCGGCTGCCAGCGATAGAGCGGCGCGCCGAAACCGACTGAGAAGCGCAGCACCTTCACGCCGCACGCTACCGCTACGCGGTAATGACCATACTCGTGGACTGCAATCAGCAAGCCGAGCGCGACAATGAAGGCAACGACTGTGAGCATGGAGTATCCGAAAGTTGGTGGTCAGACAGCGAAGCGCAATGCGGCTGCGTTGGCTGCGGCACGGGCGCTGGCGTCCAGGGCGAGCAAGTCCCCGAGTGATTGCGGCTTGGAGGGGCGCACTGCCTCCAAAGTTTCCATGTTCACCGCATGAATTCGGTCGAAGCGAAGTCGGCGATCCAGGAAGGCCTCGACGGCTACTTCGTTGGCAGCGTTCAGAATCGCCGTCGTACCGGGCGCGGCGCGCAGTGCGTGCCAAGCCAACTCGAGACCGGGGAATAGCGCCGAATCTGGCGGGTCGAAGGTCAACGCCGCCATCTGGCGGAAATCGAGTCTGCTGGCACCGCTCTCGATGCGTTCGGGCCACGCGAGACCCACGGCGATGGGGACCCGCATATCCGGCGTGCCGAGTTGCGCAATCACCGATGAGTCGGTGAACTGAACCATCGAATGCACCACGCTCTGCGGATGAATCACGACCTCTATCTGCTCCGGTCGCACGCCGAACAGGTGGCGGGCCTCGATCACTTCGAGAGCCTTGTTCATCATCGTCGCGGAGTCCACCGAGATCTTTCGGCCCATGACCCAGTTGGGATGGGCGCAGGCCTCCTCCGGGGTCACGCTGATCAGCGACGCTGGCTCGCGGGTGCGGAACGGCCCTCCGGATGCGGTCAGGATGATCTTGTCGATCCGCCGGGCCCACGTCGCCGGATCCTCCGGAAGTGATTGGAAAATTGCCGAGTGTTCGCTGTCAATCGGCAAAAGCGTCGCCCCACCCTGTCGCACGGCGCTCATGAAGAGTTCGCCGCCGACGACCAGCGCTTCCTTGTTGGCAAGCAAGAGACGTTTGCCCGCTCGGGCCGCGGCCAGACAGGGTCCCAGCCCTGCAGCGCCGACGATGGCAGCCATGACGGCATCGGTCTCCTCATGGGACGCGATGGTTTCGATGGCGTCTCTGCCTTTCAATACTCGCGTCGGCAATCCGTTCTGCTTCAGCTTGTCGGCGAGAAGATCCGCGTGCGGCGCACTGGCCATGGCGGCGAATTTCGGTGAGAAGCGCGCACATTGAGCAAGCATCTCATCGACCTTCGTTGCCGCCGACAAGGCAAAGACTTCAAAACGGTCGGGATGTCGAGCGATCACGTCGAGCGTGCTCACACCGACTGATCCCGTCGAGCCGAGCACAGTGACGCGCTGTCTGATTGTGTTCACAGGAAGGCCAACATCATTGCAATAGGCAGCGTCGGAAGCAACGCATCGACCCGATCAAGCACGCCGCCGTGACCCGGCAGCAAGGCACTGCTGTCCTTGGCGCCCGCACTACGCTTGATCAACGATTCGACCAGGTCGCCCACCACGCTCATCGCCGCGAGGAATATTACGCCGATCAGCAATAGCCACCACCCACGTTCCGCCAGTCGCGTGTAGAGGCTGCCGACACTGGCCTGCAACGCGGCATCGCACCACGTCCAGGCGAACGCCAGAATTACCACGCCGGCCATGCCGCCCCACACGCCCTCCCAGCTCTTGCCGGGGCTGATGGTGGGCGCAAGCTTGTTACGCGTGAATTTGAGGCCGAACGCCCGGCCCGCGAAATACGCGAACACGTCGGCGACCCATACCAGCACCAGGATGGACAGGAGGAAGTTGATTCCGATCATGCGTGCCTGCACTGCAGCGAGCCAAGCAACCCACAGTGCCAGCAATCCCCCGACCAGGCGCAAGCCCTTGGGAACACGTGGCCAGCCCGGCACCGCGACGCGGAGCAGCGCAGCGCCACCGAGCACCCATGAAGCACTGGCCACGATCCAGACAAGGAGCAGCGGTGCGCCGAGTAATCCCAGCCACCATGACAGCGCACAAAGCAAGACGATCTCAGCTCCAAGAAACAACGAGACCCGCTGGCCGTAGCCATTGAGACGACCCCACTCCCAGCCAGCGGCGCCGATCAACGCAAGCATCACGCAACCGAAGGGAACGTACGACGGATAGAAAAGCGCGGGAAGCAGGATCGCCAACAAGACGACCGCTGTAATGATGCGTTGTTTGAGCATGCGCTCAGGCTGCTTGCTGATCGGGCTGCGCAGGAGACCGAACTTGCGCCGAAGTCTGTCCATATCGGCGCTCGCGAAGCTGGTAGGCATCGATCGCCTCGTCCAGCGCTGCTTCGTCGAAGTCAGGCCACAGGCGATCGCTGAAGAACAGTTCGGCGTAGGCGCTCTGCCAGAGGAGGAAATTCGATAGACGTTGCTCGCCACCGGTACGGATGAACAAATCGGGGTCCGGAACGTGCGACAGAGCCATCGCGGCATCGAGGTTGGTCTCGGTCAAGGCCTCGCCTCGAGCGACCAGTTGCGCTGCGGCTCGCGCGATGTCCCACCGGCCGCCGTAGTTGAAACACACGTTCAGGACGAGCCGCGAATTGTGCGCCGTGGCAGACTCGGCCTGGATCAGACCGGCGGTAATTTTCTCGGAGAGACCACCGCGCTCACCGACGAAATGCAAACGAACTCCATCCTGGCTCAGCTTGGGTACTTCGCGGCCAAGTGCGCCGACCATCAAGTCCATCAAACCGGACACTTCTTCAACAGGCCGGTTCCAGTTTTCGGACGAGAACGCGAAGACCGTCAGGACAGCAACGCCGCGCGCCACACAGGCCTTCACGCATCGCCGCAAGGACTCGACGCCCTGCTTGTGCCCGGCAACTCTCGGCAGGAAGCGGCGCGTCGCCCAGCGTCCATTCCCGTCCATGACGATGGCAATGTGGTGAGGAATGGCGCGTGGGGTCTTCATCTCAGACTGCCATGATCTCGGCTTCCTTCGCGACCACGAGACGATCGATCTCGGCGATATGGCGATCGGTCACTTTCTGGATCTCGACCTCTGCGCGCTTCTGGTCGTCTTCGGATGCCAGTTTGTCCTTGACCAGCTTCTTGATCGCGTCATTGGCATCGCGGCGCAGATTTCGCGTCGCGATCTTCGCGCTTTCGCCTTCGTTGCGGACGAGCTTGGTCATTTCCTTGCGCCGCTCCTCGCTCATGGGAGGCATCGGAATGCGGATCAAGTCACCCATCGAAGCCGGATTGAGGCCCAGATCGCTTTCGCGAATTGCCTTCTCGATCTTGGCGCCCATGCCCTTTTCCCAAGGTTGGACGCTGATGGTCCGCGAATCAAGCAGCGCGACATTCGCCACCTGCGACAGCGGTACCGACGAGCCGTAGTACTCGACGTGGATGGAGTCCAGAAGTGCTGGATTGGCGCGGCCCGTGCGAATCTTGGTGAGGTTGCTCTGGAACGCCGCGAGCGATTGGTTCATCTTGGCGTCGGTTGCGTTTCGGATGTCTGCAATGGTCATAGATACTTTCTCCACTCAGGCATGCACCAGCGTGCCTTCGTCCTCGCCCATGACGACCCGCTTCAGCGCGCCGTTCTTGAAGATCGAGAACACCTTGATCGGCAGATTCTGGTCGCGGCACAGCGCGAAGGCCGTGGCGTCCATGATGCCGAGATTTTGGGCGATGGCTTCGTCGAAGCTCAACCTGGCATAGCGGGTCGCACTCAGGTCCTTCTTGGGGTCTGCGGTGTAGACGCCGTCAACCTTCGTAGCCTTGAGCACCAACTCGGCGCCGATCTCGGCACCGCGCAATGCGGCGGCGGTATCCGTCGTGAAGAACGGGTTGCCGGTACCGGCGGCGAAGATCACCACCTTGCCTTCCTCCAGATATTGGAGGGCCTTGGGGCGGACGTAGGGCTCGACGACCTGTTCGATCGCAATCGCGGACATGACGCGCGCAATCAAGCCTTGTTTGTTCATGGCATCGGCCAGGGCGAGAGCGTTCATGACGGTCGCCAGCATGCCCATGTAGTCGGCAGTGGCACGATCCATCCCGACGGAACCGCCGGCAACACCCCGAAAAATGTTCCCGCCGCCGATCACGACGGCGACTTCGACGCCCATGTTCACAACTTCCGCCACCTCGCCAACCATGCGGACGATCGTCGCGCGATTGATGCCGAAAGCGTCGTCGCCCATCAATGCCTCTCCCGACAGCTTCAACAAGATTCGCTTGTGGGCTGGGCGGGCTTCAGGCATGGATGGTTCCTTTGAGAGTTGGCGGGTGCGAGTGTATGACGTGATAGCGGGGAGGCAACGGTGCGATGCGCACCATTGCCTGGTAGCGACTTAGGTCGCAGCCTTGGCCGCTGCGACCTGGGCAGCCACTTCGGCCGCGAAGTCGTCAACCTTCTTCTCGATGCCTTCGCCCACGACGTACAGCGTGAAGGCCTTGATCGAAGTGCCGGCCGCCTTGAGCATCTGCTCCACGGTCTGCTTGTCGTTCTTCACGAAGGCCTGGTTGTGCAGCGAAACTTCCTTGAGGTACTTCTGCACACCACCCTCGATGCGCTTGGCAACGATGTCAGCCGGCTGGGGTTGCTTGCCGGCGGCCTCGGCTGCCTTGCGGTCTTCTTCGGCCTTGCCGGCAGCGACAGCACGCTCTTTTTCGATCAGCTCGGCCGGAACGTCCGCTGCCGAGATTGCTACCGGCTTCATGGCCGCGACATGCATCGCCACGTCCTTGGCGGCCGCGTCATCGCCTTCGAACTCGACCATGACGCCGATTCGCGTGCCATGCAGGTACGAGGCCAGCTTGCCGTTGCCGGCGAAACGCTTGAAACGACGGAAGCTCATGTTCTCGCCAATCTTGCCCACCAGACCCTTGCGCACGTCTTCGAGGGTGGGGCCGAAACCGTCCTGCTCGTACGGCAGAGCACCGAGGGCAGCCAGATCAGCCGGGTTGTGCTTTGCGACGAGCATCGCCGCTGCATTGGCCATCGCAAGGAAGCTGTCGTTCTTGGTGACGAAATCGGTTTCGCAGTTGATTTCGATCATCGCGCCGGCCTCGCCTTCGACAAAAGCAGTGACCACGCCTTCAGCGGTAATTCGACCCGACGCCTTGCCGGCCTTGTTGCCCAGCTTGATGCGAAGAAGCTCTTCGGCCTTTTCCATGTTGCCGTCGGCCTCGGTCAAGGCCTTCTTGCATTCCATCATCGGTGCGTCAGTCTTTGCGCGCAGTTCGCCGACCATGCTTGCGGTGATTGTTGCCATGTGTACTCTCCGTTCGGTTTGTCAATTGCGGTCGCCCATACCGGGCACCACGAAAATCAGATTAAAAAAAAGGGGCTTTAAGGCCCCTTCTTCAGGCTCGAACGAGCGTCAATCAGGCGGAAGCGCCCTCTTCGACCTCGACGAACTCATCGGCATTGCCCTCGGACACCGCCTTGACAACATCGCTGACGGCGCTTGCGCGACCTTCGATGATCGCGTCCGCAATACCGCGGGCATACAACGTGACAGCCTTCGACGAGTCGTCGTTGCCAGGAATCACGTAGTCAATGCCTTCGGGCGAATGGTTGGAATCGACCACACCGATCAGGGGGATGCCCAGCTTCTTGGCCTCGGCAACTGCGATCTTGTGGAAGCCCACGTCGATCACGAAGATGGCGTCGGGCAATGCAGTCATGTCCTGGATGCCGCCGATGTCCTTTTCGAGCTTTTCGATTTCGCGCGTGAAGGTGAGTTGTTCCTTCTTGCTCAGGCTTTCGAGGCCGGCTTCGAGTTGGGCCTTCATGTCCTTGAGACGCTTGATCGACGTCTTGACGGTCTTGAAGTTGGTCAGCATGCCGCCGAGCCAACGGGTGTCGACGAAGGGCACGCCGGCGCGGCGCGCCTCGGCGGCCACGATCTCGCGAGCCTGGCGCTTGGTACCCACCATCAGGATGGTGCCGCGGTTGGCAGTGAGCTGCTTGGCGTACTTCATCGCGTCCTGGAACATCGGAAGCGACTTTTCCAGGTTAATGATGTGAATCTTGTTGCGATGGCCGAAGATGTACGGGGCCATCTTGGGGTTCCAGAAGCGCGTTTGGTGACCGAAATGGACACCGGCTTCCAGCATTTCGCGCATGGTGATCGACATAGGAATAACTCCAAAGGTTGGGTCTAAAATCCAGCCCGTTTTGTGCGTCTTCTTCCGATGAAATTCGAAGACTCACAACACCTTGAGTGGGCTGGTTTGCGGATGTGCTTCGCCCTGGAAAAACACCCGGGAAAGTGAGTAAAAGTACCCGGAGCGAAACCCAACGAGTATAGCACCGCCCCATTTGGCCTCCCAATCCACCATGCGCCCTGACCTGCACGCTACCCGCATCGCCCTGATGACGGGCACCTCTGACGTGTGCACCGAAATGGAGCATTCCGTCGCCGTCGCGGAATCGCCCGCCTGCAATGACACTTTTACGCGCACGCTTTTTGACGAAGCACGCCGTGAAGCGGTCGCGGCCGCCATGCAAAAGCCGATGTCCGGCCTCGCTTTTTCGGTCAAGGACCTGTTCGACATTGCCGGCCAGCCAACGCCGGCCGGATCCGTCGTACTTGCCCATGCGCCTTCGGCCAAGGCTGATGCGGTTGCCGTTGCCCGGCTCCGCGCCGCGGGAGGCGTGTTGTTAGCCCGGACAAACATGACCGAGTTCGCCTTTTCGGGTGTGGGCATCAATCCGCACCATGGAACGCCGGCGAACCCAAGCGATCCCGCGACACCGCGAATTCCCGGAGGCTCGTCCTCTGGTGCGGCGGTCTCGGTCGCGACTGGCGCCGTCTTCGTGGGACTCGGCTCCGATACCGGTGGCTCGATCCGGATCCCGGCGGCGCTGAATGGCATCGTCGGCTTCAAGAACACGGCGCGGCTCGTCCCGACCGACGGCGCACTTCCGTTGTCGACGACGCTTGACACCGTTTGCGCCCTGACCCGATCGGTCCGCGATGCGATCACGGTCCACCAGATCCTGGCGGCCCGCCGGGTGACGGCCGGCAATGCGCCATTGGCGAACTACCGGTTCGCCGTGGCCCAGGATCTGTTCCTGGACGAACTCGACCCCGTCGTGGCCGGCGCCTTCGAGCGAACGCTCAGGACGCTGCGAGGCGCCGGCGCGCGCATCGAAGAGATCAGCCTGCCCGCACTGGCGGACCTTCCTGCAATCAACGCCACCGGCGGCTTTTCTGCCGCCGAGTCCTATGCCTGGCATCGCCTGCTGTTGGAACGCAGTGGTGCAGGCTATGACCCCCGCGTGGCGCAGCGCATTCTGAAGGGCGCGACGATGAAGGCCCACGAGTACATCGAACTCGGCAACGCCCGCCGAGCCTGGATCTCCCGCATGGAGCAGGCACTCGCACCATTCGACGCGGTTTTGTCACCCACGGTGCCGATCGTCGCGCCGACCATTGCCAGCGTTGCTCCCGGGGAAGAGCGCGACGCCGCCTTCTTCAAGACCAATGCGCTGCTGCTGCGCAATCCCTCGGTCGTCAACATGCTCGACGGCTGCGCGATCTCCATTCCCTGCCATGTCGCGGGCGAGTTGCCCGTCGGACTCATGCTCTGGCACGCCGCCCTGCGCGACGATGCGGTGCTGGCCGCAGCGCTGCAGGCCGAGCGCGCGCTCGAGGGACGATAGTCCTTCCCAACGAATCAAATCACCACAAAGTAACGAATGAAAGTAGCGATCGTGGGAGCCGGCATCATCGGCGTCACCACTGCATGGGAGTTGGCCTGCGACGGCCATGAAGTCGTCGTCTTCGAGCGTCGCGGCGCTGCGGCCGAGGAATCCAGTTTTGCCAACGCCGGTGTTGTCGCGCCAGGTTACGTGACCCCATGGGCCGGCCCGGGAATGCGTGGAAAGGTCCTCCGCTCGCTCCTGTCGACGCACGGCGCCATCAAGTTGCGCTGGCCCTTGTCCGCACGCGACGTGCGCTGGATGGGCCATTGGCAGCGCGCCTGCAAACTCGAAACCTACCTGGCCAACCGCGCACGCATGCAGCGCCTCGCGTTCTACAGTCGCGCCCGCCTGCACGCGATCACGGAGGCATGCGAGTTGGAGTATGAGCGCAGCGACGGCTATCTGGTGCTCTTGCGCTCCAAGCGCGAGAAGAAGCTGGTGCAAGCAGGTCTCGATGTCCTGCGCGCAGCGGGAACAACGTTTCGCGAGGTTGACGCCGACGAAGCACGAAAGATCGAACCCGCGCTCAGCAGCGATACGGCGCTCGCCGGCGCCATCCACCTGCCCGACGACGAGGTGGCCAATTGCAGGCAGTTCGCACTGCTGCTCAAGTGGGAAGCCGAGGCGCTGGGGGTGCAGTTCCATTTCAATTGCGATCTGGCACCCATGAAGCGTTCGGCTCCAACCGAACTGTCACTGGCGAGCGGCTCCGAGGGCCATCGCTTCGACGCGATAGTGGTATGCGCAGGAGTCGCCTCGGCAGACCTCCTGAGGCCGCTGGGACTGCGCGTTCCGCTGGCGCCGGTCTACGGCCACTCCATCAGTGCCAGCATCCGAGAACCGCTCAATGCCCCACGCAGCGCCGTGATGGACGAGCGCTACAAGGTCGCGATTTCCAGACTGGGGCTGCGCGTGCGCGTGGCGGGAAGCGCCGAGTTGGGCGGCTCGCTCGGAACGCTCAATCCCGCGTCGCTGCAGACGCTCTACAAAGTTCTGCAGGACTGGTTCCCAGGCGCGGTGACGCTCCGCTCAGGCGTCCAGCAATGGAAGGGTGCGCGGCCGATGCTGCCGGACGGACCTCCCATCATCGGCCCGAGCGGCGTGCCCGGCGTTTGGCTCAACCTGGGACATGGATCGAGCGGCTGGGCGCTCTCCTGCGGTAGCGCGCGCGTGCTGGCGGATCTCATGTCCGGCCGCGATGCCGGTATCGACCTCGAGGGGCTGGGCATCGAACGCTTGCTGCAACACTGACGCTCGGAGCGTCGACTCATGTATCGCATCACCTCCGCCACCGCTGCCGACCTCTTCGATATCTCGACGATTAGGCGGATCGAGCAGGCCGCCGCGGCCACGTTGCCGCCTCATGCATTGATGAGACGCGCAGGCCTCGCAGTGGCGCAGTTGGCGATGGCCATCGCGCCCCACGCGCGCGTCATCTGGATCGCTTGCGGCCCCGGCAACAACGGCGGCGACGGCTTCGAGGCGGCGTCCCAGTTGCAAAGGCGCGGCTTCACTGCGGTTGTCACGCGAATCGGCGACGACAGCCACCTGCCCGCGGATGCACAAGCCTCGCTTCAGCGCGCGCACGAGGCCGGCGTTGAGTTTGCCGAGATTCCCCCCTCGAACTACGACCTCGCCATTGACGCATTGCTGGGCATCGGCGCCGCGCGGCCGCCCGATGGATTGATGCTGGATTGGCTCCGGCGCATGAGCGGCGGTCACGCGCCGGTGCTCAGTGTGGACACGCCTTCCGGGCTGGATGCCGATACCGGAACCCTGTCGGCGAATTTCCTGACTTCTCCCGCGTTGGGCGCTACGGCCCCCCACCGCGCGTGCCTGAGCCTCCTCACGCTCAAGCCCGGTCTTTTCACCGCGCAAGGCCGCGATGCGACTGGCGAAGTGTGGCTTGACGACCTCGGCGTGTCCGCAGGCTCCGAACGGCCGACGGCCAGGTTGCCCGGCGTCCCGGCCGAGTCACCGCGCTGGCAGTCCTCGCACAAGGGAAGCTACGGCGACGTCGCAGTGATCGGCGGCGCGCCCGGCATGGCGGGAGCTGCCCTTCTCGCAGCGTCCGCCGCACTTGCCGCTGGCGCGGGGCGCGTGTTCATCGCTCCGCTGGACGCCGGCACCGTTCCGCTGGATGTTCTTCGACCGGAGCTGATGTTCCGCCGCCCGGACACTCTGGATCTCGCAGGCATGACCGTCGTCTGCGGATGCGGTGGCGGGACGGCCGTGGGAGACGTGTTGCAGCGCGTTCTGGAAACCGCCGCGGCATTGGTCCTCGACGCGGATGCACTCAATGTCATCGCGGGCGACAACGCATTGCAGGGTTTTCTGACCGTACGCACACAGTCCGAACGGCCAACCATCCTCACCCCGCACCCGCTCGAAGCGGCTCGTCTGTTGGGTGTGGCCACGGGTGACGTCCAGAGCGACCGCATCGCTGCCGCCAACCAGCTTGCCGCGCGCTTCGGGGCCACTGTCGTACTCAAGGGCTCGGGCACTGTGATCGCCGCCCCCAAAGAAGTGCCGGTGATCAATCCAAGCGGCAACGCACGATTGGCTACCGCCGGGACTGGCGACGTCCTCGCCGGGATGACCGGCGCGGCGCTGGCAGACGGCCGGCCCGCCATGGCCGCCGCCTGCGAAGCCGTCTGGCGTCACGGCGATCTGGCCGATCGCTGGCCTGCCGATATTCCGCTGACAGCGGGTGCGCTTGCCTGCGGCAGCCCTCCCGCCACGCCTCGCTGAACGCGCGTCAGCCGCGGCCGACGAAGGGCATCTTGGTCGCCATCACCGTGTGGAAAAGCACGTTCGCCTCCAGCGGCAGGTTGGCCATGTAGAGCACCGACGACCCGACGATGGACACATCCATCACCGCCTCGATCGCGATCTCGCCGTTGGCTTGAGGAACGCCCTTCGCCATGCGGGCAGCGAGTTCGGTCAGCGCATTGCCGACGTCGATCTGACCCACCGCAATGTCGTACTTGCGACCGTCCAGCGACGCCGTTTTCGTCAACCCTTCGACCGCGTGCTTGGTGGCGGTATAGGCGATCGAGTTCGGCCTGGGCGTGGTCGCGGAGATCGACCCGTTGTTGATGATGCGTCCACCCTGCGGCGTCTGCGACCTCATCGTGCGAAATGCCTGCTGAATGCAATAGAACATGCCGCTCAAATTGATATCGACCACGCCTCGCCATTGCTCAGGCGTCCAGTCCTCGAACGGTCCCGGCGGATTGCCCACGCCCGCATTGTTGAAGAGCAGGTCCACACGACCGAATTGCTTCACCGCCGCAGCGAACAACGCCTGCACCGATTCGGAGTTGGCAACGTCGGTCGGCACAGCAAAAGCCCGTGCGCCAGCGCCAGATTCCTGCACCACCTTCTCCAGGGGCTCAATGCGGCGACCGGCCAGCACGACGCTCCAACCGTCCCCCAGCAATGCCAGCGCAGCAGAGCGGCCGATGCCCGTGCCGGCCCCGGTGACGATTGCGATGCGGCTCTTTTTCTCAACGCTCATTCATTTCTCCTTGGATCAGCGGCGCGGCTTGCGCCCTTTCATCTTGTTCGCCGCCTTCTTGACTGCTGTCTTGAAGGCTTGCATCGCCGATTGTGACCCTCGGCCGGATGACCGATCGTCGCGCTCCGCAACGGCTTCAGGCTTCTTGCGCGCGCTGCGCTTGGCTGACGCCTTGACTGGCACGCCGCTCGGCGCGACGCCCTTGTCCTTCATGGCGCGGGCACTCAGTTCCTCGCCCTCCCGCACCAGCCTGAAGTCGATCTTGCGACCATCCAGGTCCACGCGGCTGACTTGCACCCGGACGCGCGTACCAATGGCATATCGAATGCCCGTACGTTCGCCGCGCAGTTCCTGTCGCTGCTCATCGAACTTGAAGTATTCGCCGCCGAGTTCGGTGATGTGCACCAGGCCCTCGACGTACATCGCATCGAGCGTGACGAAGATGCCGAACGTGGTGGCCGCCGTCACGACGCCGCCGTATTCCTCGCCGAGATGTTCGCGCATGTACTTGCACTTCAGCCACGCCTCGACGTCACGGCTGGCCTCGTCGGCACGGCGCTCGTTGGCGCTGCAATGCAGGCCGGCGGCTTCCCAGGCCTGCACTTCCTTGCTCGGCGCCACGGTGGCCTTCTGCGGCTTGGCCGTGGGCGACTTCACGCGCGAAGCCAACCGCTTGGCGAGCTTGGCATGCGCCTCGCCGGGCGTCGGCAACATCGGCAGCTGGTACTTGGTCTTCCCGAGGATCGCCTTGATGACGCGATGCACGAGCAAGTCGGGATAGCGCCGGATCGGACTCGTGAAGTGCGTGTAGGCCTCATAGGCCAGTCCGAAGTGCCCGCTGTTGATCGGCGTGTAGATCGCCTGTTGCATCGAGCGCAGCAGCATGGTGTGGATCTGCTGCGCGTCGGGGCGCTCTTTTGTCGCGTCGGCGATGGCCTGGAACTCGCCCGGCTTCGGATCGTCGGTGATCGAAAGACCGACGCCCATGGCCTTGAGATAGCCGCGCAGGATCTCCTTCTTCTCGGGCGTCGGGCCTTCGTGCACGCGATACAGGCCCGGGTGCTTGCCCTCGGCGATGAAGTCTGCGCTGCAGACGTTGGCCGCAAGCATCGCCTCTTCGATCAAGCGGTGCGCTTCATTGCGCGTGCGGGGCACGATCTTCTCGATGCGGCCGGCCTCGTCGCAAATGATCTGCGTCTCGGTCGTCTCGAAATCGACTGCACCGCGCTTCGAACGCTGCTTGAGCAGCGCGCGGTAAACGTCGTGCAGGTTCAGCAGATCCTTGACGCGCTCCTTGCGCTTCTGCGCTTCCGGTCCGCGCGTGTTGCCGAGGATGGCGGCCACTTCGGTGTACGTGAATCGGGCATGGCTGAACATGACGGCGGGATAGAACTGATAAGCGTAGATCTCGCCATCTGCCGCGACCAACATGTCGCAGACCATGCACAGTCGCTCGACCTCTGGGTTCAGCGAGCACAAGCCGTTGGACAGCTTTTCCGGCAGCATCGGAATCACGCGACGCGGAAAGTACACGCTCGTCGCCCGGTCGTAGGCATCGATATCGATGGCCGAGCCCGTCTGCACATAGGCACTCACGTCCGCGATCGCAACCAGCAGACGCCAGCCCTTGCCTCGGCCCACCTTGGCCGGCTCGCAGTACACCGCATCGTCGAAATCGCGCGCGTCTTCGCCATCGATGGTGACCAAGGGAATGTCGGTCAGGTCGATGCGCCCCTTCTTGTCGGCGGGGCGAACCTTGTCGGGCAACGCTTTCGCTTCTGCAAGACAGGCCTCGGAGAACTCGTGAGGCACGCCGTACTTGCGCACCGCGATCTCGATCTCCATGCCTGGGTCGTCGATCTCGCCGAGCACTTCCTTCACCCGGCCCACCGGTTGTCCGAAGAGCGCCGGCGGTTCGGTCAACTGAACGACGACGACCTGGCCGACCTTCGCTGTGCCCGTCGCGCCCTTGGGAATCAGGACGTCCTGTCCGTAGCGCTTGTCTTCCGGCGCTACGAGCCAGACTCCGCCCTCATGGAGCAGACGGCCGATGATGGGCTGTTCGGAGCGCTCGACGATCTCGACCACGCGCCCCTCGGGCCGACCGCGTCGATCCTGCCGCACGACGCGTGCCTTGACGCGGTCCTTGTGCAGCACGGCGCGCATCTCGTTCGGGGGCAAATAGATGTCGGCTTCACCGTCGTCGCGCTGCACGAACCCGTGCCCATCGCGATGTCCTTGGACCGTTCCTTCAACTTCATCCAGCAAGCCGCTGGGATGGCCAATATTTTTGATATGATCTCCTTCTTTCCTGAAATTCAAAACATAACTGCTTCGGCAGGTATGTGGGCCCAGATGGCGGAATTGGTAGACGCACTAGTTTCAGGTACTAGCGAGTAACATCGTGGAGGTTCGAGTCCTCTTCTGGGCACCAAGTTTAAGTACACCCTTTCCGGGTTTTTCGATTCAAGCCACCGGTCTCCGGTGGCTTTTTCGTTGGGGCTGCCCAACATCAGATGGGCAGCGCAATCAGGTCGTGTCCCTCAGCGCCGACGATGCGCGCGCGAGTGAATTCACCGACCTTCAGTGTCTTGCTGATTTTTTCCGGTGGCAGCAGTCGCACGATGCCATCGATCTCCGGCGCGTCCGCATAGCTTCGGCCGACGCCGCCCTTGCGCCCCATGCCCGGCGCGGAATCCACCAGCACCTGCATCGTCGCGCCGATGCGCTTGCGCAGCTTCGCAATCGAAACCGCCTCTGCGACTTCCATGAAGCGCGCGCGTCGTGTTTCGCGCTCTGCCTCGGGCAGCATGCCCGGAATATCGTTCGCAGCGGCGCCCGCCACCGGGCTGTAGGCAAAGCAACCGGCGCGGTCGATCTCGGCCTCGCGGATGAAGTCGAGCAAGTGCTCGAACTCTTCCTCTGTCTCGCCAGGAAAGCCGGCGATGAAGGTGCTGCGAATCACGAGTTCGGGGCACACCTCACGCCAACGCGCGATGCGCTCCAGATTCTTTTCACCGCTTGCGGGCCTCTTCATCCGGCGCAGTACGTCCGGATGACTGTGCTGCAAGGGCACGTCGAGGTACGGCAGCACCTGGCCACTCGCCATCAACGGAATGATCTCGTCGACACTGGGATACGGATACACGTAGTGCAAGCGCACCCAAGCACCGTAGGGTGCAGCGATTTCGCCGAGCGTGCGCACGAGTTCGAGCATTCGCGTCTTGACCGGCTTTCCGTCCCAGAAGCCCGTCCGGTACTTCACGTCCACGCCGTAGGCTGACGTGTCCTGGCTGATCACGAGCAGTTCCTTGACCCCGCCCTCGAACAAGGCCTTGGCTTCCGACAAAACATCGCCAACAGGCCGCGACACGAGATCGCCGCGCATCGACGGAATGATGCAGAAGGTGCAGCGGTGGTTGCATCCTTCGCTGATCTTCAGGTAGGCGTAGTGCCGCGGCGTGAGCTTCAGGCCTGCAATTCCGAAGGCTTGCGGCACCAGGTCAATGAACGGATCGTGTGGCTTGGGCAGGTTCGCGTGCACCGCATCCATCACTTCCTGGGTCGCATGGGGGCCGGTCACTGCCAGCACGCTCGGGTGCATCTGACGCACCAGATTGCCGCCCTCCTCGCCCGTCTTCGCGCCGAGACACCCGGTGACGATCACGCGGCCGTTTCCGGCCAAGGCTTCACCGATGGTGTCGAGACTCTCCTTGACGGCATCGTCAATGAAGCCGCAGGTGTTGACGATCACCAGGTCGGCGCCTTCGAACGTCTTCGAGGTCTGGTAGCCCTCGGCGCTCAACTGCGTGAGGATCAGCTCGGAATCAGTCAGGGCCTTGGGGCAGCCCAGGCTGACAAAACCGACTTTGGGGGTGGCCGGCGCGGCAATTCGTTCGGGGGAGGCAACTTCACTCATATGCCCCTATTGTCCCAGCTATCGGCCGGCCTGCCTCGTTCAGGGGCGCTTGATGCCAAAGGCGCCCAAAACCTGTTCAGTGTTCTTCTGCATCTGCTCCTGCATCTGCAGGAAGACATGCTTGGACTGTTCGACGTAATTGCCCATCAATCCCTGAAGCACCGGGGACTGCAGGGTCATGAACCTGGACCACATCTCCGGCGTCAGGCCTTCGGATTTTTCGGCGAGTTGTGCCTGCACCTCGGCCATTGCCTGGATATTTTTTTCGAGATACGGCCCCATGTAGCTTTGCATCGCCTGGCCATAGAACCGGATGATGCTGGCCAGAACCTGCTCCGTGAACATCGGCGCACCGCCGGCCTCTTCCTCGAGGATGACCTGCAGGAGGATGCTGCGCGTGAGGTCGTCACCGGTCTTGGCATCCCGCACCACGAAAGACGCCTGGTTCATGACGAGCTGCTTCACCTCGGCGAGGGTGATGTAGCTGGAGGTTTCCGTGTCGTAGAGCCTTCGGTTCGGATACTTCTTGATCACCCGCTGGACCGGCTTCACACCGGACTTCTTGCTCTGCACTAGGGACTCCTTCGGTTTCGCGATATTGGCGCGCGAACAATTCTAGGGAGCGCCCATATTGCACCGCGCCAAGGTTTACCCTGACCGGAGGAGAAGGCGAAGGCGAAGACTTCAGTCCAGCGAGGTCGCGTACTCGGCGCCGCAGGCCTTGCACGTTCCGGTCTCGGGGCGCGCGTCGGTTGCTTCGCGGTATTGCAGAGGGCTCTTGATGCCGTTGAAAACCCAGCAACGAGGACAGTGCTCCTGGCCCGCCACCGGCAGATAGCCGCGGGCGCGCTGCTCGGCGCGCTCACGCGTGACGGGAGATCCCTGCCGGACGGTTCGCGCGACATCTTCCGCCGCCATGGTTCCCGCGCGACCGTTGGCACGGTCGTTGAGGCCGTAGACCACGCGCGCGAATTCGAGCGGCGCCTGGCGCACCAGCGCCGCGATGCGGAGTTCTTCCAGCGATGGATCGATCTCGGCGGCAGTATTCATCGGTTCCTGGACCAGGTGCTTTGATGTGAATGCGGTCAAGGTACCACAACTGAGGCGGCAGCCGCCAGTCGCCCGAAGGCCATAGAACTATGGCTGAGCTATGCCGAAGATCCGAGGGAGGAGGAGAAGGAGGTTTTGATCAGCTGTGCATCTGGTGGTTAATCAGATGCTGTGACCAAAAAATTGGTAGGCGCGATTGGACTCGAACCAACGACCCCCACCATGTCAAGGTGGTGCTCTAACCAGCTGAGCTACGCGCCTAGGTTGTATTCGAGAGGCCGAATTGTAGCAGGCTCCGAAAGCACTTTTTCAGCGACGTCGCGCAGAACGCACACCGGTCACCGCGGACACCACGCCTAACACCTGTGTGAGTCGCGCAGCGTCTGCAATTTCGATGGTGAAAGTCATCCACGCAGTGCCCTTGACCGATTGCGTCTGCACGCCGATGACGTTCATCTTCTCGCGCGCGAAGACATCCGAGATATCCCGCAGAAGACCTTGCCTGTCCGCCGCTTCGACAGCGACGTCCACTGCGTAGACCGAGCCCGCCTCGCTCTTCTGCGCACCCCACTCGACGTCAATCACGCGTTCGGCGTTCTGGCTGGCCATCGTCCGGAAGTTGCTGCAGGTCGCGCGATGGATGCTCACGCCGTGGCCCTTCGTCACGAAGCCGCGAATCGCGTCGGGCGGCGCAGGCTTGCAGCACTTGGCGAGCTGCGTCATCAATGACGACACACCCACCACCAGCACACCACCGCGACCAGCCTGCTCGCTGCCGCGCGCCTTCTTGATGATGACGCCGTCGTCCGGTCCGGGCGCGGGCTCTGGCGGACGCAACAGTACCTCGATGTTCCGCAGCGAGAACTCGTCCTTGCCCACCACTTCGAAGAGGTTGTCCGCGGACTTGAAGCCCAACTGCGACGCAAGGTCGTCGAGCTTCAGCGCAGTCTTCCCTTCTCGTTGAAGAAGTCGCTCGACCGCTTCTCGGCCACGCGCCACGGTTTCGTGGGTGATCTGTGCGTTGAACCAGGCCCTGACCTTGGCACGCGCGCGATGGCTCGCCAGGTAGCCGAGCTCCGCGTTCAGCCAATCGCGCGAGGGACCGCCTTCCTTGGCGGCAATGATCTCGACGGTCTGCCCGTTCTGGAGCGGCGTGTTGAGCGGCACCATCGCGCCGTCGACACGCGCGCCGCGACAGCGATGCCCGAGGCTGGTATGGACCGTGTAGGCAAAGTCGACGGCGGTCGCGCCCTGGGGCAATTCGACGATCGCGGCATCGGGCGTCAGCACGTAGATGCGATCGTCGAAAAGGCCCTGCCCTTGCTGACCGCCGGACAGGTCCCGTTCCCACGCGAGCAGTTGCCTGAGCACCGCGATCTTCGCGTCGTATTCGCCGCTCGCCCAAACGCCCGCATAGCCCTTCTGCCCCGCTTCCTTGTAGGCCCAATGCGCAGCCACGCCGTGCTCGGCGTGATCGTGCATCTCCTCGGTCCGGATCTGGATCTCGATCGGCTTGCCCGCATGCCCATCGACCACTTCGCGCACCACCGTGTGCAGCGACTGGTAGCCGTTCGGTTTCGGGCGCGCGATGTAGTCGTCGAACTCCTCGTCGATCGGCTGGAAATGCGAGTGCACCCAGGCGAGCGCCGCATAGCAATCCTTGACGTCGGCGACGACCACGCGCAGCGCCATGATGTCGAAGACCTGCGCGAAGTCGAGCGACTTGCCGCGCATCTTCTTGACGATGCTGTAGATGTTCTTTGGCCGCCCCTGCACCTTGGCCTTGACGCCCTCGGCGGCCAGATCGCGTTCGAGGCGCGCCCTCAATTGCTCGACATAGCCTTCGCGCTCGACGCGCTTCTCATCGAGTAGGCGTGCGATGAGCTTGTAGGTCTCCGGCTCGAGGAAACGGAACGAAAGGTCCTCGATCTCCCACTTGACCTGCCAGATGCCCAGGCGGTTGGCCAGAGGCGCGAACACCTGGAGCGACTCGCGAGCGACGTTCTCCGGCGGCGGCCGCTTGCTGGCCGCTGCATAGCGCAAGGTCTGCAGTCGCGAGGCCAAGCGAAGCATCACCACACGCAGATCACGCGAGAACGCGAGCAGCATCTTGCGCACGTTCTCGGTCTGCGCGCCGACGCCATCCGCCAAGTGAGCACTGGCGGTGGCCGAACGCGCCTGCTTCTGCACATGCACGAGCTTGGTGGTCTCGACGGCCAACGCTGCGAAGTTGTCGCCGAACACCTTGGCGATCACTTCCCGCGGACGGTTCAGGTGCTGGCACGAGTAGACCAGGTAGCTGGCGGCCTGCATGGCTTCAGAGCCACCCATCGACGCGACGATGCCTGCAACGGCATCGGCGTGCGACAGCGTGTTCTCGCCGGTGTCCAGCGTTTCGTCGGCTATCAAGGGTTCGGCGAACGCCCGCGCTCGCGCGAGCATGTTCTCCATCACCGGCGTGCGCTCAGCAGTCGCTGCCGACAGCGGGTAGTCGACCACCAGCGATTCCGAAGCAGGCGGGACGTGCAGATTGGACTGTTCGCGCTTCACTATGCTGAATGCCGAAGTAGCGAACGCGGGGCCTGCCGGCAAGCCTCACGGACGACGTGACGAAGGGCGAGCACGGTCATGGAAGAAGCGAATTCGCGGTGAAGATAATGGTCTCGTTGCATCCTAATTCATTCGGAGATCGTCATCATGCTCAAAGGCAAAACCGCGCTTGTCACGGGGTCCACCAGTGGCATCGGCCTTGCTATTGCAAAGGCCCTTGCGCAACAAGGCGCGAACATCGTGCTCAATGGTTTCGGCGACGCGGAAGGCCCGCGCGCTGAGATCGCGGCTTTCGACGTCAAGGTCGAATACCACGGCGCCGACATGAGCAAGCCGGCAGAAATCGAGGACATGATGAAGTTCGCAGCCACCCACTTCGGCCGCGTCGATGTACTGGTCAACAACGCCGGCATCCAGCATGTAGCCAAGGTCGAAGACTTCCCGCCGGAACGTTGGGACGCAATCATCGCCATCAACCTTTCGAGCGCCTTTCACACGACGCGACTGGCAGTTCCGGCGATGCGCAAGGCCAACTGGGGCCGCATTATCAACGTCGCTTCAGCACATGGCCTCGTCGCGTCGGCGCAGAAGTCCGCCTACGTTGCAGCCAAGCACGGCATCGTCGGGTTCACCAAATCGGTGGCGCTCGAAACCGCCACGACCGGCGTCACCTGCAACGCGATCTGCCCGGGTTGGGTGCTGACGCCGCTGGTGCAAAAGCAGATCGATGATCGCTCCGCACGCGAAGGCATCTCGGTCGCACAGGCGCAAAACGATCTGCTCGGCGAAAAGCAGCCTTCGCTGCAGTTCACCACCGTCGATCAGTTGGGTGGACTCGCCGTGTTCCTGTGCTCGCCGGCGGCCGACCAGGTACGGGGCGTGGCCTGGCAGGTCGACGGCGGCTGGACCGCGCAATAAGCGCAGTGACCTCTGCGCCCACCGGGGCGCTTATTTCAGCTGCACCGAGCCCGAGACGTTGACGACGACGCTCGTCATGCCCGCTTCGATCGGCACCGGTGCGTCTGCGGTCGCCATCTTCGCCGAGGCCTCCATCGCCATCATGCGCGGGCGGATCGGCCCGCCCATGTGCGCATTGACCGACACCTCCCGCAGCGTGTAGCCGGTGAAGCCGAAGCGCTTGGCAAGTTCGTCGGCGCGCTTCTTGAAGTTGTCGATCGCCAGCGCCTGCGCTTCAGTCTCGGATTTGGCCTGCTGCTCACGGCTCAGGCTGAAGCCGACATTACTGACGGTCAGGGTCGAGATCTTGGCCGCCGTCTGCGCGATGCGCGGGAAATCCCTGCCTTCGAGCACCAGTTCGGCCGTGCCTTGCCAACCCGTCAGCTTGCCGTCACGGCTGCGCCGAGGAAAGAGGCTGAAGTTGCCGGTGTGGACATCGAGCTGGCCGGACTGTGCGTTCTTTCGCGCCTCTGTCAGCGCAGCATCCAGCGCTGTCTTGAGCTGCGTCTGCACGCTCGCCGCATCGGTGCCGTCGCGCGTCGTGGAAAGCGTCATGCTCAGTTGATCCTGCTGCACCTCGACCGTCGACATGGCCGAGAGCTGCAGAACATTCTGCGGTGACGGGAGTGTGACGGTCTGCGACCATGCCGCCGTGGCGCTCACCAAGACGGCACAGGCCGCGAACCATTTGGCTTTGTTCAATTCAGGAATCCCTCAGGTCAGGTAGTTGACAATGCGCCCGCGGGAGCGCCGCTCAGCGATGCGGCCGCCCCGGCGAGTCCAGCATCGCGCCCTTGGTAGCGGGTGCGGGGACGATACGCTCAGCCGGCTGGGATTCTGCCGACTTGGCGATCTCCTGCCGCGGTGCCCATTGCTGGCGCACCTGCTGCCTCAGTTCGGCCAACTCTGCCGCCGTCAACCGGCGTCCGCCAGCCACTTCGTTGCGCTTGACATCGGAACCTGTGGTTGGCCGTTGCCCGTCGACCGAATCGACCCGCCGGTCGTTGATCTTCAGGAAGTTGAAGCTCCCCGCCCAACCTGTCAGGCAGAAAATCGTGAGCAGGAAAGGCAACGCGAATTTGTTGGGTTTCATAACGATTGCAGGACATCCAACCCGACTTTGCCATCGCTGCGCAATGCGGGAACGTCCCGAAGGCTAGTGGCCGCAAGTTTTGTAACTTAGTGTCAAACCTTTGGATAAACCACTCAACGACTTCGCAACACCCTCAAAATTGGTGCTGTTACAAATTTGGCGTTGTAAAAATGAATCAAGCTCCAGCTCGCACAGACAAGATCGTGATCGTTGACGACGATGCACGCATCCGGGACCTGCTCCGCCGCTACCTCACCCAGGAGGGTTTCGAGGTGATCGTGGCGGAAGACGGCAAAGCGCTCAATCGCATCCTGCTTCGCGACACGGTCGACCTGATCGTGCTCGACCTGATGATGCCGGGCGAGGACGGCCTGTCGGTCTGCCGCCGCCTGAGGGCGGCCAACGACCGCACGCCCATCATCATGCTCACCGCCAAGGGCGAGGACGTGGACCGCATCGTCGGCCTCGAAGTCGGCGCTGACGACTACCTGGGCAAGCCCTTCAATCCGCGCGAACTGCTGGCCCGGGTGCACGCAGTGCTGCGCCGCCGTCCGCCGCTGGAAGCTCCGGGCGCCCCGTCGACGGACAACGAGACGGTCAATTTCGGTCCCTTCAGCTTCGACCTCGGCTCGCGCACGCTCAAGAAGGACGGCGAAGAGCTGTCCCTGACCACCGGCGAGTTCGCGATGCTGAAGGCGCTGGTGCGCCATCCCAGGCAGCCGCTGTCGCGAGAGAAGCTGGCTCAGCTGGCGCGCGGCCGCGAGTTCGAGCCTTTCGACCGCAGCCTGGACGTCCAGATCTCGCGCCTGCGCAAGCTGGTCGAATCCGATGCCGCGGCGCCGCGCTACATCCAGACCGTCTGGGGTGTCGGCTACGTGTTCGTGCCGGACGGCACGACCTGAAAGCGCTGAGACCCGTGGCCGCCACGATCGGCCCCCAGACCACCCAGCCGAGCCCGCTCGCCGAGGACAGCTCCCAGGGCACCCTGCCGAGCCCGCTGGATGCCCTCGGCCATCGCAGGCGCCGGACCCGGCTGCAGCTCGGCCTGAGTCTTTTCTGGCGGACCTTCTTCCTGCTCGTGCTGCTGCTGGTCGGCTGCACGGTCGCGTGGCTGCAGACTTTCCGCGCGCTCGAATATGAGCCGCGCGCCATCCAGACCGCGCACCAGATCGCCTCGCTCGTGAACCTCACCCGGGCAGCACTGGTGTATTCGGATGCGATCACCCGCGTCTCGCTGATCAAGACGCTGGCCGACCAGGAAGGCGTGCGCATCCTGCCGCGCGAGCCGGGCGACCGCTTCCTGCCCTACACCAGCGGCGCGCTGGACCAGCGCGTCACCGAGGAACTGATTGCCCGCCTCGGTGAAGGCACGACCGTGGCGAGCCGCGTCAATGATGAGCCGGGCCTCTGGATCGGCTTCACCATCGAGAGCGACACCTACTGGCTGCTGGTCGACCCGACCCGCTTCAGCAGGCTCGACCGGCGCACCTGGATGATCTGGCTGGCGACCACCATGGCGCTGTCGTTGGCGGGCGCGGCGCTCATCACCCGGCTGATCAACCGGCCGCTCAAGCAGTTGTCGCAGGCGACGATGCAGGTGCGCGAAGGAGAATACGAGGCGCACCGGCTCGACGAACGCGCCCGCACCAACGAAATCCGGGCGGTGAACGTCGGCTTCAACCGCATGGCCGACCAACTCGCCAAGATCGAGCAGGACCGCGCCGTGATGCTCGCCGGCATCTCGCACGACCTGCGCACACCACTGGCGCGGCTGCGGCTCGAAACCGAAATGAGCGTCGCCGACGAAGACGCGCGCGACCACATGGCCGCCGACATCGCGCAGCTCGACGCGATCATCGACAAGTTCCTCGACTACGCTCGACCCGACCATGTCGACTTCAAGCCGGTGCTGCTGCGCGACGTGATCGATGCCTGCACCTATGCCGTTCAGGATCACGAGGACATCAAGATCACCGTCGACGTGCCGACCGACCTGCGGGTCATGGCCGACGAGGTCGAGTTGCAGCGCGTGATTTCCAACCTCGTCGAGAACGCGCGCCGCTACGGCAAGACGCCCTCGACCGGCGTTGCCGACATCACGATCCAGGCGCAGGCCCACAACGACGCGGTGCTGATCAAGGTCCGCGACCACGGCGCGGGCGTCGCCCCGGCCCTGCTCTCCCAGTTGAGCAAGCCCTTCTTCCGCGGCGACGTGGCACGAACCTCGGCGGCGGGTGCCGGCCTGGGGCTCTCGATCGTCACCAAGAACATCGAGCGCATGGGCGGGACCTTTGCGCTCACCAGCACCCCGGGACGCGGGCTGGCGGCACACATCCGCATGCCGCGCGCCGCGTCGACCAGGCCCGATCCCTCCAAGGACAAAGACAAGGAGCGGGAAAAGGAGAGGGAAAAGGAAAAAGAGAAGTAGCCGCTCAGCGGTGAATCAGCGCGACGGCACGCGCTTCCATCGCGCGGCCCTCGCCCACCGGACCGAGTTGCTCGGCCGTCTTGGCCTTCACGTTGACTTGGCCGACTTCGATTTCGAGCGCGGCCGCGATGCGCTCGCACATTGCCGGAATGTGAGGCGCGAGTTTGGGCGCCTGGGCGATCACGGTGCTGTCGACGTTGCCGATCTGCCAACCCGCCGCACGCACCCGCCGAGCCGCCTCGGCCAAGAGCACGGTGGAATCCGCGCCACGAAACTGCGGATCGGTGTCGGGAAAATGCCGCCCGATGTCGCCGAGGCCCGCCGCGCCGAGCAAGGCATCGGTGATCGCGTGCAGCAGCACGTCGGCGTCGGAATGGCCGAGCAGCCCCGTGACATGCGGCACCTCGACGCCACCGAGCACCAGCTTGCGGCCCGCCACCAGTTGGTGAACATCCCAGCCCTCGCCAATGCGGAAGTTGAAATCAGTCATGGTGCATCCGTCGGCTGCGCAGAATCGCTTCCGCCAGGGCGAAATCCTCCGGGAAAGTGAGCTTGAAGTTCTGGCCGCTTCCCGGCACGAGCAGCGGCGCCAGGCCGACTGCCTCGATGGCGCTGGCTTCGTCGGTCACCGAATCGCCGGCGCGCTCCAGCGCGTCGAGCAGCATACCGATCCGAAACATCTGCGGCGTCTGGGCCAGCCACTTGTCGGCGCGGGTCGGCGTGCTGGCGACCCGCCCGTCGGGCGACGCGACCTTGAGCGTGTCGGCCAGACGATGCGCCAGCAGGCCGCCGACGGCGTCGTGCTCGCAGGCAGCGATCAGGGCTTCGATCTGGGTCGGCGTCACGAGGCAACGCGCCGCGTCATGCACCAGAACCCAGTCGTGCGGGCCCGCACCGGCCTGACGTAGCGCCCGAAGACCGTTGCGCACCGTGGCCGCGCGGGTCGCACCGCCGACGCGCAACAGATGCTCGCCCGCCGCCGGGAAGCGCGGCAGCACGATCCCCACGTCGGGGTCGTCCGGCGCAACCGCCAGGGCAATGCCCTCGAACAGCCCCTTGAGCGAACGGAAGACTTCCAACGTGTGCTCGACCATCGGGCGGCCTGCGATCCGGTGGTACTGCTTGGGTCCCTGTCCGCCTGCGCGGACGCCGGAGCCGGCGCAAGGAATCAGAACAAAAAATCTGGAAGCGGACATCGGTGCAACAGCGGCCTGCGACAAAGGGGCAGCCATTCTAGAATCGGCCTTCACACCCCTCGCCGGCCGGCGCGGGGTGTTCTGCATTTCCCAGGCATTTCATGGACCTCCCTCAACTCACGGCCGGCAAGCGTTTCACGCTGCCGCGCCCACCGCTGTCGGCCGATGCTCTGCTGCTGGCGCAATTGGCCGAGCGCGAAAAGTCGGCTGGGCGCGCCACCGCCGTGTTCACCGCGGATGCGTCCGATGCGCAACGGCTGATCGACGAAATCGCCTTTTTTGCGCCTGAGTTGCGCTGCGCGCTCTTTCCGGACTGGGAGACGCTTCCTTACGACAGTTTCTCCCCGCATCAGGACCTGATCAGCGAGCGCCTCGCCACCCTCTGGCGAATCAGCCAGAAGGAGGCCGATGTGGTGCTCGTCCCGGCGACCACGGCCCTCTACCGCCTGGCACCGCCCGCCTTCCTCGCCGGCTACACCTTCCACTTCAAGAGCGGCCAGAAGCTCCAGGAATCGAAACTCAAGGCTCAGCTCACGCTCGCGGGTTACAGCCATGTCACGCAAGTCGTGAGCCCCGGCGAGTACGCCGTGCGCGGCGGGCTGATCGACCTGTTTCCGATGGGCTCCCAAGTGCCCTTCCGCGTCGACCTGTTCGACGACGAGATCGACTCGATCCGCACCTTCGATCCGGACACGCAGCGCAGCCTCTATCCGGTGCCCGAGGTCCGCCTGCTGCCGGGCCGCGAGTTCCCGATGGACGACGATGCGCGAGTGCGCTTCCGCAGTCGGTGGCGCGAACTCCTCGAAGGCGATCCCACGCGCAGCCGCATCTACAAGGACATGGGCAATGGCGTCGCTACGGCGGGCATCGAGTACTACCTGCCGCTCTTCTTCGAAGAGACCGCGACCGTGTTCGACTACCTCGGCGCCGAAGCCACGGTCGTTCTGCACGGGGACCTCGAACCGGCTTTCCAGCATTTCTGGCAGGACACCGGCGAACGCTATCGCCTGGTGCGCGGCGACCCCGAGCGGCCTGCATTGCCGCCCGAAGCGCTTTTCCTGAACGCCGAGCAGTTCTATCAGCGCGCGAAGCCATATGCGCAACTCGCCATTCGCGGCGACCTGACAGCCGACGCGCCCTACGCCGAGTTCGACGTGCTTGCGCCCTTTGCCGTGGTCCGCGGCGCGGACGACCCGCTGGTCAAGGTCAAGGAGCACATCCGCGCGACGCCGCACCGGGTGCTCTTCATCGCCGAAAGCGACGGACGGCGCGAAAGCCTGCTGGACTTCCTGCGCGCCAGCGGCGTCGGCCCGCCGGCCTTCGATTCGCTCGCCGAGTTCGAGGCTTCGCCGGACGAGAAGATCGGCATCGCCACCGCCGCGTTGGTCGCAGGCTTCGCTTGGCGCGAACAGGGGATCGACTTCGTCACCGAAACCGAGCTCTTCGCCGCAGCGCCCACGACACGCCGCCGCAACCGCAAGCAGGAGCAGGTCAGCGACGTCGAAGCGCTGATCAAGGACCTGAGCGAACTGGCGATCGGCGATCCGGTCGTGCACTCGGCCCACGGCATCGGACGCTATCGCGGCCTGATCAATATGGATCTCGGCCAAGGCATCGGCCCTGACGGCAAACCCTTGATGCAAGAGATGCTGCATCTGGAATACGCCGACAAGGCCACGCTCTACGTGCCGGTCTCGCAGTTGCATCTGATCAGCCGGTACACCGGCGTCAGCGCCGATGAAGCGCCGCTGCACAAGCTCGGCTCCGGCCAGTGGGAAAAGGCCAAGCGCAAGGCGGCCGAGCAGGTGCGCGATTCCGCCGCGGAACTGCTGAACATCTACGCGCGTCGCGCAGCCCGCGAAGGCCACGCCTTCCGCTTCTCGGCCGCCGACTACGAGGTGTTCGCCAATGACTTCGGATTCGACGAGACAGCCGACCAGAAGGGCGCGATCCACGCAGTCATCCAGGACATGATCTCGCCGCAGCCGATGGACCGCCTGGTCTGCGGCGACGTCGGCTTCGGCAAGACCGAAGTGGCGCTGCGCGCCGCATTCATCGCGGTGACCGGCGGCAAGCAGGTCGCCTTCCTCGCACCCACCACGCTGCTGGCCGAACAGCACTATCAGACCTTGATGGACCGCTTCGGGAAGTGGCCGGTCAAGGTCGCCGAGATGAGCCGCTTCCGCTCGACCAAGGAGATCACAGCCGCCGCCAAGGGCCTCGCCGACGGCAGCGTGGACATCGTGGTCGGCACGCACAAGCTTCTTTCGCAGTCGGTCAAGTTCAAGAACCTGGGCCTGCTGATCATCGACGAGGAGCACCGCTTCGGCGTGCGTCACAAGGAGGCGATGAAGGCGCTTCGCGCCGAAGTCGACGTGCTGACGCTCACCGCCACGCCGATCCCGCGCACGCTGGGCATGGCGCTCGAAGGGCTGCGCGACCTGAGCGTGATCGCCACCGCGCCGCAGCGGCGCCTCGCGATCAAGACCTTCGTGCGCAACGAAGGCACCGGCGTCATCCGCGAGGCCGTGCTGCGCGAGCTCAAGCGCGGCGGGCAGGTCTACTTCCTGCACAACGAGGTCGAAACCATCGAGAACCGGCGCCAGAAGCTCCAGGAGATCCTGCCCGAGGCGCGCATCGCCGTGGCCCACGGCCAGATGCCCGAACGCGAGCTGGAGCGGGTGATGCGCGACTTCGTGGCCCAGCGCCACAACCTGCTGCTGTGCTCGACCATCATCGAGACCGGCATCGATGTGCCGAGCGCCAACACCATCGTGATGAGCCGCGCCGACAAGTTCGGCCTGGCGCAACTACACCAGTTGCGCGGTCGCGTCGGCCGCAGCCACCACCAGGCTTATGCCTACCTGATGGTGCCGGACATCGACGGCCTGACCAAGCAGGCGGCGCAACGGCTCGACGCCATCCAGCAGATGGAAGAACTGGGCTCCGGCTTCTATCTCGCGATGCACGACTTGGAGATTCGCGGCGCCGGCGAGGTGCTGGGCGAGAACCAGAGCGGCAACATGATGGAAATCGGCTTCCAGCTCTACAACGAGATGCTGGCCGAGGCCGTTCGCTCGCTCAAGGCAGGCAAGGAGCCGGATCTGCTGTCGCCGCTCAGCGTGACGACCGAGATCAACTTGCACGCCCCTGCCCTGCTGCCCGACGACTACTGCGGCGACGTGCATCTGCGCCTGTCGTTCTACAAGAAGCTGGCGACGGCGAAGACGCCCGACCAGATCGACACGCTGCTCGAAGAAATCGTCGACCGCTTCGGCAAGCTGCCGCCGCAGGCGCAGACTCTGATCGACGTGCACCGCCTGCGCGTTCTCGCGCGCCCCTACGGCGTGACCAAGGTCGATGCCGCGCCGGGCGTCATCCACATCACGTTCAAGAAGGACCCGCCGGTCGATTCGATGAACATCATCAACCTGATCCAGAAGAACAAGCACATCAAGCTCGCTGGCAACGAAAAGCTGCGCATCGAGCGCGAGCTGAAAGAGCCCAAGGACCGCGCACAAATGGTGCGCGACGTGCTTCGCAGCCTGGGCCAACCCAAAGTACAGGAAGCCGCACCGGCATGACCGCAAAAGAAATATCGCCCGGCCTCGTCGTCCAGCGCTTCACGCCACCGCTGGCGCTCGCCGATTTCAAGCTGATCGCGTTCGACATGGACTCGACGCTGATCAACATCGAATGCATCGATGAAATCGCCGATGCGGTGGGCAAGAAGGCCGAGGTGGCCGCGATCACCGAGGCCACGATGCGTGGCGAGATCAAGGACTTCAAGGAAAGCCTGCGCCGACGCGTCGCGCTGCTGAAGGGCGTGCCGGTCGATGCGCTTCAGAAAGTCTATGACGAGCGGCTGCGCCTCAATCCCGGTGCGGAGAAACTCGTGGCGGCCTGCAAGGCGGCCGGCATGAGGGTGCTGCTGGTCTCGGGCGGCTTCACCTATTTCGCCAATCGGGTGAAGGATCGCCTGGGCATCGATTTCGCGCGCTCGAACCTGCTCGACGAAGCCGACGGCCGGCTCACCGGCCAAGTCGTGCAACAGTCGTGGGGCGACATCTGCGACGGTGCCGAGAAGCGCCGGACCTTGCTGGAAGTGGCATCGCTGCTCGGCATCTCGCCGGGCGAGACCATCGCGGTCGGCGACGGCGCAAACGACCTGCCGATGATGGGCGAAGCCGGATTGTCCGTGGCCTATCACGCCAAGCCGAAGGTGCGCGAACAGGCGATGGTTGCCATCAACAAGGGCGGCCTCGACCGCCTGCTTGAAATCCTGAGGTGACACCATGAGCGAAGCCAGCGACGACAGGCGCACGCCTACCGCATCCGACATCGTGCATGCCGACCGGCGCTTCGGCACCGAACACGGCAGCATTCACAAGCCGATCCATACCGCGGTGCAGTTCAACTTCGACCGCGTGGAAGACCTCATCGGCGTCTTCCAGGGCACCCTCAAGGGAGCCTACAGCTATGCGCGGCAAGGCACGCCGACCACCGCCGCGCTCGAAGCCAAGATCAGCCTGCTGGAACAGGGCATCGGCACCGTCTGCTTCTCGACCGGCATGGCCGCGCTCAGCGCAATCTTCCTCACGCTGCTGCGCGCCGGCGATCACATGGTGTCGAGCCACTTCGTCTTCGGCAACACCAACAGCCTCTTCGGCACGCTGAATGACCTGGACGTCGGTGTCACCAAGGTCGATGCGGGCTCCGTGGACAACGTACGCGCGGCGCTACGGCCGGAAACGCGCCTGGTCTTCGTGGAGACTGTCGCCAACCCCGGCACACAGATTCCGGACCTCGAAGCGATCGGCGCGCTGTGCCGCGAGCGCGGCCTGCTCTACGTCGTGGACAACACGATCACCTCGCCCGCCCTCTTCCTGCCGAAAACGGTCGGCGCGGGGCTGGTCATCAATTCGCTGACCAAGACCATCGGCGGGCATGGCGCGGCGCTGGGCGGCGCGGTCACGGATACCGGTCTTTTCGACTGGGCGGCGTATCCCAACATCTCTGCGAGTTATCGAAACCTCGACGCACGGCAGCAGGGTTTGCAGCAGATCCGCAAGAAGGGGCTGCGGGACATGGGTGCATCCCTGTCGCCCGAGCAGGCCCACCGCATCAGCCTCGGCGCCGAAACGCTCGCACTGCGTGTGGCGCAGACCAGCGCCACGGCGTTGACGCTCGCGCGCTTCCTTCAAGCTCACCCCGCCGTCGGTGCGGTCCACTATCCGATGCTGGAGAGCCATCCGAAGCACGCGCTGGCGCAGCGGCATTTCAAGGCGGGCTCGTGGCTGCTTGCGTTCGAACTGCGCGAGGGCATCGACATGCTCGCTGCGCTCAATCGCCTGCGGCTGCCGATCAAGGCCACGGGACTGGGCGACAACCGGACGCTCGTGATTCCGGTTGCGCCAACGATCTACTGGGAGGCAGGCCCGAAGGTGCGCGCCGAGATGGGCATTGCCGACGGGCTCGTCCGTGTCTCGGTCGGCCTGGAGCCTGCGGACGAGTTGATCGCGGATTTCGATCAAGCCCTGCGTTCCGAATAGACAGTGAGACCTGTCCCGCGAGGCACGAGAATCGCGGGCATGACAAGCCTGCCTGACAGTATCTCGGTGTGGGACCTGCTCTTCCGGTCAAGCCGCAGGCACGGCCGCACCCACCTGTTGGTACACCGCCGTCTCGAAGCCCATAAGTGTCTCGATCACGGGCATGTCGAAGAATGGCAGCACCTGCGTCATCAGGACGCCGCCAATGCCCTTCGAACGGTCGATCCAGTAGTAGGAATTGAAAACACCCGCCCAGTCGCCGGTCCCGTTGCTGCGCATGCCGGGCAAATCGGCCAGCGTGAGATGAAAGCCCAGCCCCCAGGACTGCGGAACCGGAAGTGAAGGAACATCGTTCGACAGATCCGGCATCGCCGACTTCAAAAGCTCCGGCACCTTGATCTGGCCAAGGTGGTCTTGCAGTGCCATCTGCACCGTAGCGGGCTTGAGGATTCCGGCGCCGTCGTTCAGCCAGGCCTGCACGAAGCGGCCGTAGTCCTGCACCGTTCCGTAGGAGCCGTGACCGGCGGCGTCCCACTCCGAACTGGGCGGCAAGTCGTACGGCGATGGCGCGAGTGTGCCGTCGGCTTGGCGTTGCTTCACGGGCAGCAGCCGTTCGCGCTGCTCGGCGCTGGGCGTGAAGGTCGAGTCCTTCATTCCCAGCGGCCCATAGACGAATTGCTGCAGGTAGCTGCCGAGGCTCTGCCCCGATAGCTTCTCGACGATGAGCCCGAGCCAGTCGGTGTTGACGCCGTATTCCCACGCGGTGCCCGGATCGTTGACCATCGGCACCGACAGGCTGCGCTTCAAGCCCGACAGGGCGTGGGGCTCCCCCGTCACGGTGTGGTACTTGAGCAGCTTTTCGTTGAGGAAGAAGTACCCCAGGCCGGCCGAGTGCGTCATGAGCTGCCGCACCGTGGCCTTGCTGGCAGGCGGTCGAAGGCGCGGCTTGTCGCCGTCGAAGCCGTCCAGGACGGACAGCTTCCCGAACTCCGGCAGGATGGATTCCACGGTGGCATCGAGGCTCAGCCGTCCCTGCTCCATGAGTTGCAGCGCCGCGGTCGTGGCCACGGCCTTGGTCATCGATGCATTGCGGAACACCGTTCGTTCGCTCGCCTCGCCGGCCGCATGGTGAAACAACTGACCGTTGCGGTCGACCACCACGGCCGCAATGCCGTGCACAGCGCCCTTCGATACAACTCCGTCCAGTAACGCCGAGATAGCCGAACCGTCGAATGCCATGATCGTCTCCGTTGTGAGTGGGTGAATCTGTGCGCGGGACATTCTGCGCCGAAAGCAAATTGGGCCTTCGCGAGCGAGGATTTTTCATCCTTCATGCATGCGGACCTTCTTTAGACTTTCGGCCATGAATCGCCGAAACATCATCATCCTCGCCGCCCTTGCCGCAGGGTTTGCTCCAGTCGCGCTGGCCGTCCCGCAGTTCCAGGAAAAGGCCGAGTGGTCCCACGTCTTCACGGAAGCGGATGCACAAGGCAGCATCGTCGTGCTCGACGCCCGAGGCAAGTCTGAAAACGCCTATGTGTACAACTCGGCGCGTGCCGAGCGACGCTACTCGCCAGCTTCGACCTTCAAGATTCCGCACAGCCTCTTCGCGCTCGACGCCGGCGTGCTGCGCGATGAATTCCAGGTCATCCCTTGGGACGGCGTGAAGCGGTCCCAGCCGGCCTGGAACCAGGACCAGGATCTGCGTTCCGCCATGAGGAACTCCACCGTCTGGGTGTATGAGCGCTTCGCCAAGCAACTCGGCGATGCGCGCGAGACCGCCTACATGCGCAAGATTGGCTATGGCAATGCGGTCGCCACGGGCGAAAAGCCGTTTTGGGTCGAGGGCGACCTCGCCATCTCGGCCTTCGAGCAGATTGCATTCCTGCAGCGGCTTTACCGCAACCAACTGCCCTTCAAGGTCGAACACCAGAGGCTGGTGAAGGACGTGATGATCAATGAAGCGGGTCCGGACTGGATACTGCGCGCAAAGACGGGGTGGAGCGGAACCATCGGCTGGTGGGTCGGTTGGGTCGAGTGGCCCACCGGCCCCGTCTTCTTCGCCTTGAACATCGACACTCCGAACAGGCTCGGCGACCTTGCAAAGCGGCAGGGCATCACGCGGAGCGTTCTGCGCTCCATCGACGCCCTACCCAAGATGCAGTAACAGATGCAGTCGCTTCAGAGCGCCGACCCGAGCCGGGCAATCCCTTCCTGGATCTTCTCGACGTTGGCGGTCGCGAAGCTCAGGCGCAGCGTCGCGACGTCGGGCTTCTCGGCGAAGAACGGCGCACCCGGCACGAAGGCCACGAGCTTTTCGATGGCGCGCTTGGCGAACACGTTGGCGTCGGAGATCTTGCCATTGGCACCGGTCAGGCGAGTCCAGAAGAAGAGACCGCCACCAGGCTGCGTGAAGGTGATCGCATCGCCGAGTTCCTTCTGCAATGCCGCACCCATCGCCTGTGCACGCTCCCCGTAGACCTTGCGCACGTTGGCCAGCGTCGCCGGCATGCGGCCGCTCTTCAGGTACTGTGCCGCCGTGGCTTGCGCGAATGTGCTGGTGTGCGCATCGCTGAATTGCTTGCACATCGTTGCCTTCGCCAGCAGTTCGGGCGCGCCGATCATCCAGCCGATGCGCAGGCCCGGGCTCAGCACCTTGCTGAGGCTGCCGCAATGCACGACCAGCTCACGGCTGCCGGGGACATCCTTGGTCAACGACATGATCGACGGCGGCGGCGCCTTGTCGAAGTAGAGATCGCCATAGGGGTCGTCCTCGACGATCAGCGTCTGGTACTTCACCGCCATCTCCAGCACCTTCTTGCGCCGCTCCAGGCTCAGCATGGCGCCGCTCGGATTGCCGAAGGTCGGAATGAGATAGACGAATTTCGGCTTGTGCTCGGCGATCAGCTTTTCGAGCTCGTCGGTGCGCACGCCGTTGGCGTCGATCGGCGCGCTGATCAGCTGCGCGCCATAGAGACGGAAGCACTGGATGGTCGCCAGGAAAGTCGGGCCTTCGACGATCACCTTGTCGCCGGGAGAAATGAGCGTCTTGCCCAGCAGGTCGAGCGCCTGCTGGCTGCCGGTGGTCACGATGAGGCCGCTCGGGTCGACTTCGACGCCCTTGGTCTTCATGAATGCGCTGAGCTGGGTGCGGAGCGGCTCATAGCCTTCGGTCGCGCCGTATTGCAGGGCGCCGCCGGGTTCTTCCGCCAGGGCCTTCGAGCTGGCTTCCCTCAACCCTTCGACATCGAACATCGCGCTGTCCGGAAAGCCGCCCGCAAAGCTGATGATGCCGGGCGTCCCCAGCAGCTTGAAGAGTTCGCGGATGGCCGAGGTTTCAACATTGTCGAGGCGGGAAGCAAATTGCATGAGAGGGCCTTCAGTCGGAGAGTTGCAGCCGTCCATTGTCGCAGGCAGCCTAAACTCGCCGCCACGATGAAAAAAGCCGAGATCGAACCTTTCTTCGCGACACTCCAGGCCGCCAACCCCACGCCCGAAACCGAACTCGAATACAGCACGCCCTTCGAGCTCCTCGCGGCCGTGCTGCTGTCGGCGCAAGCGACCGACGTGGGGGTGAACAAGGCGACGCGCAAGCTGTACCCGGTCGCCAACACGCCACAGGCCATCCTCGACCTCGGCATCGAAGGGCTGGAGAGCTACATCAAGACCATCGGCCTCTACCGCAGCAAGGCGAAGCACCTGATCGAAGCCTGCCGAATGCTGATCGAGCGGCATGGCGGCGAAGTCCCGAAGACGCGAGCCGAACTCGAAGCGCTGCCGGGCGTCGGCCGCAAGACGGCCAACGTGGTGCTCAACGTCGCCTTCGGCGAACCCACCATGGCCGTCGACACGCACATCTTCCGCGTCAGCAACCGCACGGGGCTGGCGCCGGGCAAGACGCCGCTGGAGGTCGAACTCAAGCTGGAGAAGCGCGTACCTGCCGAATACCGGCTGCACGCCCACCATTGGCTGATCCTGCATGGCCGCTATGTCTGCGTCGCGCGCAAGCCCATGTGCTGGAAGTGCGCCGTGGCGCCCTATTGCGACTACAAGCCCAAGACGCCGGCGCCCTGAGGGTGCTGATCGCCGCTTGCGGTTCCGCACGGCAGCCGCGATGATGCCGCTGCCATGCACATCGCGACACGGCTCCTGCTGCTCTGCGTCCTCGCCGCGCCGGCATCGGGATGGTCGCGGGAGCGGCTCGACGCCGACACGATGGTCCGCTACGGCGGCACCTATTCCGTCGCGTGCGGCAATCCGTCGATGGCCAGGCTGCGCGTGCTGCCCGATGCGCTGCTGGTCGAACTCGGCAACCAGCGCATGACGGGGCTCGATCCGCAAGCGGTCTACAGCTACTTCGGCCAGTCGCCCCCCAAGGCATTCCAGGTCGCACTGCTGAGCCAGGTGCGCGGGATGTCCGAGCTGATCTTCATCGTGAATCGCGACCGCGTCGGCAACTATGTCGAGATCGACGGCTCGCAGAACGTGCGTGCGGCGCTGGGGCCGTCGCTCACGGGGCGAAGGTACCGCCAGTGCGAGGGCGCGGCGATCGCCGCTGCCGGGGGTGCGCCTCAGCCGGGCGTGGTTCGTCCGGCAGCACCGCCCCCACCTTCTCCAGCATCACCTCCACCGTCGGCCGCGGGCAGCGTCAATGCCGCGGTCCTGATTGCCGATCCGCGCTTCGGCAAGACCTGGCGCTCCATGCTCGGCGGGGCACGCGAACCCTGGCTCGCCGAAATGGACGGCCCCGCGCCCGAACCGCGCTGGGTCACCATCGGCGGTAACCGCTACGTGCTGAATGCCTTCTGCAAGGCGCACGACTGCTACGACAACAACGTCGTGCAGCTCTACAGCCCCGGCGAGCCACGCATCTATGCCTTCATCCACCGCGTGAACCGCGACACCCTGCTGGGCGATCCGCCGCCCGCCATGGCCGCCGAATTGCGCCGCCTGTGGCAAGGTGAATTCCGGAAGTCCCGCTGACAGAGCGTCAGAACTCGATGCTGACGCACTCGCCGAACGCGATCGGCCGGGCGGGCCACTGGTCGGAGCGCTCGACGCAACGCATGCCGTCGCTCAGCAACCATGCGGCACGAATCACGCCGGCGTGCGTGACCCAGACGGCATCGCGTCCCCCTGCGCGCCAGGCATCGAAGGCCTCCCCCACGCGCTGCATGAACTGGCGCGTGCTTTCGCCGCTTCCGCCTGCGCGCGTGTCCGCAAAGTCGCGGGTCCAGGTTTCGAACTCGTCAGCGTCGATGGCCGACCAGAGTTGCTCCTCCCAATCGCCGAGGTCCATCTCGGCAAGGCGGGGATCGTGAATCATGCGCAGGTCGGGCCGCAGCGCGACGATGGCTCGAGCGAGTTCGGCGCAACGCGACAGCGGCGAGCAGGTCAGCGCCACGCCGGTGGGCAATTGCGGCGCGACGCGCTCGGCTGCGGCGCGCGTCACCTCGGGCAAAACCGGAACGTCGGTGCGCCCGTAACACAGGCCATCGGCGGCGGTGGTTCGCGCGTGACGCACAAGCAGGAGCTTCATACCCGCCAGGCGAGCGTCAGATAGATTGCCAGTTCGCACACCTGCTGCGTGGCGCCCAGTCCATCGCCGGTGAAGCCCTGAAGTCTGCGTTGCAGCAGCCACGCCATGTACAGCGCAGCCAACGTGCAGAGAAGAATCGGCGCCAGGCCTCGTATCCATCCGAGCGCCGTCAGCAACCACGCAACCGCCGGCAGCGCCCACGCCACACCCGCCAGCAACGCGCCGCCGCCGATCGCGTCGGCCAGCGGCTTGGACTTGCTCGCCGCGTTCTCGTCGCCCACGTAGGGCAGCCAGCGGATCAGGAACAGCGGCGCAAGACGCGACAGCACATGAGAGCAGACAAGGGCCAGGACCACGGTAAGCATCCCCTGCCCTGCCAGCGTTGCCAGCAACGCGATCTTCATGCCGAGCGCGAGCACCAGTGCGATGGCGCCGAAGGCACCGATGCGCGAATCCTTCATGATTTCCAGCGCCCGGGCACGATCGGCCGAACCGCCCAGGCCGTCCGCGACATCGGCCAGTCCGTCTTCATGGAACGCCCCGGTCATCCACACCGTCGCCGCCGTGGAAAGCACCGCGGCGACCAGCGCGCCGGCCAAGCCCGGAAGCCCGATCTGTGCGACACAGAACACGCCCGCGCCAACCGCGCCGACGAGCCAGCCGACTCCGGGGAAGTGCGCGGCGCTGGCCCGCAACATCGCCGGGCTGAAACCCACCCATCCCGCCAACTGGCCCGTCACCGGGACGCGCGTGAAAAACTGCAGCGCCAACAGGAAGTGGCGCACGCCGTTCATGGCTCGTCCCGCCGCGAAACGCCCGCGGATTCAAAACTGGCCATCTCGCGCAGGATGCGGCAGGCGGATTCAAGCAAGGGCCACGCGAGGGCCGCGCCGGAGCCCTCGCCCAGCCGCAGGTCCAGTTCCAGCAAAGGCTGCAGCCCGAGGAAATGCAACAGCAGACGGTGGCCAGGTTCGGCCGATTCATGCGCGGCCACGCAGCGTTGCACGACGTTCGGGCGCAGCGCCTGGGCCACCAGCACCGCCGCGCTGGCGATGAACCCGTCGAGCACGATCACCCGTCGCTCATGCGCCGCCTGCAACACCGCGCCCACCAGCGTGGCGATCTCGAAGCCGCCGAAAGCCGCCAGTGCGGCGAGCGGATCGGTGGCGTCGGCATGCAGTTCGAGCACGCCGCGCAGCACCTGGCGCTTGTGGGCACGTCCGGCAGCGTCCAGTCCGGTGCCGGCGCCGGTGCAGGCATCGATGTCCTGGTCCGACAGGCGGGCCAGCAGCATCGCGGCAGCGGACGAGTTGCCGATGCCCATTTCGCCCAGCAGCACCGCATTGCCGGGGAGCTCGTGCATGAGGGCCATGCCGTTGGCAATGGCCTCCTCGCACTGCGCCACAGTCATCGCAGGCCCCACGGACGCATCCGCGGTGCCTGCGGCGATCTTGCGGATGAGCAGGCCATCGCGCGGCGCGAAATCGTGGCGCACGCCGCAGTCCACCACCGTCAGCGCCAGCCCGTGCTGCCGCGCGAGCACGCTCACGGCCGCGCCGCCGGCCAGGAAGTTCTCGACCATCTGCCAGGTCACATCGCTGGGATAGGCCGAAACGCCGCGCGCAGCCAAGCCGTGATCGCCGGCGCAGACCAGCATCTGCGGCGCATCGAGCACTGGGTCCGTGGTGCCGAGGATGGACCCCAGGCGCGCGGCCAGCGCCTCCAGCCTCCCCAGCGCGCCGACGGGCTTGGTCTTGCTGTCGAGCAGGTGTTGCAGGCGCGCGGCGAGCACGGTGTCGGCGATGTCGTCGACCGAGGGAAGTTGTAGCGTCATTCGATGAGGGAGCGGAGCACGCCCGGTTGAAAGTGGGAATCGATGTGGTCGGCGAGGCCGTCGAACACCGTGTCGAGGGTGCGCGCGGCGACGCCGAAGAGGGCCTGCAGCACGGCGGGATCCTCGAACAAGCCATGCAGATAGAGGCCCAGCACATTGCCGCCTGCATTCTGCCAAGCCAGTTCGTCAGGCATCACCGCAGTGGCGCGATCGCCAGCCGCGGCCATGGCGACATGCTCGGCCGTCTGCCCATGATGGATTTCGTAGCCGCGCACGGTGATCCCCGACAGCGCGGCCCAATCGCCCGACACCGTGGCGAATGTGGCTTCGCGATGGCGGACGGTCTTGTCGGCGGCGAACAACGTGACCACCGGCAGCAGCCCGAGACCGGGCCCGTTGCCGTCGACGCCATGCGGATCGATGAGCGCCTCGCCCAGCATCTGCAGCCCGCCGCACACGCCGAGCACGGCGCCGCCGCGCGCCGCGTGTGCAGTCACGGCGCGGTCCAGGCCCTGCTCGCGCATCCACGCAAGGTCGCCACTGGTGTTCTTCGAGCCGGGCAGGATGATCCAGTCCGCGCCGGCCACGTCGGCCGGACTGCGCGCCCACCGCAACCGCACACCGGCGATGTTCTTGAGGGGCTGGAATTCGTCGAGGTTGCTGATGCGCGGGTAGGCCACCACGGCGACGGTGCGGGTGACCTCGCCGCTGGCGACGCTGCGGTCGTCGAAGACGCCATCCTCTTCCGGCAATCCGTGCTGCCACCACATGGGCAGCGTCGCAACGGTCGCCACGCCGGTCAGCGCTTGCAACTGCTGCGGCGCCGGGGCGAGCAGCGAGGCGTCGCCTCGGAACTTGTTGAGCACGAAGCCGGCCAGCAATTCGCGATCGGCCGGCGGCATCAGCGCCCAGGTGCCGTAGAGATGCGCAAAAGCACCGCCGCGATCGATATCGGTCACGAGCAGGCAGCGCGCATCGGCATGCCGGGCGACGCGCAGGTTGACGATGTCGCTTGCCATCAAGTTGATCTCGGCCGGCGAGCCGGCGCCTTCGATGACCACGACGTCGTTGTCGACGCGAAGCGCGTCGAGCGCCCCGGCAATCTGCGGCCAGACGCGCTCGCTGCGGCCGCGCCAGGGCAGCGCCGTGAGCTCGCGGTTGACCTGCCCGAGCAGCACGACCTGGCTGTGCGTGTCGCGTTCGGGCTTGAGCAGCAACGGGTTCATGCGCACGTCGGGCTCGGCGCGGGCGGCAAGCGCCTGGAAGTACTGGGCACTGCCGATCTCACCGCCCAGCACGACGCGCGCGTTGTTGCTCATGTTCTGGGCCTTGAACGGCGCGACCTTGAGGCCCTGCCGCTCATACCAGCGACACAGCGCAGTCGCGATCCAGCTCTTGCCTGCGCCGCTGGTGGTGCCGAGCACCATCACGCAGCGGGCTCGGCCATCTACCACATTGGGAATCATGGGGCTGATTGTCCTTTACGTGAACTCCATCACGCTTCCGGAATCGCCATCAGATGAATACCAAAATATGCATTCGATTCGCCGGTAGCTTCAGGTCTGCATCAACAACAAGGAAGGGAGCCACGGCGAATGCCCGCACTACGCGATATCGCGCTCACGGTCGAGGAGCGCGAACCGAATCAATTCTTCTGGGTTCTTCTGGAAGCCCTGAGCAGCGACGCGACGGACGCGATTCACTACCAGCGCCTGCAGACCACCTTGACACCGCAGCCGGACTATTCCAGCGCGCTCGTGATGGGTGCCAACGCGCTGCGCAAGCTCATCGCCGCATAGGGCGCGAACTGGACGATCGGTCGACGGCGGCGTTCGGTGGCGCGCTACCATCTCCGCCGCGCCGGAACTTGGCGCCGGCCCCGGACTCTTTCGAGGCCCGATGTCGATTTGACGAGGATTTGAACGATGACGCTTTGCCCGTCCCGCCGGTCGCCGCTCCTCCACGCATTGCTGGCTTTCGCCACCTTGCTTTCGGCCGCCACAGCGCGGGCCGACGAGGAGAAGGTCCTCAACGTCTACAACTGGGGCGACTACATCGCTGACGACACCGTCGCGAACTTCGAGAAAGAGACGGGCATCAAGGTCCGCTACGACCTCTTCGACAGCAACGAGGCCCTCCACGCCAAGCTCGTCGCCGGCATGTCCGGCTACGACATCGTCGTTCCCGGCTCGCACTTTGCGAAGATGCAAATCCAGGCCGGACTGCTGCAGAAGCTGGACAAGTCGAAGATTCCCAACCTTGCCAATCTCGATCCGGCCATCCAGGCGCAACTCGCCAAGATGGACCCCGGCAACGAACACCTGGTCGACTGGCTCTGGGGCTACACCACCGTGGGCATCAACGCCGACAAGGTCCGCAAGGCGCTCGGCACCACGCCCATGCCCGAGAACGCCTGGGACCTCGTCTTCAAGCCCGAGTACATGGCGAAGCTGAAGGACTGCGGCGTCTCCTTCCTCGACACCCCTTCGGAGGTCCTCCCGATTGCGCTCAAGTACCTCGGCAAGGACCCGCGCAGCAAGAACCCTGACGACTACAAGGCCGCCGGCGAGATGCTGAAGGCCGTGCGGCCCTACGTGACGCGCTTCTCCGGCTCCGGCTCCGACTACATCGACCAGATGGCCAAGGGGCAGTTGTGCGCGGTGATCGGATGGTCCGGCGACATCATGATTGCCAAGGACAAGTCGGCCAAGGCCAGGAATCCACAGAACCTCGAGGTGGAGTTGCCCAAGATGGGCGGCCTGCTCTTCTTCGACACGATGGCGATACCCAAGGACGCCAAGCACCCAGAGAACGCCTACAAGTGGATCAACTACATCCTGCGGCCCGAGGTGCACGCCTCGCTGACGAACAAGGTGTTCTACGCCAACCCGAACAAGGCCGCCATGAAGTTCGTCAACCCGGCACTCGCCAAGGACAAGGCGGTATTCCCTGACGAGGCGGCCCTGTCGACCATGATCGCGCCGGACACACCCGACCAGGCCACGCTCAGGCTCATCACACGCACCTTCACGAATTTCAAAGCAAAAAGATGAAAGCCACCCCCGTTGCTTGCTCACTTCGTGTAGCCGCCTCCCCCCTCAAGGGGGCAACACCAGCGGCCTGGCAAAGCCAGTTCCGCGGTGTTTCACCAACAGGCCTGGCTGCGCCGCCCAGGGGAACCCAGCGCTGTGGTTGCTTGTCGGCTGCGCGCAGCGCGTCTGTTCGTGGGCTGCGGCGGAACCGGCTTTGCCGGGCCGCAGCGCGGCGCCCCCGGTAGGGGGTGGGCGGCTACACGCAGTGAGCCAACCTGGGGGCGAGCAACATGCTTCACATCGAATCGGTCACGAAGGATTTCGGCGAATACCGCGCCGTCGACCAGGTCAGCCTGGACATTGCGCGCGGCGAGATCTTCGCGCTGCTCGGTTCGTCCGGCTGCGGCAAGAGCACGCTGCTGCGGGTGCTGGCGGGCTTCGAGGCGCCGACGTCCGGCCGTGTCGTGCTCGACGGTGTCGACCTCGCCGGCCGGCCGCCCTACGAGCGGCCGATCAACATGATGTTCCAGTCGTATGCGCTGTTTCCGCACCTGACGGTCTGGGACAACGTCGCATTCGGTCTGCGGCGCGACAAGCGGCCGAAGGACGAAGTCGCATCGCGCGTGGAAGACATGCTGCGCCTGGTGCAGCTCACCCAGTTTGCCAAGCGCAAGCCGCACCAGCTCTCCGGCGGGCAGCAGCAGCGGGTGGCGCTTGCGCGAAGTCTCGCCAAGCGCCCGCAACTCCTGCTGCTCGACGAGCCCCTCGGCGCGCTGGACCGCAAGCTGCGCGAGGCGACGCAGATCGAACTCGTCAACATCATCCGGCAGGTCGGCGTGACCTGCGTGATGGTGACCCACGACCAGGAAGAAGCGATGACCATGGCCTCACGCATGGCCGTGATGAGCGAAGGCCGCTTCGTCCAGGTGGGCAGCCCGGCCGACATCTACGAGACGCCGACGACGCGCTTCGTCGCGGATTTCGTCGGCAACGTCAACCTCATGGAGGGCACCATCGTGGCGAGCGAGGCCGACCACGTGGAGGTCCGTTGCCCGGACGTCCTGCACCGCGTCGGCCACGGCATCACGGGCCATGAGGGCCAGTCCGTCACGGTCGCCATTCGCCCCGAGAAGATCCGCCTGAGCCTCGACAAGCCCGAAGGCGATTGCAATCAGGTGCGCGGCGTGATCACCGCCCATTCGTACTTCGGCGACTACACCATGTACCACCTGGGGCTGCCGAGCGGAGTGAGCATCAAGGCCCAGGTCGAGAACCGCATGCGCCATCACGACGGCACGCCGGCGCAAGGTGACGTCGTCTGGGCCCACTGGCTGCCGACCTCGCAGGTCGTGCTGACGCAGTGACGGCATCCCCTCGCCGCTGGCTCGGCGCCTTCAAGGCGCGCTCGCTCGTGATCGGCACGCCCTACGTGTGGTTGCTCGTCTTCTTCCTGCTGCCCTTCCTCATCGTCCTGCGCATCAGCTTCGCGGAAATGGATGGCGCGCGGATCAGCGACCTGTTCACCTTTGCCGACCAGTCGCTGGTCATGAAGCTCAACCTTCAAAGCTACGCGACCATCCTCCAGGATGAGATCTACCTGTCGACCTACGCCCATTCGCTGCTGTATGCCGGTGTCACGACGCTGATCTGCCTGCTGATCGGCTACCCCTTTGCCTACTTCATGGCGCGCGCCTCGGCTGCGGCGCAGCCGCTCTTGCTGATGGGCGTGATGCTGCCCTTCTGGACCAGCTTCCTGCTTCGCGTGTACGCGTGGAAAGGGCTGCTCGATGCGCAGACCGGGTGGGTCGGGCGCTTGCTGAGTGCCGTGCACGCCGACCATCTGCTGCTGCCGCTGGGCTTCATCTCGGCGCCGGGGCAGTTCATGTACACGCCCTTCTCGCTCGTGCTCGGGATGGTCTACACCTACCTGCCCTTCATGGTGCTGCCCCTGTACGGCACGCTGTCCAAGCTGGACCTGCAACTGCTCGAAGCCGCGCAGGACCTCGGCGCGACGCCGTGGCAGGCGTTCTGGCGCATCACGGTGCCCATGTCCAGGGCCGGCATCGTCGCGGGCGCGATGCTGGTGTTCATCCCTTGCGTGGGCGAGTACGTCATCCCCGAACTGCTGGGCGGCCCCGAGACCCTCATGATCGGCCGCGTGCTGTGGGACGAGTTCTTCTCGAACAATGACTGGCCGATGGCCTCCGGTGTCGCCGTGACGATGATGTTGCTGATCATTGTTCCGCTGGCCATCTTCAGCAACAACCAGGCGAAGGCGGCCCGCCGATGATCACCACGCGCGCCGGACGCTGGACCAGCCGTCTGTGGCTGGCCTTCGGCTTCGGCTTTCTCTATCTGCCCATCGTCGCGCTGGTCGTCTTCAGCTTCACCGACTCGCCGGTGCCCAACGTGTGGGCCGGCTTCAGCCTGCGCTGGTATCACAAGCTCGTGGGGGACGAGGCCATCCGCGACGGGTTGTACCTCTCGCTGCGCATCGCCGCCGCGACCGCCAGCGGCGCCATCGTGCTGGGGATGCTGGCAGCCTTCACGCTCGATCGATTTCCGCGCTTCAGGGGCCGCACGCTGTTCTCCGGCATGGTGAGCGCGCCGCTCGTGATGCCCGAGGTGATCGTCGGCTTGTCGTTGCTGCTGATGCTGGTGTCGGTGCAGCGCGTGTTCGGTTTTCCGGAGCGCGGCATCGTGACGATCTGGCTCGGGCACCTGCTGGTGGGCATCGCCTATGCCACGGTGGTCATCGGCGCCCGGCTGCGCGACCTCAATCCACAGTACGAGGAAGCGGCGCAGGACCTGGGTGCGCGGCCGATGCAGGTCTTCTTTCTCGTGACGCTGCCAATGATTGCCCAATCGCTGGCAGCGGCATGGCTGCTGACGTTCACGCTGTCGCTGGACGACGTGGTGATGTCGGCCTTTCTGTCGGGACCTGGATCGACGACGCTGCCGCTGGTGATCTTCTCGCGCGCCCGGCTGGGGCTGGACCCGACCGTGAACGCGCTGGCGACGATCGTGGTCGCGGTCGTCGGTTGCTTCGTCGTGGCGTCGAGCTACCTGATCGCGTCGCGGGAACGCCGGCTCTACAGGGAGCAACAGGCCGCGCTCAGGAACGGGGCTCCTGCCGAGCAGCCTTGAGCAGTCTCAACGCGCGGCAACCTGCGCCTTCGAATCCGTCGCGGCCACCTGTGTATCCCAACTGCCGCCCAGCGCGCGGATCAGGCTCACCGTCGACTGGTATTGCGCCGACCGCACCTGCAGTGCCTGCCGGCGGTTCGCCAGTTCCTGGCGACGGGCGTCGAGCAAGTCCAACTGGCTCACCAACCCATTGCGATAGCGCGAATCGGACAGCGTTGTCGCCCGGGTCGCCGAGGTCACGGCCTTGGCCTGCACTTCGGACTGCTGCGCCAGGATGCGCAGCGAGGAGAGCTGGTCTTCCACTTCCTTGAAGGCCTCCAGCACCTGCGCCCTGTAGTTGACGAGCGCGCCATCGAGCTGCGCGGATGCGTTTTGCAGACCGGCCTCGCGTCGCCCGCCATCGAAGATCGGCAACGCGAGCAGCGCACCGATGCCCCAGGACTTGGCCGACCAATTGAAGAGATCACCGAAGTTGGAGGACGCATAGCCGCCGCCAGCGGTCAGCGCGATGTCCGGGAACCACGCCGCCTGCGCGACACCGACGCGCGCCTGCGCCGCCAATACCGACTTCTGCGCCGCGGAGATGTCCGGCCGGCGCGTCAGCACCGTCGCGGGCACGCCGGGCGGGATCGTCGGCAACGCGGTCGACCAGTCTTCCGTGGTCACACCGAATTCGGAAGCGTTGTCACCGGCCAGCACGGCCAGCGCATGTTCGAGTTCCGCACGGCGCCGATCGAGCGTGAGGCCGTCGGATTCGGTGGAAGCGACCTCGGTCTCGACGCGTGCCACGTCGAGCTCGGCGACGTCCCCTGCCCGCTGGCGCCGCTGGATGAGCGTCAGCGTTTCGCGGTAAGCCTCGACCGTGTCGCGGACCAACTCACGTTCCGCGTCGACGGAGCGCAGCAACAGGTAGGTTTGCGCCGTTTCGGCCTCGACCAGCAGCCGCGTGCTCTGTAGGAGGCCTTCGCGCGAATCCGCGTCCAGCCGCGCCGCATCGCTGGCACGCGCGAGCTTGCCGAAGAGATCGACCTCGTAGGACAGATCGACGCCCGCCGTGACCAGCGACGAAGGCCTCTGGGTCAAGTTGCGGTCTAGGCCGGCGCTGCGAACGCCGCCTGCAAGGGCACGAAGCTGCGGCGATCGGTCTGCGTCAGTGCTGCGCGCCAGGGCGCGCGCTTCGGCCAGGCGCGCCGCCGCCGCCTGGATGTTGGTGTTGCGCGCGTCAGCGCTTTCGATCAGCTTGTCGAGCACAGGATCGTTGAAGGCGCGCCACCATTCGCCGCGCGGTTGCGCCTCTGCCGGCTGGGCCCGCGTCCAGGTGCCCTCGCCGGGCGCGATGGTCAGTTCCTTGAACTGTGCGGGCGGGGTGAAGGACGGCGGCTCCGACGGCGCGGTGGCACAACCGGCGAGCACCAGTGCGGCCAGCAACGGCAGCAGCGCGGCGCGCCATGGACGGCCTTTGGCTTGTGTTTCGGTTTTCATGTTCAGCTTTCCAGTGACTTGAGCGGCGCGGCGGGCGATGGCCGCAGCGGACCACCCCCGACCGGGCCGGAATGGGCGCCCGCCACGGGTTGATCGCCGGAGACGAAGGCGTCGACGTGCGGCACCTCGCCATGCAGCTTGAGCGGACGGTTGCCCGTCATGCGGCGCAGCAGCACGTAGAACACCGGCGTCAGGAACAGGCCGAAGGCCGTCACCCCGATCATTCCGGAGAACACCGCGATACCCATCGCCTTGCGCATCTCGGCACCCGCACCGGTCGACAGCACAAGCGGCAGAACGCCCATGATGAAGGCCATCGAAGTCATCAGGATCGGGCGCAGCCGCAACCGGGCCGCCTCGACCGCCGCCTGTATCGGCGTGCGCCCCGCAAACTCCAGCTCGCGTGCGAACTCGACAATCAAAATCGCGTTCTTCGCCGACAAGCCGACCAGCACCATCAACCCGATCTGGGTAAAGACGTTGTTGTCGCCCTTCGATAGCCAAACACCTGTCATCGCCGCCAGCAAGCCCATCGGCACGATCAGGATGATCGCCACCGGCAGCGTCAGGCTCTCGTACTGGGCCGCGAGCACCAGGAACACCAGCAGGATCGCGAGCGGGAACACCCACAGCGCCGAATTGCCGGCCAGGATCTCCTGATAGGTGAGCTCCGTCCATTCGAAGCTGATGCCCTTCGGCAACGTCTCCGCCGCGATGCGCTCGATGGCTTCCTGCGCCTGGCCCGACGAGAAGCCGGGCGCCGGTCCGCCATTGATGTCGGCGGAAAGGAAGCCGTTGTAGCGCATGGCGCGTTCCGGCCCGTAGGTCGGCTGGATGTTCATCAGCGCCGACAGGGGCACCATCTCGCCGCTCGCCGAGCGCACCTTGAGCAGGCCCACATCCTCGGCCCGCGCGCGGTACGGCGCATCGGCTTGCACGCGCACGCTGTACGTGCGGCCGAAGCGGTTGAAGTCGTTCGCGTAGAGGCTCCCGAGGTAGATCTGCATGGTGTCGAACACGTCCGTCACCGACACGCCGAGCTGGCGTGCCTTGGTGCGGTCGATGTCGGCGTAGAGCTGCGGCACGTTGACCTGCCAGCTCGTGAACATGCCCGCGAGTTCCGGTGTCTGGCGGGCCTTGGCCATGAAGGCCTTGACCGCGCCATCCATGGCTGCGTAGCCCAGCGAACCCCGGTCTTCCAGCTGCAGCTTGAATCCGCCCGTCGTGCCCAGTCCCTGTACCGGCGGCGGCGGGAAGATCGCGATGTACGCGTCCTGGATCTGGCTGAACTGCGCGTTGAGCTGACCCGCGATCGCACCCGCGCTGAGGTTCGCAGCCTTGCGCTCGTCGAAGTCCTTCAGGCTCACGAAGACGATCCCGGAGTTCGAGCTGTTCGTGAAGCCGTTGATCGACAGCCCCGGGAAGGTGATTGCGTGCTCGACGCCCGGTTGCTTCATCACGATCTCGTTCATGCGGCGCGTGACTTCTTCGGTGCGGTCGAGCGTGGCACCGTCAGGCAACTGCGCGAAGCCGATCAGGTATTGCTTGTCCTGCGCCGGCACGAAGCCGCCGGGCACGGCCTTGAAGAGTCCGAAGGTCAGGCCCGCGAGCGCCAGATAGATCACCATCAGGATCGCCTTGTGCGAGATGGCACCCTTCACGCCGCTGCTGTAGCCCTCGGCACCGCGGTGGAACACGCGGTTGAAGCCACGGAAGAAGCGACCGAACACGCGGTCCATGCCACGCGTCAGCGCATCCTTGGGCGCATCATGGCCCCGCAGCAACAGCGCCGCGAGCGCGGGCGACAGCGTCAGAGAATTGATCGCAGAGATCACGGTCGAGATCGCGATCGTCAGCGCGAACTGGCGAAAGAACTGCCCCGTCAGGCCACTGATGAAAGCCAGCGGCACGAAGACGGCCACCAGCACCAGTGCGATCGCGATGATCGGCCCCGACACCTCGCGCATCGCGCGGTAGGTGGCCTGGCGTGGACTGAGCCCGGCCTCGATGTTGCGCTCGACGTTCTCGACCACCACGATCGCGTCGTCCACCACGATCCCGATCGCGAGCACGAGCCCGAACAGGCTCAGCGCGTTGATCGAGAACCCGAAGAGGTGCATCACCGCGAAGGTGCCGATCACCGAGATCGGCACCGCGAGCAGTGGAATGATCGAGGCGCGCCAGGTCTGCAGGAACAGGATCACGACCAGCACCACGAGCGCGATGGCCTCCAGCAGCGTGTGCACCACCGATTCGATCGACGCGCGCACGAACTGCGTCGGGTCGTAGACGATGCTGTAGTCCACGCCGTCGGGCATGTTCTTCTTCAACTCGGCCATGGTGGCGCGCACATCGTTGGAGATCTGGATCGCGTTCGAACCCGGCGCCGCGAAGATCGGCACCGCCACCGCGTCCTTGTTGTCGAGCAGCGAACGCAGCGCGTAGCTCGACGCGCCGAGTTCGAGTCGCGCCACGTCCCGCAGCCGCGTCACGGCACCGTCGGCGCTGGTCTTGACGATGATGTCGCCGAACTCTTCCTCGGTCTGCAGGCGGCCCTGCGCGTTGATGGAAATCTGCATGTCCACGCCCGGCAAGCCCGGCGATGCACCCACCACGCCGGCCGCGGCCTGCACGTTCTGTTCGCGGATCGCGCGCACCACGTCGCTGGCCGAGAGGCCGCGCTGCGCGACCTTCTGCGGATCGAGCCAGACGCGCATCGAGTAGTCACCCGAGCCGAACAACTGCACGTCGCCCACGCCCTGCACACGCGCCAGCCGATCCTTGACGTTGAGCACCGCGTAGTTGCGCAGGTAGGTCATGTCATAGCGGCCGTTGGGCGACAACAGGTGGACCACCATCGTGAGATCGGGCGAACTCTTGATGGTCGTGATGCCAAGCCGGCGCACTTCTTCCGGCAGCCTCGGCTCGGCCTGCGAGACGCGGTTCTGCACGAGCTGCTGCGCCTTGTCCGGATCGGTGCCGAGCTTGAAGGTCACGGTCAGCGTGAGCAGGCCATCGGTGGTCGCCTGGCTGCTCATGTAGAGCATGCCCTCGACCCCGTTGATGTTTTCCTCCAGCGGCGTGGCCACCGTCTCGGCGATCACCTTCGGGTTCGCGCCGGGATAGTTGGCCCGCACCACGATCGACGGCGGGACCACCTCGGGATACTCGGAGATCGGCAGTCCGCGCAGCGCGATCAGCCCCGCGATCAGCATCAGGAGCGAGAGCACGCCGGCAAAGATCGGCCGGTCGATGAAGAACTTGGAAAGATTCATGGTGATTCCCCCGTCATGGCCGGGATCAGGATTTCGCGTCCGCGACGCGCTGCGTCTGCGGGGCTACTTCGGACTTGGCGTCCATGGTCACGGTCTGCGGCGCCACGAGCGCGCCGGGGCGGATGTGCTGCAGGCCGTTGACCACGATGCGCTCGCCCGGCTTGAGCCCCTTGGTCACGACGCGCAGGCCGTTGACCGGCGCACCGAGCGCGACTTCGCGGTACTCGGCCTTGTTGTCCTCACCGACGACCATCACGAACTTCTTGTTCTGGTCGGTGCCGACCGCGCGCTCGTTCACCAGCAGGGCCATGTCGCTGTGCGCCTGACCCATGCGGATGCGGGCGAACTGGCCGGGGATCAGCGCGCCATCCTTGTTGTCGAAGGCCGCGCGCACGCGCACGGTGCCGCTCTTGGCGTCGACCTGGTTGTCGATCAGCTGCAAGCGACCTTCATAGGGCGTGCCGTCCGTGCCGGCGGTGCCCATCTGCACCGGGATACCTTCGATGCTTGAACGAGCACTGGAGCCTCCCGGCAAATCCTTGAGCGCGCGCACGACGATCTGCTCGTCGGCATCGAAGCTCGCATAGATCGGGCTGACGGAGACCAGCGTCGTGAGCACCGGTGCGCCGGGGCCGGCCGCAACCAGGTTGCCCACCGTCACTTCGAGCTTGCCGATGCGCCCCGCAACCGGTGCGCGCACCTGCGTGTACCCGAGGTTGAGACGGGCGCTCTGCAACGACGCTTGCGCGGCGCGCAGGCTGGCCTCGGCCTCGCGGCCGGCATTGACGCGTTCGTCCAACTCGCGCTGGGCGATGGCCTGCTCGGCCCAGAGGCGGCGCGCACGGTCCTGCTCGCTGCGGGTGAAAGCCACCCGCGCCTGGGCCGACGCGACTTGTGCTTCCGCACGATCGACCTCGGCGGCGTACGGCGCCGGGTCAATCGTGATCAGCAATTCGCCTTGCTTGACCAACGCGCCCTCGCGGAAATGCACGGCTTGCACGGCACCGGCAACGCGGGACCGCACGTCGACCCGCTCGACGGCTTCGAGCCTGCCCGAGAACTCGTCCCAGGTGTTGACGTCGGTCGCCGCCACCAGGGCCACCGACACCGGCACGGCCTGCGGCGCCGACGCGGCCGGGCTGTTGGCCTCGGCGTTGAGACTGTGGAAGCCGAGGGCCGCCGAGGCGATGGCAATGATCGCAGTGACGCCAGTCACCGCCGGCCAGAGGCCGCGCCGGGCCAGGGAAGAAAACTTGGGGTTCGACATGATTCGTCCTTTTGGTGACTTCTGGGATGCAAGACGCCCTCCCGCGCGGGTAGCGCAGAACAGCGGGAAAACTGAAATCGATGTGGGAGCCCGGCACCAAATGCCGAGAACGCGTTGCGCGGACGAAAGCGCTACCTGTGCGACGGTCGTGTCATCGCACGGATCGAGGTGCAGTCACCTCAGCTTTCGGGGTCGATCCCGCGCAACGGGATCTCGGCGCACGTGTGCCGTGCGTCGCCGCTCAATGAGGCGGCGGTACCGCGCTGAAAAACTCGCGGAAATGCTTCTGCACGACCGCCTCACAGGCCGCGCAGCCGGAATCGTCGGGTTTGTAGAGCGCTTCGGGCCAGTTCGAGGCACCCGGCAGCACATTGGCGCTGACCGCGATGCCTGCGTCGCCCAGACGCTGCGCAAAAGCCAGCGCCTCGTCACGCATCGGGTCGTCCTTGCCGACCAGCACCAGCGTCCGGGCCACCTGGGCCAGCCTGAGCGACCCGCCGGGCACCGCATAGGGATGCGTGGCATTGACAGGCCGGCTCAAGTATTCCTGCCAGCCGGACGCCCATCGGCAATGCACCGCATCGCCCTTGGCCTCCCGCAGCGATGCCGTGCCCGTGCACGGGTCCAGCATCGGCGACAGGAGAATCTGGCCAGCCAGCGGCGGATGGGCTCGGTCGCGCGCCATCAGCGCCACCGCGGCGGCCAAGTTACCGCCGGCTTCTTCGCCCGCAAGGAACACTTCGGCCCCCTTCCCGCCCAGCTTGACGCGCTGCTTGTACAGCCATTCGAGCGACGCGAACCCGACCTCGATCGGTTCCGGGAACGGCGCCTTGGGTGCCAGCGGATAGTCCAGCGATACCACTACCGCACCGGCGCCGGCCAGCAGCCGCGCCACGTTTCGGCCGTTGTCGAGACTGCCGCAAACAAAGGTGCCGCCATGGAAATGCAGCACCAGCGGCACCGTGGCGCCCCGGGCGCGCTCGCCGTACACGCGAGCCCGCACCGGTTCACGGCCCGGCAGTTCGATGCGGATGTCTGTTTCGGCACCCCGCACGGCGGCCGCGGGGCCTTCGGCTAATGACGGGGATGAAGGGGTTGACATGGACGGCCTCGATGGATGGACGATAGATGGAATATAAGTCGCTACCCCGTTGCTGCAACAAGACACCAGCCCCCACTCTGTTTCCAATCAACTAACAATCAGCCCAAACAGCCGTGTGAGAATCCCGCTCCCCCGGCCCCAGGCCACCCCCCCAGGAGCAGCATAGATGGATCAGATCCAGGCCATGCGGATCTTTGTCCGCGTCGTCGAGGCAGGCACTTTCACCCGCGCCGCGGATTCGCTCGGCCTGCCCAAGGGCACGGTCACCAAGCAGATCCAGGCGCTGGAATCGCGCCTGCACGTGAAACTGCTCAATCGCACGACGCGGCGCGTCACCGTCACAGCCGACGGCGCGGCGTATTTCGAGCGCACTGCCCGCCTTTTGAACGACTTCGACGAAATCGAAGCCAGCATGACCAACGCCCAGTCCAACCCGACGGGGCGCCTGCGAATCGACGTCGGCTCGTCGATGGCCCGGCTGGTGATCCTGCCGTCGCTTGCGACCTTCTGCGACCGCTATCCGGACATCCAGGTCGACGTGGGGGTCAGCGACCGGACGGTCGACCTCATCACCGACAACGTCGACTGCGTGATCCGCGGCGGCGACCTGACCGACCAGTCGCTGGTGGCGCGGCGCATCGGCAACCTGCCGTGGATGACGGTGGCCTCGCCCGCCTATATCAAGCGCTATGGGGTGCCGCAGCATCCTTCGGACATCGAAAAGCGACACCTCGTGGTGAGCTTCTTTTCGGGCAGCACGCGGCGCGTGTATCCGCACGAGTTCCACCGGGGCGAGGAGCAACTGGAAATCGCCGGGCCCTACCGTGTCTCGGTCAACGACAGCAACGCTCACATGACGGCAGTGCTGGGGGGCTTCGGCCTCTCGCAGGTCATTACCTATATGGCGGAGCCTTACATCGCCAGCGGCGAGCTGATCCAGATCCTGCCGGACTGGACACGCCCGCCCCTGCCCGTGCACGTGGTGTATCCGCCCAACCGCCACCTGAGCGCCAAGGTTCGGGCCTTCGTGGATTGGGCGGCGGAGCTTTTCGCGAAGCATCCGCAATTGCAGCGGATCTGAAGGGGCGCCTCGCCGAACGCATCGCGGGCGGCCGCGTAGGGCATCAACACCAGGCGCGCCGCAGCGCTTCCTGGCTGGCTGGGGACAGGACGCCGAGCCGCACGTGGCCTGGCAAGCCGAACGAAGCGGTGTCGCGGAGCTTGATTCCGGCCGCTCTGAGAGCTTTCGCCCGTTCCTCCGAATACGGCACATCGGGCCGCGCGCAGAAGTAGTTGGCAACGCTGGGCAGGCAACTCCACCCCAATGACTCGCACAGCGCCAGCTGCGCCGTCTTCCACTTCCGAAGCGTGGTCCGGCTTTCGCGGAGCCAATGCTGCACCGCGTCAGTGGTCCAGCTTTCGAGAAGGGCCACGCCGTGCGCGCCCAACGGCCAGGAGGGTGCAAGCCGGGTCAGGCCTGCCATCAGTTCGTCCGCGCCGAGGGGAGCAATCGCGTAGGCCGCACGCACGCCGGTCATGCCGAGCGCCTTGTTGGGAGTCCAAAGCCGCCAGACCGCCTCCAACACCTCGTTGGGCAACGACAGCGCACCTTCCAGCCGCAGCGGCTCGTAGGCGAGATCGAGCACGCAGACTGCCTTGGGACGCGACGATGTGGTCAGTACATCCAGGTTGCCACACGGTTCGCCCAGCGGGCTCGAAGGGTCGCAATACCAGACCAGATCCGCGCCACCGTCCGCGACTCTTTCGAGCCCCCATGCACTCGCGGCACGGAGGTAGTCGCCATAGCAATGCATCGGCACTCGCACGCGCAGGCCGCCGTTTCGCGCCACCGCCGCCGTGATGCGGCCGATGAACTCGCTCGCGCTCGCCGCGATCACGATCCGTCGGGCTTCGACGCCATGAAAGCGCGCCAATCGTTCGCGCAGCGCCGTATAGAGTGGGTCCGGGTATCGGCTGGCGTCCGTCTGTTGCACTGCCCGCAATGCATCGGCACACGGTCCGCACGCATTGCTGTTGGTGGAAAAGTCATGCGCCGCCGCGCCGAGGGCGTCAGGACCGCCGTGCACGGGATCGACAGTTTCCACAATCGTCATCCCGACATCCATGTCGCCTTGCCCCAAATGCCGACCGTGGCGCAGACGGTGGCCAAAACGACGGTGCGGGAAGCCCATGCCACCGCACGCAGCGTGTCACCGGCGGATGCCTCGCGCCCCATCGCATTGAGCGCATAGACATCTGGTTTCGCAAGCCGAACACCCAGACGCAGCGCCATCGCCGCCATGGGCCATCCGCTGTTCGGCGATGGCGTTCTGCCGGCTTCTCGTCGGCATGTCGCGAGCCCGATTCGCGGTCCGGCAAACGTCCCGAACACCAACAACAGGGCGGTGAGCCGGGCGGGAATCCACGACAGGACATCATCCGCGCGCGCCGCCCACTTGCCGGCCCCTTCCCACTGACGACCGCCGCGTTCGCCGCGATAGCCCCACATGGCGTCGGCCGTGTTGGCAAAGCGGTAGACAGCTGCACCGGGCAGCCCGAGCAGCACGAACCAGAACAGCGGCGCAACCAGGGAATCATTGAGGTTTTCCGCGAGCGACTCGATGGCGCTTTCTCGAACTTGGACGACGCCCAAAGTATTCACATCGCGGCTCACCAGCCTTGCAAGCTGCGTGCGTCCGGCGTCGAGCGAGGTGCCGAGCGCGGCCTCGACCGCCAGCACTTCGTCACGGAGCATGCGCCACGCGAGCAAGGGTTTGAGAGCGAGCCCGATCAGCAATGGCGCAGCCCAGGCCGGCAGTCGGTTCGCAACCGATGTCACCCCGCAAGCCACCACCAGAACCAGCGCCGCACCCACGCACCAGCCAATCGCGCCTCCGGCAAAGCCCGTGAGCTTGCGCACCGGCGCACCGGTGGCCGGCGCGATGCGTTTTCCGACCCAGTCCAGATAGCGGCCCATCCACACGACCGGATGCCAGCGTGCGGGCGGCTCGCCGAGCCACCGATCGATGGCGAGCGCAAGCCAGAGAGCTGCCATCGAAGTCAAGGCGGCCATCACGCGCCTTCGGCCTCTAGTCCTCGATGCCTCGCTGGGCAGGAATGCCGGCCTTGAACGCATGCTTGACCATCTGCATGTCGGTCACGGTGTCGGCCAGTTCGATGATCTCCGGCGGACAGCGGCGGCCCGTCAGCACAACGTGCACTTCCTTCGGCCGCGCGCGCAGCGTTTCGACCACGCCATCCAGCGCCAGCCAGCCGTAGATCAGCGGATAGGTGATCTCGTCGAGCACCACGAGAAAGTAGTCGCCCGACAGGATCGCCGCCTTCGCCTTCTCCCATCCATCGCGCGCCAGTTGGGCGGAATGCTCCAGGTCCTGGCTCTTCCAGCTGAAACCGTCACCCAGTCCTTCGATCGGGATGCCGATCTGCTCGAACATCCGGTGCTCGCCAAAACGCGCGCTGGGCACCTTCATGAACTGAAAGATCTTCACTGCCTTGCCGCGGCCATGCGCGCGGAGCGCCAGGCCGAAGGCGGCGGTGCTCTTGCCCTTGCCGTCGCCCGTGTTGACGATCACCAAGCCGCGACGCTCGCCCTCGGGCTTTTCATAGGGCTTCTCGCTAGGGGGTGTTTCGATCTGCATGAGTCCTCGATAGATTTCTAGTGGGGCACGGCGATCCAGTGGCCGGCCACGCGATGAACGACGACACGTTGGTCGAACACGGCTTCCAGCGCATTGTGCGTGGCCGCGTCGGCACAGCCGCCGTGATGGATCACCCGCCCTTGCGCCATCAGCACCATGTCGTCGGCGGCGAGCGCGACGCTGAGTTCGTGCAGCACGCTGATCACCGTCCGGCCACTGGCAACGAGATGGCGCACAGTCTGCATCCAGTCGCCCTGGTGCGGCGGATCGAGATTGGCGAGTGGCTCGTCCATCAGCAGTACATCGGCCTCGACGGCCAGTGCGCGCGCCAGCAGCACCCGCTGACGTTCGCCGCCCGACAACTGGCCCAACGGCCGTTCGCGCCAGTCCCAGGCCTGGGTGCTGCGCAGCGCGTGCTCGACCGCGGCGTGATCCGCTTCGCTCGGCGTCGCGAGCCATCGCTGGTGCGGCAAACGGCCCAGCATGGCGACGTCGTACACCATGAGATCGTCCGCGCTGCCCTCGCCCGCCCCGCCCTGGCCGAGCCACGACATTCGCCGGGCCCGCGCGCGTCCGGCGACAGCGGAAAGCGGCTGCCCGAGCAATCGGACCTCGCCGTCGCAAGGCAGGAGGCCCGCCAGCGCCTTGAGCAAGGTGGACTTTCCCGCTCCATTGGGGCCGACGATGCTCGTCCATCGACCTTGGGCCAACGCGAGATCGATGTCGTGCAGCACCTCCGTGCCGCCCAGCGCGGCACTCAGGCGCCGACTCTCCAGCGCCGGTTCGCGAATGACGACCGGCGCCATCACAGGCCTCCCCGCGCGCGGCGTCGATGCATGAGCCAGAGCAGATAGCTCCCGCCGAGCACCGCGGTCAGCACACCGACCGGCAGTTCCTGCGGCGCGATCAGCCACCGCGCGAGCAGATCGGCCGCCATCAGCAGCAGTCCGCCCATCGCGCTCGACAGCAGGATCAACCGCGCATGCGTGGTCTTGACCGCGGAACGCACCAGATGCGGCGCGGCCAGCCCGACGAAGGCGATCAACCCCGTCTGCGCGACGGCAGCCCCGGTTGCCAAGGCCAGCACCGCAACCAGCGCGGCGCGCATCGCACCCAAGGGCAGCCCGAGACTGCTCGCAGTGGATTCGCCGAGCGCCAGCCCGTCGAGCACCGGCGCCAGCGCCCACCCGAGCAGAAGACAGACGACCCCCAGGCCTGCCATCACCGCGCAGGCGCTCCAGCCAACCAGGCCGGTGCTGCCGAGCATGAAACCCTGGATCGCCTGCAGGATGTCGGCCGACGCGATGGTGATGAGGTCCTTCACCGCACCGAGCACAACGCCGACGATCACGCCCGCGAGCAGGAGCCGAAGCGTTTGCTGCACACCGCGCGCCAGCAACAGCGTGAACATCACCGCCACCACGGCGCCGATAAAGGCCGCGCCCGTCATGCCGAGACGCACCACCCAGTGCGTGCTGGCCGGTGAAGTCCCGAACACCCATAGCGCCAGCGCCACGCCGAGCGACGCACCCGATGAGCTGCCCAGCAGATACGGATCGGCCAGCGGATTGCGAAACAGCCCTTGAGCCACCGCACCTGCAAACCCCAGCAGCGCGCCCGCCAGCCAGGCGCCGAGCGTCCGGGGAAGCCGGATGTCCCGGACGATCTGCAGCGCGACCGGGTCATCCCAGGCTTTGAAGACGCTATCGAACCCTGTACTGCCAACGCCGGCACCCAGGACCAGCACGATGGCGCCGAGCACCAACAGCGCAACGCCGAGCGCGAGTGCGCGCCGATGCTGGCTTTTCATTCGCGCTCCACTCGCATCACGCCGCTTTCGCCAGCAGGCATTGCGCCATCAGCCTTGCCGCCTCGCCCATGCGCGGACCGGGCCGAACCAGCACGTCGGATTCGTCTGGGGTAAAGCGGCAGATGCGACCGTCGCGCACGGCCTTGATATGACCCCATCCCGGCCGCTGCTCCATGCCCTGCCCACTGCGCTCGCCGACCATGATCAGGTCGGGATCGGCGCGCACCACGAACTCCGGGTTCAGCTTGGGGAAAGGACCGAGCGATGCCGGCACGATGTTCTTGACGCCGAGCCGCGCGAGCGTCTCGCCGATAAACGAGGACTCGCCAGCCGCATAAGGCCCGTTGTTGACCTCGAAGTACACGCGCGTGCGCTTCACGCTCTCGGGAAGAGACTGCGCCGCCGCCGAAACGCTGGCGTCGATGGCGCGCCAGACGCGTTGCGCGTCGCTTGTGCCCAGCATCCGGTCGAGCGTATCGAGCACACGCCGGACATCGGCGTGGTTCCTGGGTTCGAGCACCACCACCTTGACGCCGAGGGTTTCGAGGCGCTCCGTGACGCGCGAAGACTTCGCGAGCAGCACCACGTCAGGCTTCAGCGCGACGATGGCTTCGACGTTCGGATCGATCCCTCCGCCGACCTGCGGCAGCGCGCGCACTGGCGCAGGCCAGTTCGAATAGCGGTCCACGCCGACCAGCCGGTCGCATGCACCCAGCGTGCAGACGGATTCGGTCAGCGAAGGCAGCAGCGTCACGATACGCTGCGGTGGCCTTGGAAGATCCACGCTGACGCCGCGTTCGTCCGTCACGACGATCGCCTGCGCAGCCATCGCGAGCACAGCGAGCACGGCGCCGAGCGACAGTCTCATGAAGCGATTCATGCGGGCTCCTTCAAGGTCAGCGGCAGCCCGGCCGCCATGAGCGTGACGCGATCGCACGCCGCCGCGACCTCCTGGTTGAGACGGCCCAGCGCGTCGACAAAGGCACGCACCTCGCGTCCGAGCGGAATGACGCCGAGACCGATTTCATTGCTGACCAGTATCAGCGGGCCGCTGGCGGCGCCGATCTCTTGCACGAGCGCTTTCGTGGCCTGCTCCGCCGCCGTCGAATCGTCAACCACACCATCGACCGGCATCAGCAGGTTCGTCAGCCAGAGCGTGAGGCAATCGACCAGGACCAGCGTCTGCGGCGTGGCGTGCGTCCGGATCGCTTGCGCGAGCGCGAACGGCTCCTCGACGGTGATCATCGCCGGCACACGCTCCGCACGATCGCTGCGATGGCGGGCGATGCGTGCGCGCATTTCGTCGTCGCGCGCAAGAGCGGTCGCGATGAGGACCGCACGATGCGCAGTCGAACGAGAGAGCCACGTCGCGGCGAGTTGTTCACCGCGGCGCGATTTGCCGCTTCGCTGGCCACCCAGGATCAGTTCGCGGCAGGCCGTCGTCACTTCGGTTGCCACCGCACAGTGAGGAAGAAGCCGCGGCCGGGCTGGTTGTAGCCGTAGGCCGTCTCGTAGGTCGTGTCACCCACGTTCACGATGCGCCCCTGCACCGACCAGTTCTTCGAGACCCGGTATTCGGCATAGAGGTCGACCGTGGTGTAGGCGTCGAGCACGAGCTTGTTGCCCACGTCGTCGTAGCGCTGGCCCACGTAGAGCGCCGAGCCGCCAAGCTTCCAGGGGCCGACCGAATAGTCGACGCCGAGCGTCGCCTGTTCCTTCGCGCGACGCGGCAGTTGTTTGCCTGTGACCTCGTTTTGCGGGTCGAGAGAGTCGTAGCTCGCATGCAGTCCCAGATCGCCGAACTGGCCATCGTAGCTCAGCGTCGCGCCCTGGATGCGTGCACGCGGAATGTTCTGGGGCAGCGTGGTGTTGGTGATGAAGCCCTCGATCTCGTTGTCGTAGCCAACCAGCTTCACGGTATGGGCGCCCTGGGTCCAGGTGATCCCGAGATCGGTGTTCTTGCCCTCCTCCGGCTGCAGGTTGGGATTGCCGAAGTTGGGGAAGTACAGCTGATTGAACGAGGGCGCGACAAAGCTGGTGCCGTGCGAGACATTGACGCGCCAGTTCTCCGTGATCCGGTAGCCGTAGCCGGCAAACCAGGTGTCATGGTCGCCGAACTGCGAATTGCTGTCGTGCCGTCCATTGACCTGCCAGCTGTTCGGACCCGCGTTGCCGTTGAGGCCGACGAACACGGAATCGATATTGCGATCGGTCACGGTGTAGGGCGTGTCACTGTCCACCTTCTGTTCGAGGCGCTCCAAGCCCGCGAGCACCGTGCCGATCGGCGTGACGATGTCGTTCTGCCACAGGTACTGGTTCTGCGTCGTCTCGAACAGGCCAGGGACGTTGCCCGGCGCGGCCACGATGGCGTGGGTGTCGTCGTCGCTGCGGGCGTAACGCAGTTGCGTGGTCCAGTTCGACGTCACCGCGCCGCGCAAGCCCGCGTAGGCGTTTTGCGTGCGCAAGACCCCGCGTGTATCACGGCCGGGGCCGTCGTCGTAGTGATTCAGGCCGTCGGAATACAGCAGGCCGGCATCGAGCTTCCAATCCGGATTGAACTGGTAGCCGAACGATGCGTTGGCCGCGCTCTGGCTGAACGGATCGCGGTCGGGATTGAAGTTGCCGAACTGCACCTTGCTGTTGGTGGCCGAAATGCTGTCGACCAGTGTGCGCTGAACGTCGAGCGCATAGGTCGCGGCCCCCGAGGCGCCGCTGAAGCCGCCGGTGATCTGCTTGTAGCTGTCCGAGCCGATCGTCGACGACACGCGCGGGACGAACACGTCCTCGCCGGGGCTGGCCTTGCGCGTGAAGATCTGCACCACGCCGCCGACGCCGTCGCTGCCGTAGAGCGCCGAGACCGGCCCCTTCACCACTTCGATGTGGTCGATCATCTCGACGGGAATGTTGTCCCAGACCGGCGTGCCGAGCGTTGCGGAGCCGTAGCGCACGCCATCGATCAGGAGGATGGTGTGGCGTGTCTCGGCGCCCCGGATGAACACGCCGCTCTGCTTGCCGGGACCGCTGCCGTTGGACGAGACCTGGACACCCGGGACCCGCGCAAGGATTTCGGTCAACGTGCGGTTCGACTGTTCCTCGATCTGCGCGCGGTCGATGACGACGGTGTCCGACACCAGGTCATTGATGCGGGTCGGCGTGCGCGTCGCGGTCACGACGGTTTCGGGGAGCGCGGGCTCGACGCTCTGGGCCATCGCGATCGAGCTCATCCCTGTCAGGGCGGCGACCGCGAGGGACGCCGAATGCAGGCGCGCGAACGGCCACGGGCGAGCCCACCTGTGGCTGGGTGCGGAGAAAACGCAGATATTCATGGAGACAACACAAGAACAAAGTCCCTTGCCGGCTTCCCCGCCGGCGCCTGGACGTCATGGCTGCCGGCATGGGGGGACATGCGGCAGCCGCCTCGTTGGCCGGTATCCGGGCTGGCAGCGCGGCCCTCGTCGCCTTCCCAGATGCCTGTTTCAGGGCATCCAGTGGCTGATTGACGAGGGTGGCGCCCGATGGGCGCCGTCTGCTTGACCGTTGCGGGGGCAGCGCAGGTTGGCTCCGCCCCGGGGGCTTCGACTCCTGCTTCCCGTTGAACTGCGGCGCGTGAACCACGCCGCGAGCACCAACGCGCGGAATTGTAGGGTCTTCGGGCCAAAGAATTGCCCTGCGCGTTCACCCGATGAAAACCTTGAGTCGCCGGAATCTACAATCGCCCCCCATGCCCGCACCGAGCCGTATTGACCAAATCGCCGAGCGCGTCGAACGCCTGCTCGTGCGCCACGAAGAAGTACAGCGCACCAACGCCTTGCTTCAGGACCAGGTGGACGCGCTCGCGCGCGAACGCGATGCGCTCAAGTCGCGGCTCGCCGCGGCGCGCACGCGGCTCGATGCGCTGCTCGAACAGCTACCGGCCGATCCCACCCAAGACGCAAGCTCCCGTTGATGAAACAAATCGAAGTCCAGATCATGGGCCAGAGCTATTTGCTCGGCTGCCCCGAAGGCGGCGAAGCCCAGTTGCGCGAAGCGGTCGAACGCGTCGATGCCGCAATGTGCAAGATCCGCGACGCAGGCAAGGTCAAGGCACGCGACCGCATCGCGGTGCTGGCGTCGCTGAACCTGGCATTCGACCTCGTGCAGCGCGAGGCCCAACCGGCCGCAGCGCCCGCGCAGGCGCCGGCAGCAGCCACTGACAACCCCGCGGATGACGCGCGCGCCGCGCAATTGATCCAGCGCCTGGATCAGGCCCTCGCCGGCGACGGACATTTACTTTAGCCAGCACGCTCGACGGGCGTAAAATGCACCTCGTCTGCGGTGCGTGTCGGGCTCTATATGTCCTTGTTCCAATGCTCTTACGAGCAGGGCTTGGTATATCGCTTGGCAGGTGTGATCATCTCGCGTCAGATGAACCCGAAGCCTTGCTGCCCTCGCCCACCTGAACCCCGGTTCAGGATGCGAGTCCGGCCTCACTCGCAGACACCTCATCCACAAGCCACGGCACCACATTGGGGCCGTGGCTTTTTTTCTGGCCTGCATCGCCAAGTGCCCGAAGATTGATGCCGAGCAACCTGCCGTTCTGTGCCTGCCTTATAAAGACGGCACATCCATTCTCAGGAGAAGAACCCATGTTTCAGCGCATCCTGGTCGCCACGGACGGCTCCTCGCTCTCGAAGAAGGCAGTGACGAGCGCCATTGCGCTTGCATCGCAGAACGGTGCGGAGTTGGTCGCGCTCACCGTCGTGCCCCGCTACCCCAAGAACTACTTCGACGGTGCGGCGGTCTTTTCGCCGGAGGACATTGCGCGCATCGAAAAACAATGGGCCGAATCGGCACAGGCCACCCTCGATGCAGTCGGAACCAAGGCCAAGGCGGCCGGCGTGAAGGTCAAGACGGCCCTGATCAGCTCGGACCTCGTGGGCGAGGCGATCATCAACGCCGCGAAGAAGCACAAGAGCGAGATGATCGTGATGGCCTCGCATGGCCGCAAGGGCCTGAAGCGCCTGCTGCTAGGCAGCGAAACCCAGCACGTGCTCACGCATTCGGAACTGCCGGTGCTGGTCCTGCGTTGACATCGAAAGGAACGTCATGAAGATCCTGATCGCCGTGGACGGCAGCTCGCACACCAGGAAGGCCATCGACTACCTGGCCAAGCATCGTGCCATGTTCATCGAAGGCAACGAACTCGTGATGGTGCACGTCTGCATTGGCGTGCCCGGGCACGTGGCGCGCCATCTCAGCAAGGGCGTGATCTCTGACTACTACGCCGAAGAAACCGCGAAAGTGATCGACCCTCTCAAGGCGCAGCTCGCGGACCACAACATCACGGCCTACACGATCGACCAGCGCCACGGGCACGCCGCTGAAGAAATCATCAAGGCCGCCGGCGTCTCCGGCGCCGAACTGATCGTGATGGGAACGCACGGCCACGGCATCCTGGGCCGCGCGCTCATGGGTTCAGTGGCAACCAAGGTCGTGGCTGAGACGGATATCTCGGTCTTGCTGGTGCAGTAAGTTCAGCCGAACAGTTTCTTGTGCTGTTCGCGCAGCAGCGCCTTCTGCACCTTGCCCATGGCGTTGCGAGGCAGCTCGTTCACGACAAAGCAGCTCTTGGGAATCTTGAAGTTCGCCAGCTTCGCCTTGAGTTCGGCGATGATGGCTTCGCCGTCGAGCACGGCGCCCGGTCTCGCAATCACGATGGCAACGCCGACCTCGCCAAAGTCCGAATGCGGCACGCCGACGATGGCGCTTTCGGCGACGCCCGCCATTTCGTTGATGTAACCCTCGATCTCCGCCGGATAGACGTTGTAGCCGCCGCTGATGATCAGGTCCTTGCTGCGTCCGACGATGGTGACGTAGCCCAAGCCGTCGATCTTGCCGACATCGCCGGTCTTGAAGTAGCCATCGGCGGTGAACTCCTCCTTGGTCTTCTTCGGCATGCGCCAGTAGCCGGAGAACACGTTGGGGCCGTCCACTTCGATGTTGCCGATCTCGTCGGTCGGACATGGCTCGCCACGATCGTCGCGCACCCGCAGCCGCACGCCGGGCAGCGGAAAGCCCACGGTCCCCCCGCGGCGCGCGCCCTGCACGGCACTGTAGGGATTGGAGGTGAGCATGATCGTCTCGCTCATGCCGTAGCGCTCGAGGATGGTGTGATCCGTTCGGTCGCGCCATTGGATGAAGGTCTCGATCAGCAACGGCGCCGATCCGGAAATGAAAAGGCGCATGTTGCTGCATGCGTCGCGAGTCAGTCCCGGTTCGGCCAGCATGCGAACGTAGAGCGTCGGCACGCCCATGAAGACAGTGGCTTCGGGCAGGCGCGCCACCACGCGCCGCGGGTCGAAGCGGTTGAACCAGATCATCTGGCTGCCACTGATCAGCGCGCCATGGATGGCAACGAACAACCCGTGCACATGAAAGATCGGCAGCGCGTGGATGAGCACGTCGCCGCCCTGCCTGGAGCTTCGCCAGCCCCAGTAGTCCTTGAGCACCTGCGCGTTCGACAGCAGGTTGCCGTGCGAAAGCATCGCGCCCTTGCTCCGGCCGGTGGTGCCGCTGGTGTAGATGATGGCGGCCAGGTCGTCGGCGTTCTTGCGCGCAACGGCATGCTGGTCGCTGCACTGCGCCGCGACTTCGAGCAGGGTGCCGGTTCGATCGTCATTCAGCGTGAAGATGTGGCGCGTGCCCGCAGCCGTGGCGATGGGCACGACCCATGACGCGTTGGCACTGCTGCAGATGACCACCGCCGGCTCCGCGTTGCCCATGAAGTATTCGATTTCCGCGGCGCGATAGGCCGTGTTGAGCGGCAGGAAGACATAGCCCGCGCGCAACGTCGCCAGATAGAGCAGCATGGCCTCGACGGACTTTTCCACCTGCACGGCGATGCGGGCGCCCTCTTCGAGCTTCAGCGCATGAAGGAGGTTCGCGATCATCGCGCTCGCCCGGTCCAGGTCGCGCCATGAATAGAAAAGCCCGTCGTCGGTTTCGACCGCGATCTTGTCGAGGTCTGTGGGAAAAGCCGCGCGCAATGCAGCGAAGAGATTGGCGTTTGTCGTTGGTTCGGTCATGGCGAATTCAGAAGGCGGGGGTGCGTTTGGCGAGGAAGGCGTCAATGCCTTCACGATGTTCGTCGGAGTCGGCGTAGTCATAAGCGACAGCCACCAACGGCGCCATCGGGTCTTCCCCGGCAGGACCGACGGACTGCCGAAGCGCGGACAAGGTCCGTTTGTTGAGGCGGGCGGCCTCGGGCGCCAGTGCCGCGACGCGTTGCGCATGCGCGAGCGCTTCGGACGCCAGTTCGGCATCCGGCACCACGCGCAGAAGGAATCCCGCGTCGTACAGGCGGTTCGCCCCGTGCACGCTCGCGGCCAGCAGCATGTCGCGCGCGAGCACTTCGCCGATCGCACCGCTGACCAGCGCAGCTTCGCGCGGCGCCATCGGAAAACCCAGCTTCGCGATCGGCGCGCCGAACTTTGCGGAGGCGCCGGCCAGGCGGATGTCGCAACAGCTCGCGATTTCCAGGCCTGCACCCATGCACGCGCCCTCGATCTGCGCGATCAGCGGCACTTCGCAGGCAAGCATGGCGGCCAACGCAGCCCAGACTTCGTTCTCGTGGAATTCGCGCAGGCTGGCTTCGTCGAAGCGGAAGGACGGGTATTCGGAAATGTCGCCGCCCGCACAGAAGGCCCCGCCCTCCCCGCGCACGATGACGCAGCGCAACGATGCATCTCGCCCCAATCCGTCGAATACGGCTCGCAATTCGCGCCACATCGCTCGCGACATCGCGTTCAAGCGGGCGGTGTTCGTCAATGTGACGAACGCAACCGGACCCTCGCCGCGCAGCGTGATCGAACTTGTCATTCCAGTTTGTCTCCTCGTCCTACGCGGACTGCGATGGGCTCAGCTATTCAGAAAGAGATCGTCGACGTCGCCCGATACTGCCACCTTGCCCTGCGCCAGCAAGGCACGGTGCTTGTCGAGCCGCTTGAGATCGTAGAGGTAGTTGACCATGAGTCCGTAGGATTGCTTCAACCCCTTGGGCGACGGGTCGCCGGCCCAGTGCAGCCGCTCCACGCGCGCACCGTTGCCGAGATGGAAACGGGCGACCGGATCGACCGGCTTGCCGTCCGCGGTGGCCCGCCCGAGATACTCTGCCGCCGATTGCAGCAGCAGTTGCCGCACCGGCGACCTCGCATCGAGCGCGTTGGCATCGTCGGCGGCCGCCAGAAATCGTTCCGCCGTGGGCGGCAGCGAGCCGACGACGCGGCCGAGTTCGGTGGACCGCTTTTCGTCGAGGCGTCCGACCATGCCCGCCGCGTTCTTGCCGAGCCAGGCCCGAAAGCCGGGGATCGGCGAGAGCGTCGCGAAGGTCTTCAGGCGCGGAAGCTCTTCCTGCAGGGTCTCGACCACGCGCTTGATCAATGAATCGCCGAAGCTCACACCGCGCAGCCCGGTCTGCGTATTGCTGATCGAATAGAAGATCGCGGTCGTGGCCTTGTCGGGCTTGACCAGCGCGGCCGCTTCGTCGAGCAGCGGCACGATGCCCTCGCTGATGTGATCCACCAGCGCCACCTCGACGAAGATCAGCGGCGTGTTGGGAAGGCGCGGATGAAAGAAGCCGTAGCAGCGTCGGTCGCTGTCGAGCCGGTTCTTGACGTCGGCCCAGCTCTTGATGTCGTGCACCGCCTCGTACTGGATCAGCTTTTCGATCAGCGAAGCCGGTGAATCCCAGCTGATGCGCCGCAGGTCCAGGAATGCGACGTCGAACCAGGTCGAGAACAGGTTCTCGAGCTCGGCGTCGAGCGGGAGCAGCCGACGGTCGCCTTTCAGGTGCGGGAGCAATTGGGCGCGCATGTCGACCAGGAAGCGCATGCCGTCGGGATCGATCGCGAAGCGCTGGAGCAGGCGTGCGCGCGGCGAGACCAGCGCCCGGCGCAGATCGATCTCGGCCTGGCCCTCGTCGGGCGTGCCGACCGCAGCCTCGTGCAGGTCGCGCGCGCTGCTGAGCCTTTGCACATCGGGCGCGAAGCGCTCGCTCATCAGCAGCCAGATGTCGCGCCGCTCGTCGAGTTCGCGGCCGGCATACCACTGCACGACGGCGTGGGCGCGGCGCCCCGCTTCGACGTCGCTGATGCTCGGGTCGACCACCGCCTGCAGTTCGACCAGCGCGCGCCGCAGCGCCCGGGGCGCGAGGGCTTCGCCCGGTCGGCGCAAGGTCGCCTCCAGGCGTTCGGAGAGGGGCCGGGACCCCAAGGCGGACTTTCCGATTTCGGCAATGTTGGCCGGTCGCAAGCGCGAAACGTTGCGCGTGATCCAGTCGCTGGCATTCATGAGATGGGCTTGGCCTTTTGGTTGGACCGCAATGGCCCGAAAAGGCCTCGTGCTGGGGACGAGGCGCGTGAACCGGGCAGGCGGCAATCCAGAACTATTTCGGGAAACTACCCGCAATTATGGAAGCCGAAGTACCCGCGCGCATGACGCGCCTGTCGACGGTGCGGCGCCGCCTGCGTGCGCCCCCGCCGGATCAACTGCAGTTCACGATCTTGAATTCGACACGGCGGTCCAGCGCGTCGACTGCGTCGTCGGTGCCGCTTCCGATGATGTTTTCGCGGAAACCCTTGCCGCTGGGCGTGGTGCGGTCGCCGAGCGCCGTGGATTCGCTGACCAATCGCTGCTGGATGTAGCGCGCGCGCTGCATGGACAGCGTATCGTTGTAGGCCACCGACCCGGTGTGGCTGGTGTGGCCGACGATGTCCATGCAGACTTTCGCATCGGCGCTCGCCTTGGCGATTTCATGCAACCACATGGGATAGGGACCGCTGATCTTGGTCTCCGACCAGAACACCGTGCTGTTCGGATTGAACAGGAACTTGACCCCGAGTTGCTGGTTCGCGATGCCGTAGGCAACCAGCTTGCCGAAGGCTTCCTGCGCTTCCGTGGTCCGGCCGAGTTTCGCCGCACTCAGGTAGATCCCGTTGAGCACTCGCAGTTGATCGCCGATCGGCGTGCCGTTGGCGGCGTTGTATTGCGAAAACGCATCCTGGTAGCGCTCGGCGTTGTAGGCGCCGGTGGCACCCGTAATGACCGGCGCGACCGCGATGCGCTCGAAATAGTATGCGTCGGCATGCTGGCCGGGCGGCGTGGCAGTCGTGCGGATGTAGCCCTCGATGACCCGGTCCTTGGTGGGCATCGGCGTGTCCCTGTAGTAGGGCAACGGCGTGTGGTCCAGGCCTTCGTCTCGCGTCACGGAGGAGGATTGGGCAACCACGTTGCCGCTGGAAAGCTCGGTCAGCGCCAGGTTGATCTGCATCGGGCCGCGTGGCTTGTCGACTGCAAGCCGGGTCATCGTGCCCGTCAGCAGGTAGCGGGCCTTGCCCAGATTCGCGCTCTGGAAGGACAGGATCTCCAGCGAATCGAACTTCGAAGTCATCCGCTCGGTGACGCGGTCCTGGAGCATCTGCGTCGCCACGGTTTGCTGTGCGCTGCCGGCGTCGATCATCGGGTCGACCATCACGCCGCGCTTGCCGCTCATCGAGGCTGCAAAGCCCTGCGTCTGCTTGACCAGGCCATCCGTGGCCATGGCGACGGCCTCGTCGAAGGGTAGTTCGATCTTGGATGAAGTTGCCTGTGGCGTGGCGCAGCCCGCCGCCAGAAGAGCGGCAGCCGACAGGCACAGGGCTTGCGCGCAGCGCATCAAGGTCGTGGTCATCATTCACACCCCTTTCTCAATAGGGCGGCCTCGCCTGGCGTCAGCGGTCCGAGCGAGGCTCGCTGAAGGAGGTCCGTGCAATTGGACGAATGGCCTTGCGCGCTCTCGGACGGCGGCGACACCGGCTGCACCGCGATGGCGGGCAGCGCGGGCTCGGGCTCGGGTTCGGGACTGCGCGGTTCACGTCGGCTCACCTTCTGGGTTTCGGTACGCGCATGCACTGTGGTTTTCCGCGCCGGCGCAGCAGGCACCGGTGCTGCCGTGGGCTCGACGGTTGCTGTTGAAGCGCGGCTCGCCGGTGGCGGCTCGGACGGCTTCGCAGCTTCGGCGGATGGCGGCGATACGACGAGAACGGGTGCCGGCTGTGGGGGTGGTGGTTCGGGCGCCACGACCACCGGTGCCGGCGGTGCGACCTTTGCCACGGGCGGTGCGACCGGCGTCACGGCCGCCACGGGTGGTGCAGATGCAACAGGTGCCACAGGCAACGCAGGCGCAGCCGGCTTCGGTGGCGCCAAGACACCCTTCGGGGGCTGCGCAGGCATCGTCGCGACCGGGGTCGGCGTGGACGATTGGGGTATCGGGTGACGGTTTCCGAGGCGGTAGTAGGCGACCGCCGCAGCACCCAGCACCAGGAGCGCAGCCGCCAGCGCGTAGATCTTCAACCGGCTGCCGTGTCGTTGCCCCGGACTCGGCGCCTCGCGCAACGGCGGCCAATTGGAAACCGGTGCTCGGTTCCACCGCTTGATCGGTCCCGCCCAATGCAGCGCCGCACTGAGCGCCGGCACTGCTGGCGCGGGCGCAGGCTTTGGCTCTTCGGGTTCTCGCACCAGATCGAGGGGCAGCGAAAGCTCCTCCTCCAGGATTTCGTCAGCGACCGCGGGATGCCCCGTGGCGACCTGGCCACCGGGCGACTGCGTGGCGGACAGCGCATCGCCCAGCCGCACCGCGCGCGCGAGTTCCAGATCCTGCAACTGCTCGCCGCAACTCAGCATCGTCCAGAACTCGGCCGCGCTCTGCGGCCGGTTCCGCGGATGCAACGACAGCGCAGCATCCACCGCCGCCAGGAACGGCTCGCCGTAGCGGCCCCGCGCGACTTCCGACAGCGGCTTCAACTGGTCGTTCATCAGGCGCTCGATCGACGGCGTCGGCGGGTGGCCGGTGATGGCCGCATAAACGACGCCGGCCACCGCGTAGATGTCCGTCCAGGCGCCCTGCTTCATCGAAGCCACTTCGCCGTACTGCTCGATGGGCGCGAAGCCGGGCTTGAACACCACGGTCGGTGACGAGGTCATGCCGTCGATCACGCGCCGCGCGGCGCCAAAGTCGAGCAACACCGGGCCGCCGTCTGTAAGGAGGATGTTGTCGGGCGAGACATCGCGGTGGAAGCAGCTTGCCGCGTGCATGGTGCCGAGCGCGTCCAGCAAGGGACGCAGCCAGCCGCAGAGTTCCGCTTCGTCGGGCGGACGGCCGAGATTCTGGAGCGCGCGCGCGAGCGTGGGGCCTTCGTAGTACGGCATCGCCATGTAGGCGGTGCCGTTGCCCTCCCAGAAGTGCAGCACCCTGACCAGCGAGGGGTGATCGAAGCGAGCGAGGATCCGCGCCTCATTCAGGAAGCTGCGCATGCCGATGCGGAAACCTTCCCTGTGGCGCTGCGACTTGACGACGACCGCCGCCGAAACGCTGGCGCGCGAGGCGAGGATGGCCGGGAGGTATTCCTTGATGGCGACGTGCTGTTCGAGCGCGTGGTCCCAGGCCAGGTAGACGATGCCGAAGCCGCCCTCGCCGATGGGCCCGACGATCTCGTAGTCGAGCAAGCGCAGGCCTTCGGGCAGGGTGTGCGCGGTCGTTCTGTCGGCGTCGCTCCACTCCAGCGCCGATGCCTCTTGCGCATCGCGGCCGGTGATCTGGCCAGGCACGGTATAGAGATCGAGTGCCATCGCCGGGCTCTGCTTTCAGGGCATGGCGGCAGATCGCCTGCCCATTTCCCAGGTCGTGCCCCGCACGATGCAAACCAGCATTGACATGACGTCAGTTCCCCTGTCGTGAGCACCCACTCTACTGCGCACCGGACAGCGGCACATTCACCAGAAGCACTAGCCGAACGGACGCTCCACAGCCCCCGGGTCCAGAGGACTGACCATACGCTGTATGGGTCGGGAGCGGCCGCTAATCCCCTTATGCCGTCGCGGTCGCGGCGCGGCGTTGCGCAGGGGCGCTGAGATAAAGCCAGACGCCGAAGACGATCATCGGCACGCACAGCCACTGTCCCATGCTCATGTTGAGCGCGAGCAGGCCCAGGAAGTCGTCGGGTTCCCGGAAGTATTCCGCCAGGAACCGCATCACCCCATAGCCGATCAGGAACACCGCCGATACGCGGCGCTCGCGTCGTTCCTTGCGCGCATAGAGCCAAAGCAACGCGAAGAGGAGCAGGCCTTCGAGCAGGAACTGATACACCTGTGAAGGATGGCGCGGAAGCATCGAGCCGCTCTGGGGAAACACCATGCCCCACGGAAGATCGGGGCTGGAAAAGCGCCCCCAGAGCTCGCCGTTGATGAAATTGCCGACCCGCCCGGCCGCCAGCCCGGTGGGCACGCAGGGCGCGACGAAGTCCATGACCTGCCAGAACGGCCGTGCGCGCGAATGCGAGAACCACACCATCGAGCCAATCACCCCGAGCAGGCCGCCATGAAAGCTCATGCCGCCTTGCCAGACGAAGAAGATCTCCAGCGGATGGGTGAGGTAGAAGCCCGGCTTGTAGAAAAAGCAGTAGCCCAGACGGCCACCGACGATCACGCCCATCACCCCGAGAAAGAGGATGTCTTCCAGATCCTTGCGCGTCCAGGCGCCCGGCCCGGTGATGGAACGATAGGGCTCGTGCCGCAGACGGCGCGTACCGAGAAAATAGAACAGTGCGAAAGCGGCCAGGTAGGTCAGGCCATACCAGTGAATGGCGACCGGCCCGAGTTGAAGGGCGACCGGATTGATATGCGGATACATGAGCATGGACGGGATTCTCGCCTCAATGCGATGACACGCTTTGCGCCCGGACGAAGCCGACAAAGCGCTCAAGGGCCGGGTTGTCCGTGTCGGCAGGCCAGACCAGACTGGTTTCGCAGCTCGGAAGCGGCGCGGCGCTTCGGCGGCGGCCGGCCGGCTCGAACTCGCCCGCGGTGCGATACACCACGCCCGTACGCCGGAACTGCATGACGCTCCTGGGCACCCAGGCGACGCCCAGGCCGCCCCAGACGAGGTTCACGATGGTCTGCATCTGGATCGCTTCCTGTGCGATCCGCGGCACGCGCCCGGCCGCATGGTAAAGCGCGAAGATCGCATCATGCAGCGACGGCACGATGCGGCGCGGGAAGATCACCACGGGCTCGGCCAGCGCGGCCGCCAACGACAGCTTCTCGACCTTCGCCAGCGCATGCCCGGCGGGCAAGGCGAGGACCAGCGGTTCCTCCGAGACCGTGAGCCGCTCCAGGCCGGGCGGCGCGAAGCCGGGTGAATGCAGCATGAGCCCGGCGTCGATCTCGCCCCGGGAAAAGCCCTCGAGTTGCACGTCGCCGGTCGCCTCGACCAGTTCCAACGCGACCTGGGGGCACAGCAAGCGGAATTCCCTCACCCACAGCGGCAGCCGCTCGAACCCGATGGTCGACACGAAGGCCAGCCGCACGCGCCCCACCTCCCCCGCGGCGGCCGCGCGGGCGCGTGCCGGCAAGGACTGCGCCCGCGCCAGCAGGTCCCGAACGTCGGGCAGCAAAGCCTCGCCGGCCGGCGTGAGCGCCACGCGGCGCCGTGTGCGGTCGAAGAGCACCACGCCCAGCGTCTTCTCGAGCTGCGCGATCGCCTGCGTCACCGGCGGCTGCGTCATGTGCAGGCGCACGGCGGCGCGTCCGAAGTGCAATTCCTCGGCCACCGCGAGGAACTGCCGCCATACGCGCAGGTCGATGGATCCGTCATTCATATGCGGAGCATATCAATCCGACACACAAATCGGATTGGAACCAATCAATCATTCGTCCGATACTTGGCGTCCCCGATTCCCGATCACGAGACACACGATGGACACCAAACCGATCCAGATCAACCGCCGCAGCGCCAACATCGTCGAAGGCAAGAGCCGCGCGCCCAACCGGTCGATGTTCTATGCCATGGGCTACGAAGAAGGCGACTTCAAGAAGCCGATGGTCGGCGTCGCCAACGGCCACAGCACCATCACGCCCTGCAACTCGGGCCTGCAGAAGCTTGCCGACGCGGCCATCGCCGGCATCGAGGAAGCCGGCGGCAATGCACAGGTGTTCGGCACGCCCACCATCTCCGACGGCATGGCGATGGGCACCGAAGGCATGAAGTACTCGCTGGTAAGCCGCGAAGTCATCTCCGACTGCATCGAGACCTGCGTCGGCGGCCAGTGGATGGACGGCGTGCTCGTGGTCGGCGGCTGCGACAAGAACATGCCCGGCGGCATGATGGGCATGCTGCGCGCCAATGTGCCGGCGATCTACGTCTACGGCGGCACCATCCTGCCCGGCAGGTACAAGGGCCAGGACCTGAACATCGTCAGCGTGTTCGAGGCGGTCGGCCAGAACGCCGCAGGGAACATGAGCGACGAGGACCTCCGGGAAATCGAGATGCGCGCCATCCCCGGCACCGGCTCGTGCGGCGGTATGTATACCGCCAACACCATGTCGAGCGCCTTCGAGGCACTGGGCATGTCGCTGGCCTACTCGTCGACCATGGCCAACCCGCACGACGAAAAGCAGAATTCGGCCAAGGAATCGGCCAAGGTGCTCATCGAGGCGATCAAGAAAGACCTCAAGCCGCGCGACATCGTGACCAAGAAGGCCATCGAGAACGCGGTGGCCGTCATCATGGCCACCGGCGGCTCGACCAATGCGGTGCTGCACTTCCTGGCCATTGCGCACGCCGCGGAAGTGGACTGGTCAATCGACGACTTCGAGCGCATGCGCAAAAAGGTGCCGGTGATCTGCGACCTGAAGCCCAGCGGCAAGTACCTCGCGGTCGACCTGCACCAGGCGGGTGGCATTCCGCAGGTCATGAAGGTGCTCCTGAACGCCGGCCTGCTGCACGGCGACTGCATCACCATCACCGGCCAGACCATCGCCGAAGTCCTGAAGGACGTGCCGGACCAGCCGCGCGCCGACCAGGACGTGATTCGCCCCATCAACAATCCGATGTATGCCGAAGGTCATCTGGCCATCCTGAAGGGCAACCTTTCGCCCGAAGGTGCTGTTGCCAAGATCACCGGCCTGAAGAACCCGGTCATCACTGGACCGGCGCGTGTGTTCGACGACGAACAATCCGCGCTGCAGGCCATCCTCGACGGCAAGATCAAGGCAGGCGACGTGATGGTCCTGCGCTACCTCGGCCCGAAGGGCGGCCCCGGCATGCCGGAGATGCTGGCCCCCACAGGCGCACTGATCGGCGCGGGCCTCGGCGAAAGCGTGGGTCTCATCACCGACGGACGTTTCTCCGGCGGCACCTGGGGCATGGTGGTCGGCCACGTGGCGCCCGAAGCGGCGGCCGGCGGCACCATCGCGTTCGTCAACGAAGGCGATTCGATCACCATCGACGCGCACCAGCTCAAGCTCGAACTCAACGTCCCCGACGCCGAAATCGCCAAGCGCCGCGCGGCCTGGAAGGCCCCTGCCCCACGCTACACGCGCGGCGTCCAGGCCAAGTTCGCGTTCAACGCCTCCAGCGCCAGCTCAGGCGCCGTCCTCGACAAGTTCTAGCCCGCCCCCAGGTTGCCCGCACTTCGTGTCGGGCGCCCACCCCCTGCCGGGGGCAACACCAGCGGCCCGGCGGAGCCGGTTCCGCGGTGTTTCACCAACGGGCCGGGCTGCGCCGGCCGGGTGGCTGTGCCTGTGTTGTTCAGCGGCCGCCGCGACGACGGTTCGAGCGGCTGCTCAGCAGGCCTAGGTTGCTGCGTTGGCGGTCGATGCGCTCTTGCTTGCGGGCGTTTTCCTTTTCGATCACCTTGCGCTTGGTGTAGCCCGACGCATCGGCCCACGCCCACCACGCGACAGCGAGCGCGAACGGGATCAAGACGATCCACCAGCTCAATGTGGCGACAAAGCCGACCTCGAGCAATTTGAGCGCTACACCGAGCAGGCCCAGCATCAGAAACCACATCGCGAACTCCTCCGTCGTTCTCATGGCGCGTCGAACAAGAGCGTCCACCGCTCTCCCTACAATCGCGCTGGATCGACTTTAACGCACCCACGCGATTGAACTTCATGAAAAAAGTGCTCCTTGTCACGGTGCTCGGCCTCGGCTGTGCGGCACCCGCCCTGGCCGATCTGGCGCTGGCCACATCGAAGAACTGCATGAGCTGCCACGCCGTCGATCGCAAGGTGTTGGGGCCGTCCTTCCAGGACGTCGCCGTCAAGTACAAGGACAACAAGGGCGCGGTCGACCTGCTCGCCACCAAGATCATGAAGGGCGGCTCTGGCGTCTGGGGCCCGGTCCCCATGCCCGCCAACAATCAGGTCAACGAGGCCGACGCGAAGAAGCTGGCAGCCTGGATCCTGACGACGAAGTAGCCGCCGATCAGACGGCCGGCGGCATGCCCGCTGCGGAAGCCGCCGACCGGCGATCGAAGCGATCTTCCAACTGGCCGATGTGGGCCGCGAGCGTGTTGTCCGTCTGATCGGACCGCAGCTTGATGGCCGTCTCGAGTTGCTCCACCCGCGCGAGCAATGCGGCATGCCGTTCGGCATTGCGCGTCATGTGGGCGTTCTCCTGGGCTTCGAGGAAGTTCCGCAGCTCCGTGAAGCGCGAGGCCTCCGCCTTGTCCGCGAGATCGCGCTGGGTTTGCATTTCCTTCGTATGCCGGCGCGTCTCGATCAGGATCGAGCTTTGCAGGTAGACGACATAGACCGCGAAGAAGACGCCCAGCAATGCCGTCAGCCCCAGCATGATCAGCCCGAAGGGCGCCGTGACCTGCATGAAGCCGATCGACATCGTGGTCGGGGCGATGATGAGGCCCCAGTTCAACGCAGCCAGTGCCGCAATCAGCAGCACGACCACCAGCAATACACCTGTTCTGACTCCCATGACCTGCTCCCGTTGTGATGGATTGGAGAGGTCGTTTGTACCCCATGCGGGGTGGACTCAATAGGCCTGCCCCAACTGCTCCAGGATGGCGGGGTTCTCCAGCGTGGATGTGTCCTGCGTGATCGCCTCGCCCTTGGCGATGCTGCGCAACAGCCGCCGCATGATCTTGCCGCTGCGCGTCTTCGGGAGGTTCTCGCCGAAGCGGATGTCCTTGGGCTTGGCGATCGGCCCGATCTCCTTCGCCACCCAGTTGCGCAGGTCCGCGGCGATCTGCTTGGCCTCCTCCCCGCTGGGACGGCCACGCTTGAGCACGACAAAGGCGCAGACGGCCTCGCCCGTCAGATCGTCGGGCCGGCCAACCACGGCCGCTTCCGCCACCAGATCGGTCTTGGCCACGAGCGCGGATTCGATCTCCATCGTGCCGAGCCGATGGCCCGACACGTTGAGCACGTCATCGATGCGTCCGGTGATGCGGAAGTAGGCCCGGTCGGGACTGCGCACTGCGCCGTCGCCGGCCAGGTAGATCGTGCCGCCCATTTCTTCGGGGAAGTAGCTCTTCTTGAAGCGCTCGGGATCGTTCCAGATCGTGCGAATCATCGAAGGCCATGGCCGCTTGATGACCAGCATGCCGCCGCCGCCATTCGGAATGTCCTTGCCGGTTTCATCGACGATCGCCGCCATGATGCCCGGCAACGGCAGCGTGCACGAACCCGGCACCAAGGGCGTGGCGCCCGGCAACGGCGTGATGACGTGGCCGCCCGTTTCGGTTTGCCAGAAGGTGTCGACGACGGGGCACTTCTCGCCGCCGACATTGCGGAAGTACCACATCCAGGCTTCCGGATTGATGGGCTCGCCCACGGTGCCGAGGATGCGCAGGGAGGAAAGGTCCCAGTTCTTCGGGTGCACCTTCTCGTCGCTGTCCGCGGCCTTGATGAGCGAGCGGATCGCTGTCGGCGCGGTGTAGAAGATCGACACCTTGTGCTTCTCGATCATCTGCCAGAAGCGGCCCGCGTGCGGAAAGGTCGGGATGCCTTCGAACACCACCTGCGTGGCGCCCGCCGCGAGAGGGCCATAGGCGACGTAGGTGTGGCCGGTGATCCAGCCGATGTCGGCGGTGCACCAGAAGATGTCCTCCGGGCGGATGTCGAAGGTCCAGTCCATCGTGAGCTTGGCCCACAGCAGATAGCCGCCGGTCGCGTGCTGCACGCCCTTGGGCTTGCCTGTCGAGCCGGATGTGTAGAGGATGAACAGCGGATGCTCGGCACCGACCGGAACCGGCGGGCAGTCGGTGCTCTGGCCCTTGAGCGCCTCGTCGAAAGTCTGGTCGCGCCCCGCCACCATGTTGCAGGCCGTCGCCGTGCGCTGGAACACCAGCACCGTCTTGATCGACTCGCAACCGCCAAGCGCAATGCCGTCGTCCACGATGGCCTTCAGCGGGAGTTCCTTGCCGCCGCGCAACTGGAAGTTCGCGGTGATGACCGCCACCGCACCGGCGTCGATGATCCGCTCCTGCAGTGCCTTGGCCGAGAAGCCGCCGAAGACAACGCTGTGAGTGGCACCGATGCGGGCGCAGGCCTGCATCGCGACCACGCCTTCGATGGTCATCGGCATGTAGATGATGACGCGGTCGCCCTTCTTGATGCCCTGCGACTTCAGCGCGTTGGCAAACTGCGAAACGCGCGCCAGCAGTTCCTTGTAGGTGACCTTGGTGACCGCGCCGTCGTCGGCTTCGAAGACGATGGCGGTCTTGTTCTCGACCGGTGTGCCGATGTGCTTGTCGAGGCAGTTGGCCGAGGCGTTGAGTTCGCCGTCGTCGAACCACTTATAGAAGGGCACGTTGGATTCGTCGAGCGTGCGCGTGAAAGGCTTGGTCCACACCACATTGGCGCGGGCCTGGCGCGCCCAGAAACCCTCGAAGTCGTCCGCGGCTTCCTTGCACAGCGCCTCGTACGCGGCCATGCTGGCGATGCGCGCGCCCTTGCTGGCGCGGGCATCCGGCGGAAACACCCGGTTTTCGACCAGGACGGATTCGATCGTGGAAGTGCTGCTCATTCCTTTGTCTCCTTTACCAACTGCGGTCAAACTTCGATCAGGTGCGATGCAGGTTTGAAATGTCAGCGCCCGCACTTACGGACGACTGACGCCAGATGCCACATGGTAGCGAGGGGATCGTCACACTGCCGACGACCTCACCCCCCTAGAATCCCGCGTTTTGCAGTCGTTCACGAAGTTATCCGACCGTCTTCGATGTCAAACCCCGATCAATTTCCCCCGACAGCCGGCAAGGCTTCGCCGCTTCGCCCGCTGCCCAACATGATCTTCGCGAGCCGGTGGCTGCAGCTGCCGCTCTACCTGGGGCTGATCGTCGCCCAGGCCATGTATGTGGTGCACTTCCTGGTCGAGCTCACACACCTCGTGCAGGCCGGCTTCGGCAGCACGGACGCGCTCCAGGCGCTGGTCAACGGTATCGGCTACAAGAGCAGTGCGCCGGTCACCTCGCTCAACGAGACCGTCATCATGCTGGTCGTGCTGGCGTTGATCGACGTCGTGATGATCTCGAACCTGCTGATCATGGTCATCGTCGGCGGCTACGAGACCTTCGTGAGCCGCATGAACCTCGAAGGCCACCGCGACCAGCCTGAATGGCTGAGCCATGTCAATGCATCGGTGCTCAAGGTGAAGCTGGCAACCGCCATCATCGGCATCAGCTCGATCCACCTGTTGAAGACCTTCATCAACGCGGACAACTACACGGACCGGGTGCTGATCGCGCAAACGGCGATCCACATTACCTTCCTGCTTTCCGCAATGGCGGTCGCGGTGACCGACCGGCTGATGCTGCCGGCGCCAGCGAACGACGATCACTGACGCCGCCGCCCGCCGCGGGAGCTACCTTCCGGTCATCTGCTCAGGCACCACCCACTGGTCGAATTGTTCCGCTGTCAGGTGCCCCGAGGCGATCGCCGCCTCGCGCAGGCTGGAGCCTTCCTTGTGCGCCTTCTTGGCGATGAATGCGGCCTTGTCGTAGCCGATGTGCGTGTTGAGCGCAGTCACCAACATCAATGAACGTTGAACCAGCTCGGTGATGCGCTCGCGATTCGGCTCGATGCCTGCGGCGCAGTGGTCGTTGAAACTCACCATCCCATCGGCCAGCAGGCGCACGCTCTGGAGAAAGTTGTGCGCAACCATCGGACGGAAGACGTTGAGTTCGAAATTACCCGACGCGCCGCCGATGTTGATGGCGACGTCGTTCCCGAACACCTGCGCGGCGAGCATCGTGACAGCCTCGCTCTGCGTGGGATTGACCTTGCCCGGCATGATGGACGAACCGGGTTCGTTCTCGGGAATGCTCAACTCGCCGATACCGCTGCGCGGGCCGCTCGCGAGCCAGCGCACATCGTTGGCGATCTTGTTCATGCTGGCAGCCAGCGTTTTCAGCGCACCGTGCGCATGCACCAGCGCATCCACCGAAGCCATGGCTTCGAACTTGTTCGGAGCGGTCACGAAAGGCAGCCCGGTGAGCTTTGCCAGTTCGGCCGCGACCTGCTCGGCGTAGCCCTTGGGTGCATTGAGTCCGGTGCCCACCGCCGTTCCGCCCAACGCGAGTTCACACAGGTGCGGCAGCGTGGCACGTACGTGCGCCTCGCCGTGGGCAAGTTGCGCGGCGTAGCCCGAGAACTCCTGGCCAAGGGTGAGCGGCGTCGCGTCCTGGAGGTGGGTGCGCCCGATCTTCACGATGTCCGCGAAGTCCTTCGACTTCTTGTCGAGCGTCGCACGCAGCTTCGCAATCGCCGGCAACAGCTTGTGGGTGATCGCCTCGACGGCCGCCACATGCATGGCCGTCGGAAACACGTCGTTGGACGACTGGCTGCGGTTCACATCGTCGTTGGGGTGCACGAGCCGCCCTTCTCCGCGCTCGCCGCCCAGCAGTTCGCTTGCGCGGTTCGCCAGCACCTCGTTCACGTTCATGTTGGTTTGCGTGCCCGAGCCGGTCTGCCAGACGACCAGCGGAAATTCGCCGGGATGCTTGCCGCCGATGACCTCGTCGGCCGCCGCGACGATGGCCTTGGTCTTCTTCTCGTCCTGCAGTCCGAGTGCGTGGTTCACAACGGCCGAGGAGCGCTTGACTTGTGCGAGGGCTCGAATGATTTCGCGCGGCTGATGTTCGCCGGAAATGTCGAAGTTCTGCAGCGAGCGCTGGGTCTGCGCGCCCCACAGCTTGTCAGCCGGCACCTCGATCGGGCCGAAGGTGTCGCGTTCGATGCGGGTCTTGGCGGATGTCGTCATGTGAAAGGCCCCTTGGGTCGGAGTCGAAAAGGCCATCGTACAAGGCCATCGGGAACCCGTACCTGCAAGCCATGGCCACGGCGCGGATAATTGCCGGGTTTGTCTGCCACCCCACCCCCACGAAATCGCCATGACCATCATTCAGCAAGCCGACCTGATCGAGTCGGTTTCCGCAGCGCTCCAGTACATCAGCTACTACCACCCGACTGACTACATCGCCCACCTCGCCAAGGCCTACGAGCGGGAGCAAAGCCCCGCGGCCAAGGATGCGATGGCGCAGATCCTGACCAACAGCAAGATGAGCGCCACGGGCCATCGCCCGATCTGCCAGGACACGGGCATCGTCAACGTGTTCCTCAAGGTCGGCATGGACGTCCGCTGGGGCGGCTTCACCGGCAGCCTCGAAGACGCCGTCAATGAAGGTGTGCGCCAGGGCTACAACCATCCCGACAACATGCTGCGCGCCTCGGTCGTGGCGGATCCGCAGTTCGACCGCAAGAACACCAAGGACAACACGCCGGCGGTGATCTTCACCGAGATCGTTCCCGGCGACACGGTTGAAGTCACCGTCGCAGCCAAGGGCGGCGGCAGCGAGAACAAAAGCAAGCTCGTGATGCTGAACCCCGGCGACAGCGTCGTCGACTGGGTGCTCAAGACCGTGCCGACGATGGGCGCCGGCTGGTGCCCGCCCGGCATGCTGGGCATCGGCATCGGCGGCACCGCCGAAAAGGCCGCGCTGATGGCCAAGGAAAGCCTGATGGACGACCTCGACATGCACGAGCTGCAAGCCAAGAAGGCTTCCGGCGCCGAGCTGACAAAGGTCGAAGCGCTGCGCATCGAGCTCTACGAGAAGGTCAACGCGCTCGGCATCGGCGCGCAGGGCCTGGGCGGCCTCTCCACCGTGCTCGACATCAAGATCAAGATGTACCCGACGCACGCCGCAAGCAAGCCTGTGGCGATGATCCCGAACTGCGCCGCGACCCGCCACGCGCATTTCGTGCTCGACGGCTCGGGGCCTGTCTACCTCGAAGCACCGTCGCTCGACCTCTGGCCGAAGATCGACTGGGCGCCCGACTACAACAAGAGCAAGCGCGTCGATCTCGACAAGCTCACCCCGGCCGAAGTCGCAAGTTGGAAGCCCGGCGACACCCTGCTGCTCAACGGCAAGATGCTGACCGGCCGCGATGCCGCGCACAAGCGCATTTCGGACATGCTCGCCAAGGGCGAGAAGCTCCCGGTGGACTTCACCAACCGCGTGATCTACTACGTCGGCCCGGTCGATCCCGTCAGGGACGAGGCCGTCGGCCCCGCCGGCCCGACCACCGCCACGCGCATGGACGGCTTCACTGAAATGATGCTGGCCAAGACCGGCCTGATCGCCATGATCGGCAAGGCCGAGCGTGGCCCGGTCGCCATCGAGGCCATCAAGAAGCACAAGAGCGCCTACCTGATGGCGGTCGGCGGTGCCGCGTACCTCGTGAGCAAGGCCATCAAGACCGCCAAGGTCGTCGGCTTCGCCGACCTCGGCATGGAAGCGATCTACGAATTCGACGTTGTCGACATGCCGGTGACGGTGGCAGTCGATGCCGGCGGCACCAGCGCCCACATCACTGGGCCGGCCGAGTGGCAAAAGCGCATCGCCAGCGGCGAATTCAAGACGATCACGCTGGAACCGGCTTGAACGCAGCGACGGTCGATGTTGGCGCTGGCGCCGATCGGCCGATCGGTGTGTTCGACAGCGGTGTCGGCGGACTGAGCGTTCTCAATGCGCTCCGCGACGAGTTGCCGAATGAGCGATTCGTCTACTTCGCGGATACCGCCCACGCGCCGTACGGCGAGCGCGGCGACGCCTTCGTCGGCGACCGAACCCGCACGGTCGCGCGCTACCTGCTGGACCAGCATCGGATCAAGGCGCTCGTCGTCGCCTGCAACACGGCGACGGCCGCCGCAATCCACCATTTGCGCGCCGAGCATTCAACGCTGCCGGTCGTCGGCGTCGAACCGGCCCTCAAGCCCGCGGTGGCGCTGAGCAAGACGAGGCATATCGCCGTCATTGCGACGCGCGTGACACTGGAAAGCCGAAAGTTCGAGGCGCTGCGCACCTCTTTCGATGCGCAGGCGACATTCAGCATCGTTCCATGCGACGGCCTCGCAGGCGCCATCGAACGCGCCGACGCCACTCGCATCATCGCTCTGTGCGAGAAATACCTCGGCGCCGCGGGCAGTTTTGGCGGGCAGCCCGAGGAGATCGATACGCTGGTTCTCGGCTGCACGCACTACCCGTTCATCACCGACACCTTACGGCGCTTTACGGGCGATGCGGTGAGCTTCATCGATACCGGCGCGCCGGTGGCGCAGCAGACGCGCCGGCTGCTGGAACGGTCCGGCCAGCTCACCGAACAAGGGACCGGTACGGTCACGTTGCTCAGCAGCGCGGCCCCCGAATCGCTCGATGCAGCGGCAGCGCGCTGGCTGACACACCCTGCCGGGCGAGCGAGCCTCGCCCGGACTCACGACGCGGCAACGGCCTGAGCCAGTTCACGCATGCGCCGCGCATTCATCATTGCCGGGCTCCTCGGATTCTTTTGCATCGCCGGGCATGCCGCTTGCGATACCGGCCTCGCGGAGCGCATGCATGCCAAGCTGCATCCGAAGCGCGTCCTTGACCACGAACGCGCCGTGTGCGAGCCGTGGAGGGGCTTGCCGGGCCGCTATATCGTCGTACTGCCCATGCCGCGACCGGGCTCGGCGCCCGACGTCACACAGTTCGACCTCGACGTGCTGGTCGTCCAGCAAGCCGACAACGGCAACACCGAGCGCGCAAAGATTGTCAGCCGGCTCCTCGACGAGGCCGCGTTGACCGAGGACGCCGTGCGTATCGCCGAGATCCGCGTCGACACCGCTCGCTATGCGCTGGCGCCCGACGCGCGCGCATTCGGCTTGAGGGTGCTCCGCCAGGGGTCTTCGCGGGCGAACCCCTACGCCAGCGAGGTGCTGTCGCTGTACCTGCCGCAGGGCGCAAAACTCACCAAGGTGCTCGATGGGCTCGAAATGACCCTTGACCGCGGCGAGTGGGACACCAACTGCACAGGCAGCTTCGAGACGGTCCGCGGCACCCTCTCGGTCATGCACAGCGCGAGCAACGGGAACGCCGATCTCATGCTGCGCCAGGCACGCTCCGAAAGCCAGTCGCTTCTCCAGGGCGAGGAATGCGTGAGCCAACAGCTTCCGACGAAGTTCAAGTCGACGCTGTTGCGCTATGACGGCACGGTTTATCGCGCATCGAAACGGACGACGTCGGACTGACGCCTGAATTCAAGCGCGCAAGGCTGCCTCGCGGCCACGCCGCATGTCGATCGGCAAAAGCATCACGAGGCCGGCAACGAACAACACCGTCGTCGCGAGAATCGCGATCCGCTGGTTGCCGCCGGTCATCCAGGTGATGGCGCCGTAGCTCAACGGCCCGACGATGCTGGCCAGGCGCGTCGCGAATGTCCACAGGCCGAAGAATTCGGCGAGTTGGCGCGGCGGCGCAAGCACGCCCGTCATCGCCCGGCCGGCTGACTGGCTCGATCCCATCGCAAGACCCGCGATCGAGGCGGCCAACCAGAAACCACCCTTGGTCGTCACCGAGGCGGCGATCAGGCACACCGCGATCCAGGCGACGAGCGTTCCCGCCAGCGAACGCTTGTGGCCCAGGCGATCCTGCCAGTAGCCGAACACGAATGCGCCGAGCGCCGCCGCAATGTTGAGCACGAAGATCAGCACCATGGTTTCGCTGGGGACGAAACCGATCACTTGCTCGGCATAGATGGCCGCCAGCGTGATCGCGACGGCCACGCCGCCTTGATAGGAAACCGTGCAGGCGAGAAGCCACATGAAGTCTCGGTACGCGCGGGCCTCACGAAACGTGCTCCGCAACTGCTGCCACGCGTTCTGCGCAGCCTGGCCGGACTGAGGGAGCGCGCGCTCTGGCAGCAAGACGAAGGTGGCGCACGCTGCAACGCCGTAGAGCGCCGCGGTAATGAGCATCGTGACGGGCACGAAATGCGCGGCGGGCAAACCCCTGGCTTGCGCCCAGAGTACATAAGCCAGGCACAAACCCAGCGCCAGCATCCCACCCAGATAGCCGAAAGCCCATCCCCAGCCGCTGACCTTGCCCATGCCTTCGGCGGTCGCGAGCTCAGGCAGGAACGCGCCAGTGAGCGATTCGCCGTACGAGTAGAACGTGTTGGAGATGATCACCAGCGCCATAGCCAGTACCACCCCCTGCAAGCCGACAACACGCGGGGTCAAGGCCAGTGCCGCAGTGCCGATCACGCAGCCCACGGTGGAGAACACCAGCACGCGCTTCTTGGCCGCCTGCAGGTCAGCCCAGGCACCGATGGCCGGCATGGTCACCATCACGATCGCGTAGGAGATGCTTAGCGCTACCGTCCACGCAAACGCGCCCCAGGCGGCGCCCTGAGTGATGCCACCGACGAAGTAGGCGGCGAACACCGCGGTGATGACAACGGTCGTGTAGCCCGAATTCGCGAAGTCGTACATGGCCCAGCCGAACACTTCGCGCTTGCGCACGCCGGGCTGGAGGGCGGACTGGGGGAATAGGGCCAAGCGACGTCTCCGTTGTAAAGATCGCCGCCGAGCATAGCGGAGCGGCCTGACCGCTCCATGTCGCAGACGCTTGCCTAGTGCAGGTGACGCGGGCGACGGCCGCCACCATGACCGCCGCTACCGGCCCCACCGGTGCCGCCGCGCGGGCGTTTTCCGATTTCGAGCGAGTTCACCAGCGCGTCGAAACGATCGCCGAAGAGCTTGTCGATCTCGGCCACCACGCCGCCGAGTTCGGCACCGTCGAAGTGACGTTCCATCAGGTTCACGACGTCTTCCACGAGCAGGTCGCGTTGGACCTGCATGATCGCGGCGGGATTGGGGCCGACGAACAGCATCAGGAAGTCGTCGCGCGACTCCTGTTCGGGGTCGCCTTCCTCCTCGTCGAAGTCGGTGTCGTAGAAGGTGACTTCGAGCGCCGCGCCCTGCTCCGCGAGCTCATTGAGAGCCATGCACATCTCGTCGAGCGCCTGGCGGAAATCCTCGTCGCCGGCGACGGTCCAGCAGATCTGGAGCATGTGCTCTTTCTGCTCGAAGCGGATACCCGGCTCTTCTTCGTAGACGCTGGTCGCGCCATCGGCCAGCGAGCGCGCACCGGCATATTTCCAAAGCGGCTTCAGCGCTTCCTGGATCTGCTCGAAACTCACATCCGAACGCAGCGGCACATCGCCATGCACATGGATTTCGAACGGAGCGTTATAGCGAGGCATGTCTTGCTCCCTTGTAGTGTGGTGGTGCCCGGAACCGGGGTCGAACCGGTACGCCCCTTATGCAGGAAGCGGCGGATTTTAAGTCCGATGTGTCTACCAATTTCACCATCCGGGCTTCCGGTCGGACGTCGACGATACCCCAAATGAAAACAGTCCCGACAACGTTGATTGGCGGGACTGTGGTTTCGGCATTGGATTCGGTGGAGGCGCGACCCGGAGTCGAACCGGGCTAGACGGATTTGCAATCCGTTGCATAACCGCTTTGCTATCGCGCCACTCTCGTTGCCGAGATTTCGAAGTCGTAGAAATCAGCGAAAAAAAGGGAAGCCTGCGCTTCCCTTTTTTCAAAACTTGGAGCGGGAAAAGAGTCTCGAACTCTCGACCTCAACCTTGGCAAGGTTGCGCTCTACCAACTGAGCTATTCCCGCGTTTCGAGCCTCGAATTATAGAGCATTTTTTCGAGGTCTCGCAACTCGCACGCATCAGTGTTTGATCGAACCTTCAGCTGGTCGCGCAGCGCGTTGCTTGGCAAGTTCGGCCACTGCAGCCGCAGAGGCCGCGACCTCTTCGTCGGACAGCGGCGTCGGCGTCTTCTCGAGCGCAATTTCCAGCACCTTGTCGATCCACTTCACCGGCACGATCTCGAGGCCGTTCTTCACGTTCTCGGGAATGTCCTGCAGATCCTTCGCGTTTTCTTCGGGGATCAACACGGTCTTGATGCCACCACGCAAAGCGGCGAGCAACTTCTCCTTCAGTCCGCCAATCGCCGTGACTTCACCGCGCAAGGTGATCTCGCCGGTCATCGCGACATCAGCGCGAACCGGAATGCCGGTGAGCGCCGACACGAAAGCCGTCGTCATCGCAGCGCCCGCGCTCGGGCCGTCCTTGGGTGTAGCACCGTCGGGCACGTGGATGTGAATGTCGCGCTTTTCGAACACCTCGTCCTTGATGCCGAGTCGACCGGCCCTGCTGCGCACCACGGTGCGTGCGGCTTCGACCGATTCCTTCATGACATCGCCGAGCGAACCGGTGCGGCTGATGACGCCCTTGCCAGGCATCGTGACGGCTTCGATGGTGAGCAGGTCACCGCCGACTTCGGTCCATGCCAACCCGACCACCTGTCCCACCTGGTTTTGCTTCTCGGCCAGGCCGAAGGTGTACTTGCGCACACCCAGAAAGTCGTTGAGGTTCTCGCCGTTGACGACAACCTGCGGCACCATCTTCTTGAGCAGCAGGCCCTTGACCACCTTGCGGCAGATCTTCGAGAGCTCGCGCTCGAGCGAACGCACGCCCGCTTCACGCGTGTAGTAGCGCACGATGTCGCGCACTGCCTCTTCGGCAATGAGGAGTTCCTCTTCCTGCACGCCGTTGTTCTTCATCTGCTTGGGCAGCAGATACTTCAGCGCGATGTGTGTCTTCTCGTCTTCGGTGTAGCCCGCGAGGCGAATGACTTCCATCCGGTCCAGCAGCGCCGGCGGGATGTTCATCGAGTTCGACGTCGCGACGAACATCACGTCGCTCAGGTCGAAGTCGACTTCGACATAGTGATCGCCGAAGGTGTGGTTCTGCTCCGGGTCGAGCACTTCAAGCAGCGCGCTCGACGGGTCGCCACGGAAGTCCGTGCCCAGCTTGTCGATCTCGTCGAGCAGGAACAGCGGATTGCGCGTGCCGACCTTGTTCAGGCTTTGCAGCACCTTGCCCGGCAGTGCGCCGATGTAGGTGCGACGGTGGCCGCGAATCTCGGCTTCGTCACGCATGCCGCCCAGCGCCATGCGCGTGTACTTGCGGCCAGTCGCCTTGGCGATCGACTGCCCGAGCGAGGTCTTGCCCACGCCCGGTGGCCCGACGAGGCACAGGATCGGCGCCTTGACCTTGTCGACGCGTTGTTGCACCGCGAGATATTCAAGAATGCGGTCCTTGACCTTCTCGAGTCCGTAGTGGTCCTCGTTGAGGACTTCCTCGGCATGCGCGAGGTCGTGCTTGATCTTGGTCTTCTTGCTCCAGGGCAGGCCGACCAACACGTCGATGTAGTTGCGCACCACCGTCGCCTCGGCCGACATCGGCGACATCAGCTTGAGCTTCTTGAGTTCGCTCTCCGCCTTCTTGAGCGCTTCCTTGGGCATCTTGGCGAGCTTGATCTTCTTCTCGATCTCCTCGATGTCCGCGCCCTCTTCGCCTTCGCCAAGCTCCTTCTGGATCGCCTTGACCTGCTCGTTCAGGTAGAAGTCGCGCTGGTTCTTTTCCATCTGGCGCTTCACGCGCCCGCGGATCTTCTTGTCGACGTTGAGGATGTCGACCTCACGCTCCAGTTGGCCAAAGAGGTTTTCCAGGCGCGCCTTGATGTCGTCGAGGTCCAGCACGGCCTGCTTGTTGTCGAGCTTCAAGGGCAAGTGGGCCGCGATGGTGTCCGCGAGGCGGCCCGGATCGTCGATGCTCGAGATCGACGTGAGGATCTCCGGCGGGATCTTCTTGTTGAGCTTCACGTACTGGTCGAACTGCTGCATCACAGCGCGGCGAAGCGCTTCGACTTCGGTGCCCTTCTGAGGCGCGATGTCACCCAGTTCGACCGGCGTCACGTTGGCAGAGAAATGCGTTTCGCTGTCGTCGATGCGGTTGACGCGTGCACGCTGCTGGCCCTCGACCAGCACCTTCACGGTACCGTCGGGCAGCTTCAGCATCTGCAGGATGGTCGAGACGCAACCGACCTCGAACATGTCTTCGACCGAAGGCTCGTCCTTGGCTGCAGCTTTCTGTGCCACCAACATGATGCGGCGCTCCGCTTCCATGGCGAGTTCCAGCGCCTTGATGCTCTTGGGACGACCCACGAACAGCGGGATGACCATGTGAGGGAACACGACCACATCGCGCAGCGGAAGCAACGGCAGATCGAGTTCGGTAGCAGGCAGGGGGGTATGACCGGACATGGGAATCCTTTACTTGATCATGGAAAGATGGTCGGCCGCGCGCGCTTTTCAAGCCCGCGGGCGCAGTATTCGTCGAAGACGCCGGACGCCTGTCTCGCAGCGGCCGGCCGGGCGGTCATCAAGCCTTCTTCGCGGCTTCGCGATAGACGAGCAGCGGCGGCTTGTTCTCGTCGATCGTGGATTCTTCGACCACCACCTTGTCGACGTTGGTCGCATTCGGCAGTTCGAACATGGTGTCGATCAGGGACTGTTCCAGGATCGAACGCAGCCCCCGCGCGCCTGTCTTGCGTGCGAGCGCCTTGCGCGCAATCGCCTTGAGCGCCGCAGGACGGATTTCGAGGTCTACGCCTTCCATTTGCAGCAGCTTGGTGAACTGCTTGACGACGGCGTTCTTGGGCTCGGTGAGGATCTGGACCAGCGCGTCCTCGCTAAGCTCGGCCAGCGATGCCACGACGGGCATGCGCCCCACGAGTTCGGGGATGAGGCCGAACTTGATCAGGTCTTCGGGTTCGACTTCGCGGAACACCTCGGTCAGACTGCGCTGCTTCTTGCTCTTGACCGACGCGCCGAAGCCGATGCCTGAGGCTTCCGTGCGGTTTTCGATCACCTTTTCGAGCCCCGCGAACGCGCCGCCGCAGATGAACAGGATGTTGGTCGTATCGATCTGCAGGAAGTCCTGGTTGGGATGCTTCCGGCCGCCCTGAGGCGGCACGCTGGCCATCGTGCCTTCGATCAGCTTCAGCAGGGCTTGCTGCACGCCCTCGCCCGAGACATCGCGTGTGATCGAGGGGTTGTCCGACTTGCGCGAGATCTTGTCGATTTCGTCGATGTAGACGATGCCGCGCTGCGCGCGCTCGACCTCGTAGTTGCAGCTTTGCAGCAGCTTCTGGATGATGTTCTCGACGTCCTCGCCGACGTAGCCGGCTTCGGTCAGGGTCGTCGCATCCGCCATGACGAAGGGGACATCGAGCATGCGGGCGAGCGTTTGCGCCAGCAGCGTCTTGCCCGATCCGGTCGGGCCGATCAGCAGGATGTTGCTCTTGCTGAGTTCGACGTCATCGCCCTTGGACTTTTCCTTGTGCCGCAGACGCTTGTAGTGGTTGTAGACGGCGACCGACAGCATCCGCTTGGCCGGTTCCTGGCCGATCACGTAGTTGTCGAGGTTGGCCTTGATCTCGAGCGGCGTGGGCAGGTCGTTGCGCGCTTCGCGCGATTCCTCGCCGGCCGGGAGCTCGTCACGAATGATCTCGTTGCAAAGATCGATGCATTCGTCGCAAATAAAGACCGAAGGCCCCGCGATCAGCTTTTTGACCTCGTGCTGACTCTTCCCGCAGAACGAGCAGTAAAGCGTTTTTTCGCTGGAGGAGCCTTTTTTTTCGGCCATGGACAAATGCCTCGTAACTGGGGTTTAACAATGATAGCGAAACAAAAACGGCGTTCCCCGTGTGGGAAAACGCCGTTGTTGCTCGGGCGCCTCAGCGGCGGCGATCAGCTGCGCTTGGCGATCACTTGGTCGATCAGGCCGTATTCCTTGGATTCGTCGGCGGTCAGGAAGTAGTCGCGCTCGGTATCGCGGGCGATTTTCTCGAACGACTGGCCGGTCCTGTCCGCCAGGATGCGGTTCATCTGCTCGCGGGTCTTCAGGATGTCGCGTGCGTGGATCTCGATGTCCGTGGCCTGGCCGCGGGCGCCGCCCAGCACCTGGTGGATCATGATCTTCGAGTTCGGCAGCGAGAACCGCTTGCCCTTTTCCCCTGCCGCCAGCAGGAAGGCGCCCATGCTGGCTGCGAAGCCGATGCACAGCGTGGACACATCAGGCTTGATGAACTGCATGGTGTCGTAGATCGCCATGCCCGCGCTCACGCTACCGCCGGGGGAGTTGATGTAGAACGAGATGTCCTTGTCCGGGTTTTCGCTCTCGAGGAACAGCAACTGCGCCACCACGAGATTGGCGGTCTGGTCGTTGACTTCGCCGACCAGGAAGATCACGCGCTCCTTGAGCAGGCGCGAATAGATGTCGTACGAACGCTCGCCACGGCCTGACTGCTCGATGACCATCGGAACCAAGCCGAGGCCTTGAATATCTTGTGCGCTCATGTTTTGCTCTCCAGAGGGGGTTGTACTGTACCCAAACGAAATGGGGCTCGTGCCACAAAGCACAAGCCCCATGGATTGCAGCCTGTGCCGGCCGTGATCAGCCCTGTTGGGCCATCAGTTCGTCGAAGGACACGGACTTGTCGTTGACCTTGACCTTGCCGAGCACGAAATCCGTCACATTGTTCTCGATCACGACGGCTTCGACCTCGGCCAGACGGCGGTTGTCGCTGAAATACCAACGCACCACGTCGGCCGGCTTCTCGTAGCTGGCCGCCAGTTCGTCGATGTGGGCCTTGATCTGCTCGGGCTTGGCTTGCAGATTGTTGGCGCGCACCAGTTCGGCCACGACGAGGCCCAGGCGCACGCGGCGCTCGGCTTGCGGGCGGAACACGTCGTCGGGGATCGGCGCCTTGTCGGCATCCTTGATGCCGCGCTGCTTGAGTTCGGCGCGGGCGCCTTCGATCATGCGGTCGACTTCGGCCTGGACGCTCGACTTGGGCAGGTCGAGTTCGGCATTGGCGACGAGCGCGTCCATGACAGCGGTCTTGTTGCGCGCCAGGAGGCGGAACTTGACTTCACGCTCCAGGTTTTTCTTGATGTCGGCGCGCAGGCCTTCGACCGTGGCGTCGGCGATGCCGAGCGACTTGGCAAGTTGCTCGTTGACTTCAGGGAGGTTCGAAGCCTCGATCTTCTTCACGGTGACCATGAAGTCGGCTTGCTTGCCGGCCACGTCCTTGCCGTGATAGTCGGCGGGGAACGAGAGCGGGAAGGTGCGGCTGTCGCCTGCCTTCAGGCCGCGGACGGCGTCTTCGAATTCCTTCAGCATCTGGCCTTCGCCGACGATGAACTGGAAGTCGTCGGCCTTGCCGCCCTGGAAGGGCTCGCCGTCGATCTTGCCTTCGAAGTCGACGGTGACGCGGTCGTTGTCCTGCACGGCTGCGTCCTGGGCACGCTGGGCGAAGGTACGACGCTGCTTGCGCAGGATGTCGAGCGTCTTGTCGATGGCGTCGTCGCCGACTTCGGCGCTGAGCTTTTCGACTTCGGCGGCGGACAGGTCGTTGATCTTGACGTCCGGAAAGACTTCGAAGATCGCGTCGAAGGCGAGCTGGCCTTCGGGCGAACCTTCTTTTTCGGTGATGCGGGGCTGGCCGGCCACACGCAGCTTGGCCTCGTTCGCGGCCTGCGAGAAGGCCTCGCCGACCTTGTCGTTCATGACCTCATAGTGAACCGAGTAGCCGTAGCGCTGGGCCACGACGTTCATCGGCACCTTGCCGGGCCGGAAGCCGTCCATCTTGACGGTGCGGGCCAGCTTCTTGAGGCGCGAATCGACCTCGGACTGGATGGTGCCGACGGGCAAGGTCAGCGTGATCTTGCGTTCGAGCTTGTCGAGGGTTTCAACATTCACGGTCATTTTCTGTCTTCCTGGTGAGGGGTCGCCTTGGGCTGGTGCGCGGGGCCGGACTCGAACCGGCACGCCATTGCTGGCGTCAGGACCTAAACCTGGTGCGTCTACCAATTTCGCCACCCGCGCGGTCCGAAGTTCAACGAAAAACGGGCGGTCCTCCATGCAGACCACCCGCTCGAAATCGGTCAACCACGTATTTTATGCTGGAACGAAAGCCTCTCCAGCGAGTTGCCCTCCATCACGCGGAACGCATTTCGATCCCCGTCGTCGCTGGCGTGGTCTTGCTCTCCGCCGGCTCGCGTTTGACCCGGAACCAGGCCGCGTACATGGCCGGCAGCGCCAGCAGCGTCAGGACCGTGGCCACGATCAGCCCACCCATGATCGCCACGGCCATCGGCCCCCAGAAAACGCTGCGCGACAACGGGATCATCGCCAGCACGGCCGCCGCCGCGGTCAGCACGATCGGCCGCAGCCGGCGCACCGCCGACTCGACAATGGCATCCCAAGCCGGCACCCCGGCCGCTCGGTCATGCTCGATCTGGTCGACCAGGATCACCGCATTGCGCTGGATCATGCCCATGAGTGCAATCACGCCCAGGAGCGCCACGAAGCCGAAGGGCCGGTTCAGCGCCAGCAGCGCGCCCGCCACCCCGACGATACCGAGCGGGCCGGTGATGAAGACGAGCACCGACCGGCTGAAACTGTGCAGTTGCAGCATCAGCAAGGTAAACACCAGGAACAGCATGATCGGCACGCCGGTGACGATGGATGCCGAACCCTTGCTGCTTTCTTCCACTGCGCCAGCCACTTCAATGCGATAGGCACCCCGCCCGGCCGCGTGCCACCTGGCTTCGAGTTCGCGCAGCTTGGGAAGAAGCTGGTCGGTGACGGTCGCGCCCTGAAGCCCTTCGACGATATCGCCCTGGACGGTGATCGCGTAGTCGCGGTTCTCGCGCCACATCACGCCCGGCTCCCAGGTAAAGACCGGCTTGGCGATCTGCATCAGCGGAATCGAACGGCCCGAACTCGTGGGCAGATAGGCATTTCCGAGGTCCGAAATGGCCTCGCGCTCGTCCGGCGACTGGCGCAGCACGATATCGATCAGCAGGTCGTTTTCGCGGTATTGACCAACGGTGGTGCCGCTGAACATGGTCCGCGAAGCTTGCGCGATCGCCTGGCTGGTCACGCCGAGCGCACGCGCCTTGTCCTGGTCGACTTCAAGGCGGATCACCTTGACCGATTCATTCCAGTTGTCGTTGACGCCGCGCATGTTGGGGTTCTCGCGCATCACGGCCTTGACCTCGTCGGCGCGCGCGCGCAATTCCGCCGGGTCGGTGCCGATCACGCGAAACTGCACGGGATACGGCACCGGCGGCCCATTGGGCAGCAGCTTGACGCGGCCGCGCGCCTCGGGAAACTCCTGCGCCAGGAGCGCGGGCAACTTCAGCCGCAGGCTCTCGCGATAGTGAAGATCCTTCGCCAGAAGAATCATCTGCGACACGTTGGTCTGCGGAAACACCTGGTCGAGCGGCAGATAGAAACGCGGCACGCCGGATCCGATCCAACTCGTGACCGTCGTGACGCCCTCTTCCTGGCGCAGCCGTTCCTCGACGCGCTTGGCGACCTCTTCGTTGGCAGCGAAAGACGTGCCTTCCGGAAACCACAGCTCGACCAGGATCTCCGGGCGGCTCGAATCGGGGAAGAACTGCTGTTGCACCTTGCCCATGCCGACGATGCCGAGAGCGAACATCAGCAAGGTGGCGCCGATGGTGATCCAGCGATGCGCCACGCACCAGTCCACCGTGCGGCGGAAGGTGTTGTAGAACGGCGTGTCGAACAATTCGTGCGGCGGCGCGTCCGGGTCGTGCGGCTTGACCTTGAGCAGCAGCGTGCCGAGGTAAGGCACGAAATACACCGACACGAACCAGCTCAGCACCAGCGCGATCACCGTGACCGCGAAGATCGCGAAGGTGTATTCGCCCGTGACAGACTTCGCGATGCCGATAGGCAGGAAGCCGGCGGCCGTGATCAGCGTACCGGTGAGCATCGGCTTGGCCGTGACGTCGTAGGCGAAAGTCGCGGCGCGGACCTTGTCGTAGCCCTCTTCCATCTTCCGCACCATCATCTCGACCGCGATGATCGCGTCGTCGACCAGCAGGCCCAGCGCGATGATCAGCGAGCCCAGCGATATCTTGTGCAGCCCGATGCCGAAGTAGTTCATCGCAAGGAAGGTCACCGCCAGCACGAGCGGAATGGTGATCGCCACGACAAGGCCCGGGCGGATGTCGACGTACCAGCCGAAGCGCCCACCCTTGTGCAGCCCGAGCGACACGAAGCTCACCGCCAGCACGATCGCCACCGCCTCGATCAGCACGCTCACGAATTCGTTGACCGATTTGGCAACCGCGACCGGCTGGTCCTGCACCTGCACGAGCTGGACGCCGAGCGGCAGTTGCTTGTCGATTTCCGCCGTGGCGGCATGCAGCGCCTTGCCGAGCGCGATGATGTCGCCGCCCTTGGCCATCGAAACGCCCAGCGCGATCACTTCCTTGCCCTGGTGGCGCACCTTGACGGCCGGCGGATCGACGTAGCCGCGATGAATCTCGGCGATGTCGCCCAGGCGCATCTGGTTGCCGGAGCTTCCGCGTATCGGCATCGCGCGCAATTGGTCCACGCTCGTGAACTGGCCTCCCACGCGGACCTGCACCACATCCTGCGGTGCCTGGATGGTTCCTGCGCTCTCGATCACGTTCTGTGATCCGAGCTGCCCCAGCACCGTGCTGAAATCGAGACCAAGCTGTGCCAAGCGCTTCTGCGAGACCTCGATGTAAACCTTTTCGTCCTGGATGCCGAACTGGTCGACCTTGGCCACGTCCTTCACGCGCAGCAGACGCTGGCGCACGTCGTCGGCGAAGGTCTTGAGCTCGGCATAGTTGAAGCCGTCGCTCTCCAGCGCGTAGATCACGCCATACACATCGCCGAAGTCATCGTTGAAAAAGGGGCCCTGCACGCCTGCAGGCAAGGTGGCGCGCATATCGCTGATCTTCTTGCGCACCGTGTACCAGACGTTGGCCACCTCGCCGGGCTTGGACGAGTCCTTGATCTGAAAAATGATCTGCGACTCGCCGGGCTTCGAGTAGCTGCGGATCTTGTCGGCGTAGGGTGCCTCTTGCAGCGTTCGCTCGAGCTTGTCGGTCACCTGCTCCGCGACTTGCTGCGCCGTGGCACCGGGCCAGTAGGTGCGGACCACCATCGCGCGGAAAGTGAACGGCGGGTCCTCGTCCTGGCCGAGTTGGAAGTACGACGCGAAGCCCAGCAGCATCAGCACGAACATCAGGTAGCGCGTGAGTGCCGCATGGTCGAGCGCCCATTTCGAGAGGTTGAAGCCGGCCTTGCCGGTGTCGGCGGTCTGTGACGTCATGCAGGCGTCCTCAGCGCGTGGCCACGGGAGCTACGGGCGTGGGCATCGCGGCGGCCTCATGAATCGGGCCGGCGGGCGCAGCCGCCCGGTCGCGGTAGATGGTGACCTTCTGTCCCGGCGACAACACGTGCACGCCCGCGGCCACGACCAATTCGCCGGGCGAGAGACCCTTGCCGATCACGGCGTCGTTGCCGTCAGCCGTCATGACCTCGACGGGCTGTGAGCGCACCGTCATGCTGGACTTGTCGAGCACCCAGACGGCCGTGCCCTTGCCCTCCTGGCGCAAGGCGCTGGTCGGCACCTTCAACACCGGCGTGCCACTGTGCGACAGCGCCTTCGGCCGTGCATAGACCGTGGCGCCCAGCGCGGGTGCCGTCAACGGATCGATCGTCGCCTTGACGGTATAGGTGCGCGTGACTGCGTCGGCACTGGCCGCGACTTCGCGCACCTTGCCTTCGAATTCGCTTCCGTTGGCCCATCCGCGGATCGCGACCGGTGAGTCGGGCTTGACCTGCCCCGCGCGATCCTCGGGCACCGCGAACACCACGTCGCGCGCGCCGTCCTGCGCGATGCGGACGACCGGCGTACCGGCGGCAACCACCTGCCCCGGTTCGGCTTCGATGGCGGTGATGATGCCCGGCACGTCGGCCACCAGCGTCGTGTAGTTGGCCTGGTTGCCCTGTGCGGTGAGCTGCGCCTGCGCCTGTTCGAGTTGGGCTTGCGCAGCCTTGAATGTGGTTTCGCGGCGCTCCAGATCTGCGCCGCTGATGAAGTTCTGGTCGCGCAGCGAGCGATAGCGCTTGAGGTCCGCCGCAGCCAGATCGCGATTGGTCAGCGCCGCGGCATGCTGCGCGCGTGCACCTTCGGCTGCCAGCCGGAAGTCTTGCGGGTCGAGTTGGGCGAGCACCTGTCCCGCCTGAATATGCTGGCCGAGTTCAGCTTGGCGGCGCGTGATCTTGCCGGCCACCCGGAAGCCGAGCCGCGATTCGACCCTCGCCCGCACCTCGCCCGAGAACTCGGGCTCGGTGTCATAGGGGCTGACGCCGACGGCGATGACCTTGACCGAACGAACGGGCTCTTCAGCCGCCGGCGGACGGGAACATCCTGCGAGAACGAAAACGGCAAGGAGGACCCCGGCGCATGGACGAGAAAGGAATACGGACGAGGCGGTCATGAAGCACCCTTGAAAAAACCAGCGGGGTCATTAATGACCAGCCGGTTAGTAATCTAGGGTAAACGCCAATCGCTGTCAACGGAAACACCGGCGCATCGGGGGCACGAGACCTAGGTGCGCTGTCCCATTTCCACAAGCCGGTTCTCGGGCAGCACGAAGTAGTCGGAGGCTCGCCCCGCATTGCGCTGCAACCAGCCGAACAGTGCCCTGCGCAACGGGTTCATGTTCGGAAGATGCTCGTCGCCGACAGAGGCGCGCGAAACGAAATACGACGTGGTCATCGAGTCGCAAGCCAGGCCCTTCTGGTAGGCCAGGATGCGGATGAATTCAGGCACGTCGGGGCGCTCCATGAAGCCGTGCCGCGCGGTGGCGACCCAGAAGCCTTCGCCGAGGGTTTCGGCTTCGATCCGAATTCGCGCATCGACGCGCGGCGTGTCGCACGAGATCACCCTGAGCACGATGACCTTCGTGTGAAGGACCTGGTTGTGCTTGAGGTTGAGGAGCAGCGCATGCGGCACGGATTCGGCGTCGGGGTTGAGGAACACCGCCGTCCCCCTCACCCTGTAAGGCATGCCGGCCGCGAGCGAATCCACGAAAGGCACCAGCGGCAGACGCTCTGCTTCCGCGGCTTGCAAGCCGAGGCGGCGGCCCTTGGCCCAAGTCGTGAAGACGATCATCACAAGAACCGCCACCGCGAGCGTGAGCCAACCGCCTTCGAGGATCTTCAGGCTGTTGGCGACGACGAACATCACGTCGACCGAGGCGAAGATCAATACGCCGATCACGACCGCCGCGCGATTCCACCGCCAGAGCTTGAATGCAACGATGCCGGCCAGCAGCGTGGTGGTGACCATCGTGATCGACACGGCAATGCCATAGGCCGCCGACAGCGCGCTCGAACTCCGGAAACCCAGCACCAGCAGCAGCACGCCGACCATCAGTAACCAATTGACGGTCGGCAGATAGATCTGCCCGATGGCTTCGCCGGATGTCTGCACGACCCGCATGCGCGGCAGGTAGGCCATGCGGATGGCCTGCGCAGTGAGCGAGAACGCGCCCGAGATGACGGCCTGCGATGCGATCACCGTGGCCATCGCGGCGAGGATGACCATCGGCAGCACCGCCCAGGACGGAAAGAGCCTGAAGAAGGGGTTGTCGATCGCGGCCGGATTCGAGAGCACCAATGCGCCCTGGCCGAAATAATTCAGCACCAGCCCCGGCAAGGCAATGAAGATCCATGCGAGGCGAATCGGCTTCGCGCCGAAATGACCCATGTCAGCGTAGAGTGCCTCGCCGCCCGTGAAGGCAAGGAACACGGCGCCCAGCACGGCGAGCGACTGCGCGCGATGCGTGATCAGGAAGCCGACCGCGTGGCGAGGGTCCAGCGCCGCCAGCACCTGCGGCTGCTTGAGCACCTGCAGCAGACCTCCCACGGCGATCACGAGAAACCACAACAGCATGATCGGCCCGAACACGCGGCCCACGACCCCGGTACCGTGGCGCTGCACCGCGAAGAGGCCGATCAGGATCGCAACGGTAATCGGGATCACGAACGGTTGGAGCTTCGGCGCCTCCACCTCCAGGCCCTCGACCGCGGAAAGAACCGAAATCGCCGGCGTGATGAGACTGTCGCCGTAGAACATCGCCGCCCCGACGAGCCCCAGCACAGCAATCAGGGAGGAAACCCAGGCGCGCGTGGGCGTGCCGGTCACCGCGTTGCGCGCCAGCGCCTGCAACGCCAGGATGCCGCCCTCACCGTCGTGGTCGGCGCGCAGCACGAACACGACGTACTTCAGCGTCACCACGAACATCAGCCCCCAGAAAATCAGCGACAACAGTCCCAGCACCGATTCGGGCGTGAAGGGAATGCCGTGTTCGGGATTCAGCGTCTCCTTGAAGGCGTAGAGCGGCGACGTGCCGATGTCGCCGAAAACCACGCCCAGCGCCGCAATCATCAGGACCGGTCCGGCTTTGGGATGGGATCCAGGGTCCGTGAGACCGAGGTTCTGCGACGTTGTATTCATGATGTCTGAAAGGCCTCCACTGCGCGGATCGTACCCTCGCCGTGACGCACAATCCGCGGCGTGTCATCCATCCCCCCTCCCCCTCTCGCAGCCTCGCCGACGCACTACGAGAACTTCCCGGTCGCCTCCTGGCTGTGCCCGCCGCGACTGCGGCCGCCGATTGCGGCCATCTACGCATTCGCGCGCACAGCCGACGACATTGCCGACGAAGGCGACGCCGGCTCCGCGCAGCGCCTCGACGATCTCCGCGCCTTTCGCGCCGACCTGGCCGCCGTGGCGCGAGCCGCGGCCCCGTCAGGCCGTTGGCCTGAAGTCTTCGTTCCGCTCGCGGATGCCATGCGCGAGTTTTCGCTGCCCGAGAGTCTGCTCGCCGACCTTCTCTCCGCCTTCATGCAGGACATCGAGAAGACCCGGGACGGCGCGGGTTACGCCGACCGCGCCGAGTTGCTGGACTACTGCCGCCGCTCGGCCGATCCTGTCGGTCGGCTGCTGCTTCATTTGTATGGCGTCGACGACCCGCCTGCGCTCGCGCAAAGCGACGCGATCTGCAGTGCGCTGCAACTGATCAATTTCTGGCAGGACCTGAGCGTCGACCTGCCGCGCTCCCGCTACTACCTGCCGCGAGACGCCATCGCCGCGCACGGCCTGGATCCGCAGGCCTTCAACACGTTCCGACCGCTGGCACCCGCCTCCCCTCCGTCGAAGGCGATCGCGCTCGTCGCGGACCAGGTCGCATGGGCGCGCGAACTCATGCGCGAAGGTGCGCCGCTGGTCCATCGCCTGCCGGGTCGTGCCGGGTGGGAGTTGCGCTTCGTGGTGCAAGGCGGCAGCCGCATCCTCGACAAGATCGAGGCGCTGGGCTGCGACACTTTTTCGCGCCGGCCCACCCTCGGCAAGGCCGATGCGCCGCTGCTCGCGTGGCGGGCCCTGCGGATGCGGAGACAATCGCCCGCATGAAGAGGCCCGCACGATGACCCCCGAGCAGTACGTCCAGGACAAGGCCGCTGCCTCGGGCAGCAGTTTTTATTACGCCTTCCTGTTCCTCCCGAAACCGCGCCGCGCCGCGATCACCGCGTTCTATGCGTTTTGCAGGGAAGTCGACGACGTGGTCGACGAAGTCAGCGACCCCGGCGTTGCCGCCACCAAGCTCGCCTGGTGGCGCACCGAGGTCGCCCAGTCCTACGCAGGCCAGCCGCACCATCCGGTGATGCAGGCCCTGATGCCGCACGCGGCCGAATACGGCATCGAGGAACGCCAGTTGCATGAAGTGATCGAGGGCTGCCAGATGGACCTCGACCAGACGCGCTATCTCGACTTCGCGGCGCTGCGGCGCTATTGCCACCTGGTGGCCGGCGTGGTGGGCGAAGGCGCAGCGCGCATCTTCGGCCAGACCGATCCGCAGACCACGGCCTACGCCCACAAGCTCGGCCTCGCGCTTCAGTTGACGAACATCATCCGCGACGTCGGCGAGGACGCGCTGCGGGGGCGCATCTACCTGCCGGTCAATGAACTGCAGCAGTTCGACGTGAAGGCGCACGAAATCCTCAACCGCGTCCATTCCGATCGCTTCATCGCACTGATGAAGTTCCAGGCCGATCGCGCGCAGGCGGCCTACGATGAAGCGCTGGCCCTCCTCCCGTCGGCGGATCGGCGCATGCAGAAGCCGGGGCTGATGATGGCCAGCATCTACCGCACGCTGCTTTCGGAGATCGAGCGCGACAACTTCCAGGTGCTGAATCAGCGTGTGAGCCTGACGCCGGTACGCAAGCTCTGGCTCGCATGGCGCGTGCAGGCACTCGGGAAGCTCTGACTTGAGCCGTGTGGCGATCATCGGGGGCGGCTGGGCCGGATTGGCCTGCGCGGTCAAGGCAGTGCGCGGGGGACATTCGGTCAGCGTCTTCGAAGCCGCGAGAAACTGGGGCGGCCGAGCGCGCGCGCTGCCGGCGACACTCCCGAACGGCGAGCGCGTGACGCTCGACAACGGCCAGCACATCCTGATCGCCGCCTACACTGATTCGCTGGCCCTGATGGCGCGCGTCGGTGTCGATGCCGATGTCGCCTTCCAGCGCTTGCCGCTGAATCTGCGCTTTCCCGACGGCACCGGTCTCTCGCTGCCGCAACTGCCCGCGTGGCTCGACCGGGCAACGCGGCGCATCGCGCCCCTGGATGTGGTGGCAGGCGTTGTCAGTGCGCGCGGCTGGTCGTGGGAGGACAAGCTTTCGCTGCTGAAGACCGCCATGCGCTGGCAACGGCAAGGATTCGTCTGCCCGGAAGAGGAAACGGTGGCCGGCCTGTGTTCCACGCTCACGCCCCGCGTGCGCGCCGAACTCACCGAGCCGCTGTGCGTCTCCGCGCTCAACACGCCTGCCGATCAAGCCAGCGGCAAGGTCTTCCTGCATGTGCTCGCGCAGGCGCTGTTCCGGACGCCTGGCGGCTCGCAGTTTCTGTTGCCGCGTGTCGACCTCGGCGCACTTTTTCCGGATGCAGCCGACCGCTGGCTGCGGCAGCAAGGCGCGCGGACCGAACTCGGACGCCGCGTGCGCGCCATCACACCGGACGGCGCGGGCTGGCGCGTCGACGACGAACCGTTCGACCGCGTGGTGCTGGCCTGCGCGCCGTGGGAAGCCGCGCGCCTCGCCGCTGACCTCGCACCGGCTTGGTCTGCCATGGCCGACGCGCTGACGCACGAAGCCATCACCACGGTCTATCTCCATGGCGACACGGCAGCGCTGCCCGCGCCCTTCGTCACGTTGCGCAGCACGCCCGAGGCGCCTGCGCAGTTCGCCTTCGACCGCGGCCGGCTCGGTGGTCCGCGCGGCCTGCTCGCCTTCGTGATCAGCGCAAGCACCGACGATCGCGAGGCGCTCCAGCGCCTGGTTCAAGCGCAGGCCCGCGAGCAATTGGGTCAGGACGGGCTGCAACCGATCCTGACCGTGATCGAACGGCGCGCGACCTTCGCATGCACGCCCGGGCTGGTTCGCCCCCCGATGCACGTCGCGCCGGGTCTTGTTGCCTGCGGCGACTACGTGGAGGGCGACTACCCCGGGACGCTCGAAGGCGCGGTGCGCAGCGCCATCGCCGCGGCTGCAACGCTCTGACGCGGACTCAGGCCCGGCCGACCGGCTTGCCGGCGCTGTCCCAGTCGGCGAGGAATCCGGTGGCCGGTGCGTTGGTCAGGATGGCGTCGATCGGTCGTGCTGCTCCGGCCGGCGCCGGCCGCAACGGCGGCGTCGTCGACCACGGCGGCGTCACGTGCGGACGGGGTTCCGCGTCGAGCGCAATGCTGTGTTTGTCCATCAGACGGTACAAGGTCATGCGCGAGACACCGAGCTCGCGGGCCGCATGCGTGACGTTGCGACCGACGCGCGTCAGCGTGAGCACGATCACGTCGCGCTCAGCCGCCGTGCGCGCGGCATCCAGTCCCATGCCGACCTGGTTGTCGGCCGGCATCAGGCCGAGATCGTTCGGCCCGATCAGGCGCCGGTCGGTCATGACCACCGCGCGCTGCACGCGATTGAAGAGCTCGCGCACATTGCCCGGCCAGGCGTGCGCCAGCATGGCGGCGACCGCCTGCCGGCTGAACCCCTTCACGCGCGCCCGGCTCTTGGCGGCGCAGCGCTGGAAGAAATACTCCGCGAGGATCGGCACATCTTCCATGCGCCGCCGCAGCGGGGCGACTTCGATCGACAGCACGTTCAACCGATAGAACAAATCGTCGCGAAACTGCCCCACGGCCACCGCCTCGGCCAGGTCCACGTGCGATGCCGCCACCACCCGCACGTCGACATGCAGGTTGCGCACTGCACCGACGCGGCTGATGGTCTTCTCCTGCAGGAAGCGCAGCAGGTTCGTCTGCAATTCGAGCGGAAGATCGCCGATCTCGTCGAGGAAGATCGTGCCGCCGTTGGCCGCCTCGATCAGCCCTCGACGCTCCGACGAAGCGCCCGTGAATGCGCCGCGCTCATGCCCGAACAGTTCGGACTGGATCAGCGACGGCGAGATCGCACCGCAATTGACGGCAACGAAGGGGCCGGCCGAGCGTTGCGAGCATTGGTGAATCGCGCGCGCCGCCAGCTCCTTGCCGCTGCCGCTTTCGCCGCCGATCAGCACCGGCGCATCGGTCGCCGCGACCTTGCGGATCTGCTGGCGCAGCCGCGTGATCGCAGGGCCCTGCCCCACCATGCCAAGGGCGTCGATGGCGTGGCTGTGCGCCGCGTTGTGCCGAAGTCGCAGCATCGCGCGCTGGCTGGCATGTTCGAGCGTTCGCTCCAGGTCCTGAAGATCGACCGGCGTCACCTGGTGATCGAAGAAGCAGCCGAGTACCAGCTCGCGGAAACCGGTCGACTCCAGCGCATGCGCATCGCACACGCTCACCCATTCGGAGCCCGCCGAGCTATTGACGCAGGCTTCCACCGCCGCTTCGGGCACGTTCAGCGACGGCCCGACGATCAGCATGCCGACCTTGAAATGCCGATGCGCCTGCACGCGGCCCGCCGCCACCAGATCGCCGACCTGCGTCACGTCCCAGCCTCGGGCGATCAGCGGGTCCAACACTTCGGCCGCACTGCCGCCCAGCGTCACGCAAAGGATGCTTCCGGGCTGCATGGCGAAGGACCACCAGGGCCTGCTAGAACGACATCGGCAGCCTGACGGTCAGCTGGAGGTCGGGGGTGTCACGCGTCAGGCCGGCACCCACGCTCACGTTGAGAACGGTCTTGTCGTTGTAGCGGTACGAATAGCCCAGCAGCAGCGATGCCAGCTGTGTGCGTACCGAACCGAGGACGGTCTGGCCGTTCTGCTTGGTGGGGGCGACGGAATAAAGTTCCATGCCGAGACTGAAGGACGAGCGCTCGTTGAGCGCCATGCCCATGCCGAAGTTCATGCCGAACACGCCACCTGCCTGCACATCGCCGAGAAACTCGGTCTGGCCGTTCAGCACCGTGCGGCTGACGTTGTTACGGGCGAAGTTGTAGGTATAGCTGAGGCCACCGAAGAAGACCGCTGGATCGGAGGGCAGCAGGAAGTTGATGCTCGGCTGCAACGAATAGAAGCCGGAGCCTGTCGGGAGTTCGAGCGGCAGCCCGGTGCCCGTGGTGTTGCCGATGCAGCGCGTCACGCAGTCGGTCGGCACCTCGAAGGGGTCCTTGCCGTTTCGACCCTTGAAGCGCAGCGAGCCGACGACATAGGGCTTGTTGTTGTCCCGGCCGTCGGCGATCTGATAGCGGACCGCGGCCTCGATGTCGCCCATGCCGTTGCCGTGCGTGTCGAAGACGTTGTCGAAGGCCGAGCCGGTGAAGATCTCGCGGCTGATGGTGTTGTTCGATCGGGCGAGGTACGGAATCTTCAGTTCCAGTTCCATGCGGTTGGTCACGCCAAAGCGACCCGTGGCTGCGGCGATGAATGTGTTGTTCTTGTATTGGCGCACATCGACCAGGCCGATCAGGATCGCGGGGATCACCGTATAGCCCACCAACGCAACCTGATTGCTCGACGAATAGCCGTATTGCAATGAGGGCTCGAAGACGAACGTGCCCTTGGGTGTGAGGATGCTTGGCTCCGGGAAGATCTGCGCCACCGGCGGTGCCTGGGCTTCCTCGCTCGGCGCGACGCCCACGCGCACGGGTCTGGTGGAGGTGTCCTCAGTGGTCTCGCTGGGTATGGCGCTCCCCACGACCTCCGGCTTCGAGCCCGGGGCCGGCAGCCGACGCGCCTCCTGGGTGTTCTGGTTGACCGCCTGCCCCTGGGCCGTGACGCGTTCCGAGAGTTCCTTGTAGCGGGTCTCCTGCTCGGCCGCCTGCTGCCGGAGCTCGTCGATCTGGCGACCTTGCTCCGCCAGCTGACGTTGAAGGGCTTCGAGGCGCCGCGCGGCCGACGGCCCCTGGCCCTGCTTGGCGTTGCGGGTGGACGGTGTCCCCTGGCCCTGCGCCTGCGTTTGCGCGATCGCACTTGACCATGCCATCGATGAACAGGCAATCAGCACGAGCGCCCTGTTCGGACGAATTGTCTCCATCGTTGCCCCCTCGTTGTGTTCTTCGTGCGAGGTTCCCGCGGGCAGCGTATACGTTTTGTTAAGGTCGTGCAAAGCCGTAAGTTGCAAACAAAAGTAAGCGGTCGCGATCAACCTGCGATGTGTCTCAGCGGTGTTGCAGTTCGGGCACGAATGCGCTGGCGCAAGCCGCCGACAACACGACACGGCGCCCTCACGCGCACCTCTTGCGGCGCGCCGCAGACACCGCTGCCGAACCGGGTGGTGGTGTCCCACGGTTGAGACACAACACGATGGATCGCGCCGTGTCGCGCATGCAAGGCATACACTGGCGTTGCGCCCGAAAAGCAACGGTTTGCCATCGATTTACCGTCAAGCAGATGTGACAGAAGGAGCGCAAAAAGCGGTCTTTCGGGCCGCTGAAATTCTCGGCGCGCAAGTCACCGAATCGTCACGCAAGGCCTTCCTCCAATGAGGAATCGTTCTCACGAAACAAGCCGTAATTTGCTGGCATCGAAGTTGCACCGCGGCCTTCGATTTGCGGCGACGCACGTCAATACCAAGCTTGTTCAACTTTTTTTGGAGGGTTCATGAAAAAGACACTTGTGGCTTCGGCCATTGCGCTTGCCTTCGGGTTCAGCGGGGCAGTGTTCGCCGATCAAACGGCAGGACCGTCGGGGCGTGGAGACGACACCAATAGCAATACGGACAGCAGCACCCATTCACTCTCGTTCACCGACAGCAGCACGCATTCGCGTACGGACAGCAGCACGCATACGCGCAGCAACACGGGTGACGCTACGGCTGACGCGCGCTCCGCCGCGCTGAACAACGGGTCGACAGGCACGTTCGACAACGCTTTCAACTTCACCAGGACCACCGCAACGGCGACCAGCAATCTCGACGGAACTGTGTCGCACAACCGCATCAACAACATCGGAAACGTTGCCTACAACATGGGTTCCGCAGCGGGCGGAAAGGGCTACGGCGGAACCGGCGGCACGGGCAGGGGCGGCACGGCCACCGGCACAGGCCAAGGCGGCAACGGTGCCGTCGGCAATGGTGCCGTCGGTGCGGCTGGCGGACGGGCCTCCAACGGCAACGTCACCAATGGCAGCGCCACCAATGGCGGTTCCGAAGCGGGTGACGGCGGCAACGGCCTCGGCGGCATCGCCGTTGGTCTGACCGGCAGCGGACGCGCCTCATCCAGTGGCGGCGACGGCGGACGCGGCGGCTCGAGCGGCGACAGCGGCCGTGGCGGAAGCAGCGGCAGCCTCTCCGCTGCGCTCGGCGGCAGGAGTGGCGGTGGCGGCGGTGGCGGAAGCTCCGGCAGCACCTCGGCAGGCTCGGGCGGCAATGGCGGCCGAGGCGGCGGAGGCGGTGACGGCGGCTTGGCCGGCGCAGCAGGCGGCGCGGGCGGCAACGGCGCAGCCGGCGGCGCAGGCGGCGCAGGCGGTGCCAGCGGCACGGCAGGCGCAGGCGGCGCGAGCGGTGCAGGCGGAGCCGGCACATCGACCAGCACGGCAGGCGCGGGCGGCGCGAGCGGCGCCACGGGCGCCGGTGGAGCGGGCGGTTCGGGCGGCGGCGGCGGAGCGGCCACCAGCACGGCGACCGGCACCCAGACCGGCGGCGCGGGCACGGGCGGCGCAGGCGGCTCGAGCACGAACGGCAGCGCCACCAACGGCAGCGCCAGCAATGGCAGCAACACTGCAGGCGCCGGCGGCGCAGGCGGTAGCGGCACCGGCGGCGCGGGCGGCGCGGGCGCAGGCGGAACCAACACGGGCAACGGCGGAACCGGTGGCGTCGGCAACGGCGGCACGGGCGGCGCAGGTGGCACGGTGACGGTCGATGCAGGCACGTTCAACATGTCCAACACCATGACGAGCGTCGGTCAAACGGCAGCCGGCATCATGGTCGCGAACCAGAACAGTGGCCTGTCCTCGCTGGTCCAGCAAAGCGTGAACGTCCAGGCGAACCTGAGCGTGGGTCGCTGATCGATAGCGATGTCCGATGAGCGCCGCGCAGCCTGACCCGTTCAGGCTGCACGGCGCGAGTCGGCTCTCGCCCTATAAGCTGGCCAAGGGGAGACGCCATGAAATTCCTTACCCTCTACGGGTCCGTTTGCGCGGCCCTGGGGATCCTGCTGCCGATGGCGGCCGCGGCGCAAGGCGCGTTGCCAATCGGTGATGATTCGGCCAAGGTCGATCGCGTCGCCTTCGTCGCGACGCCGGTCGACTCTTCGACACTGGCAGGCTATCGGGGCGGCACCGATCTGGTCCGCAACGACATGACGCTGAATGGCACCACGGCCGACAACTCGGCGCGGAATGTCAATACAGGCGACAACACCATCAGTTCGGGCTCGTTCGCGAACATGAGCGGCTTGCCGGTCGTGATCCAGAACAGTGGCGCGAATGTACTGATACAGAACGCGGTGATCCTTCATTTGCAGATGAACTGAGGAGAGCGCCATGCGCCGCATGCTGCTTTCCGTCGCACTGCTCGCTGCAGCCACCGCAGCGCCCGCCCAGCGGGCCTACTTGTCCTTGGGGATGGGCGACGTGAACATGCCCATCACAAGCCTGAAGCAGGCGAAGACGGGGCGCACGCTCATCCAGAAGTACGACTTCAGTTGCGGGTCGGCCGCCGTCGCCACCCTGCTCACGCACCACTACAACTATCCGGTCACCGAAGAGGACGTGTTCAAGGAGATGTACGAGAACGGCGACCAGGCCAAGATCCACAAGGAGGGCTTCTCGCTGCTGGACATGAAGCGCTACCTGGATGCGCATGGCTTCGATGCCGACGGCTTCGAACAGCCGCTCGACAGACTCAACCAGGCGCGCGTTCCGGCGATCGTCCTGATCAACACGAACGGCTACCAGCACTTCGTCGTGGTCAAGGGCCTGCAGGACGATCGCGTGCTGATTGGCGATCCAGCCCAGGGCACGCGGGCGGTTTCGCGCAAATCCTTCGAGGAGAGCTGGAAGAACGGGTTGCTCTTCGTCATCCACAACCGCATGGACCAGGCGCGGTTCAACCTGGCTGCCGACTGGCGCGTTGCACCGCACGCGCCCATCGGGACACAAGGCATCAGCCGCGACAGCCTGTTTCAGGTCACGGTCCCGAAGCTGGGACCCGGGGAATTCTGATGCACGCCGCCCGCCTCCCTTTCGTGCGCGCTGGATTGCGGGTCTGCCTGTGCCTGCTTGTGGGCAGCGTCCTTTCGCCAGCGCTGGCGGCCGGACCCGATTCCGAAGAACCAAGCGCTGGCGTGTGGATGACCGTGAGCGACCAGACGCTGGACCACATGCGCGGCGGCTTCGACCCTGGCAACGGCCTGCTGGTGAGCTTCGGAATCACGCGGGCGACCTACATCAACGGCAGCCTCGTGACACAGACGACGCTCGACTTCAGCCATATCAACGACCTCACGCCGGTGCAGGCTGCGCAGCTCAACAAGCAGATGGCGAGCCTGAACCTGGTGCAGAACGGCCCGGGTAACACCGTTCAGGCGCAACAGGGCGGCGTGAACTTCGGCACCATCATTCAGAACACGCTGGACAACCAGCACATCGTGAACCAGACCATCATCAATGCGAGCAGCAATTCAGCCGGGATGATCAAGAGCCTGAACACCCTGTCGACATTGCAGGACAGCCTGCTGAGTTCCGTCGGCACGCGCTGATTCAGTTGTCGCCCGACATCAACGCCACGCAGAGCGCGTGCAGGTTCGGCACGATGAGTTGCGGCCGCGCGTCGTGTTCCCAGGGCCGCTCGTCGCGCACGAGCCACGCTGCCTGCATGCCCGCGCCGAGCGCGCCGACGACGTCCAGCGCCGCGTCGTCACCGACATGCAGCACATCCTTGGGCAACAGCCCGACCGAAGCGGCCGCCGCCCTGAAGATCGGCGCATGCGGCTTCCCGCTGCCGAATTCGCGTGCGTTGAACGCGGAGCGGAACCAGCGCCCGACGCCCGTGCGATGCACATCGGCATTGCCGTTGGAAATCGCCACCAGCGGATAGCGCTCGCTGAGCCACTTGAGCGCGGGCAAGACGTCGTCATAGAGCTGAACGCGCTGGCGCTCGGCAAAGAAGACTTCGAAGGCGGGCTCGGCGAGGGCCGGGTCTTCGCCCGCGCGGCGCAATGCGGTGCGAATCGACTCGCGGCGCATGGCGCTCAGGTCGTGTGCGAGATCGGAACGCTCTTTCTCCGTGGCCTCGCGCAGTTGGCGCAAGACGCCCGGCGTGACGAGCAGGTTCGCGGTCTTCGGTGCCTCGCGCAGCAGCCACTCGTGCAGGACGCGCTCGGCGCGTTCGATGGTGGGCCATATCGGCCAGAGCGTGTCGTCGAGATCGAGTGAAATCGCGGCGATGCGTTTCACGTCAAGTGTCAGGGAATGAGGGGTCGCGGTGGCCATGGTCGAGAATACCGCATGCCTTTTCGAGACCCACCGCCTGCCGAAGAGAATGCCCAGGATCGCATTGCCGTGCTCTGGTGCAACCTTGGCTCGCCCGACGAGCCGACGGCGAAGGCCGTGCGCCCCTATCTCGCCGACTTTCTCGGCGACCCGCGCGTTGTCGAGATTCCGCGCGCCGTCTGGGCGCTGATCCTGCACGGCATCATCCTGCGCACACGGCCCGCGAAATCGGCCGCCAAGTACGCCAGCATCTGGACGTCCGAGGGTTCTCCGCTCAAGGTGTGGACGAAGAAGCAGGCGACCCTGTTGAACGGTTGGCTCGGCGAACGCGGCCATCGCGTCACGGTGCGAGACGCCATGCGCTACGGCCAGCCATCGATCGCCACCCGCCTCGACCAACTCAAGGCCGAAGGCGCGACCCGCGTGCTTGTGCTGCAGGCCTATCCCCAGTATTCAGCCACCACCACGGCCAGCGTGATCGATGCCGTCAACGCATGGAGCGCCCGCGTACGCCGCGTGCCGGAGTTCCGTTTCGTCAACGACTACCACGACGACCCGGGCTACATCGATGCGCTGGCCCAGAGCGTCACGCGCCACTGGCGGCAGAACGGCCGGCCCGACCAATTGGTGATGAGCTTTCACGGCATTCCGGAACGCAACATCAAGCTCGGCGATCCCTATCAGGCGCAATGCGTTGCAACGGCACGCCTGCTGGCGGAACGTTTGCAGCTCACACCGGCGCAGTACCGCGTCACCTTCCAATCGCGCTTCGGCCGCGCCAAATGGCTGCAGCCCTACACCGAACCCACGCTGCGCGAACTCGCCGCCGCGGGTGTTCGGCGAGTCGACGTGATGTGCCCTGGCTTTCCAGCCGATTGCCTGGAGACGCTGGAAGAAATCGCGATGGAGGGCCGCGACGCGTTTCTCGGCGCAGGCGGCGAGACCTTCCAATACATCCCCTGCCTCAACGACACCAACGCGTGGATCACGGCGCTCGCCGGCATCGCGGACCGTCATCTCGCCGGTTGGCCCACCCGGGCCGAGGCCGCGTAGCCGAATTCAGCCCTTCACGGGCTGTGCGAGCAACGCCTTGATCGCCTGTTCCATCTGGTCGTACTCGCCTTCGCCGAAGTGCTGGCGCACCACGCGTCCCGACTTGTCGACGAGGTAGAACGCGGGCCAGTACTGGTTGTGCCAGGCTTTCCAGGTCGCAAAGCGGTTGTCCTGCGCCACCGGGTATCGGATGCCGAATCGTTGAAGTGCGGCCTCCACGTTCGGGGTGGACTTCTCGAATGCGAATTCAGGCGTGTGCACGCCGACGACGACGAAGCCCTGGTCCTTGTACTTCTCGTACCAGCGCACGACATGCGGCAAGGTGTTGATGCAGTTGATGCACGAGTAGGTCCAGAAGTCGACCAGTACGACCTTGCCCGCGAGGTCCTGCATGCTCAGCGGCGTCGAGTTGAGCCACCTGTCGATGCCGGCAAAGCCAGGGGCCGGCCCCTGGTCTTCGAGCAAGGGCGAAGCGGCCGACGCGGGCCACGGCGCGCAGGCCGCACCCATTGCAACGCCGAGCGACGCGAAGAAACTGCGCCTGGAAATCGAGTTCATGGTCGGAGCCCTTGTGAAAGCAGTCCGACTGGAATTCGTTCTCGCGCGCAGTCTCGGTCTTGGTGTTTACCCTTGGTTTGAGCTTGAGGCCGTCACCTGGTCAGAAGCGTCCCAGGTAGTCGAGCTTGCCGACAGGCACTCCGCTGTGACGCAGCACGTCGTAGGCCGTCGTGACGTGGAAAAAGAAGTTGGGCAACGAGAACTGCAGCAGATAGCGCTGCGCGGTGAACTTCAACTCATTGCCACGCACCTTCATCGTGACCTCGCGATCTTCGGCGCCGTCGATCAATGCGCGATCCACTGTCTGCAGATAGTCGACGGTCTTGGTGATGCGCGCCACCAGTTCGGCGAAAGTCGTTTCGTCGTCTGGAAAGCTGGGTGGCGTGACGCCCGCAATCCGCGCAGTGCCGAATTTCGCGGCATCGCTCGCGCTTTGGATTTGTCCAGCGAGGGTGAACATGTCCGGCGCAAGGCGCGCATTCACGAGTTCCGAAGGATCAGTGCCTGCCGCCTCCGCATGCGCGAGGCCTTTGTCCAGGATGTGCGAGAGCTGGCCGAGTCCGCGGGTGAACACCGGGACCGAAATGTCGTAGAGCGAAAGCGCCATGAGATGACTCCGTGTTGGGATGGGCGGCACGATTGTGCGACCACCCGCGCTCAGATGCTGGCGGCGCGAACAAAGGCTTCGATCGGATCCAGATGCTCGGGCACGTTGAGCGCCGGCGCATGCCCGCAACCCGGCACCTCGATGATCTGGAGCCGGCCCTGCGCGCCCGGCCCGCGGCGACGCATCTCGTCCAGCGTCGGGGGCAGGACCAGGTCGGATTCGACTCCGCGCAGGCACAGCACCGGCACGTCGATCGCGTCGTAGTGCGACCACAGCAGGTAGTCGTCCGGCTGCGCGATGAACTGCCGCACCATCGCGGGGTCGTAGTGCGGCGTCACGCGACCATCGGGCAGGCGCCGCGTCGAAGTCTCGGTCAGCCGCCGCCACTGCGCATCGCTCAGCCAGCCGTAGGGCTTGTAGACGGTGCGGAAGAAGGCTTCGAGTTCGGCGACCGTGTCGAAGGCCGGCGGTTTGCCCGCGTAGGAGCGGATGCGCTCGACCGCCGCGTCGGCGATCTGCGGCGCGTTGTCGTTGAGCACCAGGCTCGCGATGCGCGGCTTCATCGACGGTTCGGCAAGCCCGCCCGCGCAGACCATGCCGATCGCCCCGCCCATTGATGTGCCGACCCAATGCACGCGCGTCAGCTTCAGTTCATCGAAAAGCGTCGTGGCGATCCGCGCGTAGAAAGACAACTGGTATTCATCGTCCGGCGCCGTGCTCCACTGACTCAAGCCACGGCCGATGGTGTCGGGGCAGATCACGCGAAAGCCGTGCCCTGCGAAATGACCCGCGAGTTCGTCCATGTCGCGGCAGGTGCGCGCCAGGCCATGCCACGCGACGACCACCGGGCCGTCGGCGTTGCCCCAGTCCATCCAATGGATCTCGCGGCCCGCCAGTTGCGCGTAGTTCGAGGTCGGTGAATTCATCGCGATGCCCTTGCACGGAGACGGCCGACGATGCCGGTCGGGAAGTAGTAGACAGAGAGCACGAACAGCACCCCGAGCCACAGCAGCCATCGGTCGGGCGACAGCAATGCCGCCAGCCACGGCACCCCGCTCAGGGCTTCGCTGCCGAGGCGCAGCAGATCCTGCAAGTAGCTCTGCGCGATGACGAAGATCACCGCACCGACCACGGCGCCGTAGATCGTGCCCATGCCGCCGATCACCACGATCAGCAGCACGTCGATCATGATTTCGAAGCTCAACGAAGTGTCCGGCCCGTTGTAGCGCAGCCAGATCGCGAGCATCGCGCCCGCCAGCGTCGCGAACAGCGCCGACAGCACCGAAGCCGTCGTGCGATAGACCACCACGCGATAGCCGATCGCCTCCGCGCGGAACTCGTTCTCGCGGATCGCCTGCAGCACGCGGCCGAAGGGCGAGTTCACGATACGCAGCAGCGCCAGCACGAGCACGACCGCCAGCACGAACAGCATGTAGTAGCACAGCAGGCGGCCATCGAGCGACACGCCGAGGAAGGGCTCGTCGGCAAACTCGAAACTCGGCGAGATCAGTTCCGGCAGCTTGAAGGTCAGGCCGTCCTCGCCGCCGGTGAAATCAGACAACTGCGAAGCCAGCGTCTGGAACGCGGAGGCCACGGCCAGCGTGATCATCGCGAAGAAGATCGCGCGCACACGCAGAGAGAAGAGCCCGATGGCCAGCGACAGCACCAGCGAGATCGCGAGCGCCGCGCCCAGCCCGACCAGCAACGCGCCCCACCCTGCGCCGAGCCGAGTCGCCGAGATCGCGATGCCGTAGGCGCCGATGCCGAAGAACATGGTCTGCGCGAAGCTCACGATGCCCGTGTAGCCCAACAGCAGGTCGAAGCTCGCGACCAAAACGATGAACACCAGCACCTTGGCCGCGACGCTGAGCGCCTTGACGCCCGGGAAAATGAACGGCGCGAAGGCCAGGCCCAGCACCAGCGCAGCGAGCAGCACCGCGAGCAGTCGGCTGCGCGGCAGGTCGTTGGAAAGAAGACGATTCAGCATGGTCGTCCTTTCAACGGTTCGCCACGGGGTAGACGCCTTGCGGACGCCACAAGAGCACCGCCACCATCAGGAAGATGCTGGCGAACTGCGTCAGCGTCGGCAGCAGGAAGCCCGTGTAGTTGTTCATCAGGCCGACGAGCAAGGCGCCGATCAGCGCACCGGTCGTCGAGCCGAGCCCGCCGATGATGATCACGATGAAGATCAGCACGTTGACCTGCGAACCCATCTGCGGAATCAGGTTCTGCTGGAAGAGTCCCCACATCACGCCGCCGAGTCCGGCGAGCGCACTGCCCACCACGAACACGCCGACGAACAGGCGCCCGATGCGATAGCCGAGCGACTCGACCATTTCGCGGTCCTGCACGCCGGCGCGAATCAGGAGGCCGATCTTGGTTCGCCCCAGCGTCCAGGCCAGCAGGCCGAAAACGAAGGCGCCGACGATGACCGCGAGGATGCGGTACTTGCTGATCGCCGCGTCGCCGACGAGCAGTGAACCACGCAATGCCTCGGGCAACGGCAGCGGAATCTGTGCGGGGCCCCAGATGACCTTGATCAGTTCCTCGCCGATGATCATTCCGCCCATCGTGATGAGGATCTGCTTCAGATGCTGGCCATACACAGGCCGCACGATGAAGCGCTCGAAGGCCAGTCCGACCGCGCCCGCGGCCGCCATCGCGACCAGCATCGCCGGGAACACCGCGACGAGGTTGCGCCACAGTTCCTGCGAGCCGGTCCAGTCGCTCATGGTGCCAAGCACGCTGCTGGCCACGAAGGCGCCGAGCGCGATGAATACGCCGTGGCCGAAGTTCAGCACGTCCATCAAGCCGAAGACCAACGTCAGGCCGGAGGCGATGATGAAGATGATCATGCCCATCGCAAGGCCCGCGACCGTGAGCGTGAGCCAGGTCGAGAAGGAACCTGTCAACGGCAGCGCGATCAGCGCGAGCACCGGTACCAATGCGAGCGGCTTCCAGTCGAAGTCAATTTTCATAGTGCCAGTCCCAGCAGCGATTGCTGCAACTGCTCGTCCGCCGAGAACGCCGCCATGCTTCCGCTGTGCACGACAACACCGTTGTCCATCACGGCCACGGTGTCGCCGAGGCGCTGCGCGAAATTGATGTTCTGCTCGACGAGCAGGATCGTCACGCCGCTGCGCTTCAGCTCGCTGAAGGCATCGATCATGTTGTTGATGATGGCCGGCGCGAGGCCCTTGCTGGGCTCGTCAATGATGAGGAGCTCGCGCGGCTCGACGATCGCCCGCGACACGGCGAGCATCTGCTTCTGCCCACCTGACAGCTTGCCGGCCGGATGGTTCCAGAACTTCTCGACCGCGGGGAAGAGCTTGAAGATCCACTGCAGGCGCTTGTCGTCCATCTGCTCCGCGTTCTTCGCGCCGCGTGCCGCGAGCAGCATGTTCTCCTTGACCGTGAGGTCCGAGAAGATGCCCATGTTCTCGGGCACGTAGGCAATGCCGAGTTCGGCGATCTGCGGCGTGTGCAGCGCGGTGATGTCCTTGCTGCCGAAGCGCACGGTGCCCTGCGATGCATGCCAGAGGCCCATGATGGTTCGCAGTGTCGTGGTCTTGCCCGCGCCGTTGCGGCCGAGCAGCATCGTGAGTTGGCCCTTCGGCACCACGAGGTCGACGCCATGGAGGATGTGATACGCGCCGATGTGCGTGTGCACGCCGGCCAGTTCGAGCAGGTTTTCCGCACTCATTGAGGAGCCTCCTTTGCCACGCCCAGGTAGGCTTCCTGCACGACGGGAGAGGCGATGACCTCGGCCGGTTCGCCGTCGGCCACCAACTGCCCGTTGTGCAGCACGATGATGCGATCGGCCAGCTCGCGCACCACGTCCATCTTGTGTTCGACGAGCAGGATGGTCTTCGTCTTGTCCTTCTTCAGCGCGCGGATCAGGTCGAGGATCACCGGCGCCTCGGCCGCATTCATGCCCGCCGTCGGTTCGTCGAACATGAAGACCTTGGGTTCGAGCGCCATCAGCAGCGCGACTTCGAGCTTGCGCTGGTCGCCGTGCGGCAGGCTCGCAACAGTCGCGTGTTCCTTGGCCTTCAGCGCGACGTCGGCCAGGATCTGGTCGGCCCGCTCGGTCAACGCGCGATGGTCGCTCCAGATGCTCCAGAGATTGAGCCCGCGCCGGTGCGCGCCTTCGCGCGTGGCCTGCACGGCCAGCCGCACGTTCTCCAGCACCGTGAGGTTCGGAAAGAGATTCGTCAGCTGAAAGGCACGCCCGAGCCCCGCCCGCGTGCGCGCCGACGCCGGCAGCCCCGAGAGCAATTGCCCATCGAGCGATACCGTCCCCTCCGTGGCCTTCAACTGCCCGGAGATGAGATTGAAATACGTGGTCTTGCCAGCCCCGTTCGGGCCGACGATCGCCGTCAACGTGCCAGGCGCGAAAGCGCAACTGACAGCATTCACCGCCACGTGTCCGCCGAAGCGGATCGTGAGATTCTTGGTTTCAAGCATAAAAATGTTGCTCGCCCCCAGGTTGGCTCACTTCGTGTAGCCGCCCACCCCCTGCCGGGGGCAACACCGGCGGCCCGGCCAAGCCGGTTCCGCGGTGTTTCACGAAGGGCCCCCGGGGCATGCGCGCGCTGCGCGCAGTTGGGAAGCCCCTAGCGTTTGTTCCGGATGGGGATGTCCATCTCTTCCGGTTTGATTTCGTGCACGAGTTCAGGCACGCCCCACGCGAAGGCCGGGTCCACCTTGATCTTGAAGTGGTACATGCTCTGCATCGCCTGGTGGTCCTCCTTGCGGAAGGTCATCTTGCCCTTGGGCGTGTCGAAGCTCATGCCTTCCATCGTCGAGATGAGCTTGTTGGTGTTGGTGTCGCCGCCCGTCTTCTTGAGTGCCGTCACCACCGCCATCGCCGCCGAGAATCCGCCGGCCGTGAAGAAGTCCGGCGGCGACTTGAATTCCTTGTAGTGCATCGACACCATCGCGTCGTTGACCGGATTCTTCGGGATGCCGAAGTAGTAGTAGGCAGCGCCTTCCATGCCCGGCAGCGCCTTGTAGGCGGCCATGGCCGGCAGGATGTTCCCGCCGGTCGCGATCTCGATGTTGTAGCGCTTCAGGTCGAGGTCGACGATCTTGAACGGATTGCCTGCGCCTGCCCAAACGATCCAGATGATCTTGCGGCCGGGCTTGTCCTTGAGCGCGTCGATCAGGCGCTGCGCGCCCGCGGTGAAGTCCGTCGTGGCGGGCGGGAGGTATTCCTCGTGCGCCAGCTTGGCTTTCTTCAGCGCGTCCTTGAACGCCTTCACGCCGTCGCGGCCGAAGGCGTTGTCCTGCGCGAGCGTGGCGACCGTGACGCCGGGCTTGTCGATCGCCACGGCGTTCGAGATGGCATCCTGCGAGCTGTTGCGGCCGGTGCGGAAGATGTACTTGTTCCACTTGTCGCCGGTGATTGAATCGGCCACCGCCGGTTCGACCAGCAGGATCTTCTTGTATTCCTCGGCCACGGGCAGCATCGCCAGCGCAACGCCGGAAGACGTGGGGCCGATCGCCAGTGCCGCCTTGTCGTCGGCGTAGGCCGCAGCCAGCAGCGACTTGCCGAGATCAGGCTTGCCCTGGTCGTCCTTCTCGATCACGACGATCTTCTTGCCGTTGACCTCCATCGTGCCGCCCGTCGCATAGTTGAAGCCCATCATGAGGCCGGTCTGCGTCTGCTTGCCATAGGCTTCGAGCGGGCCGGTCTTGCTGTAGATGTGGGCGATGCGGATCTCGTTGGACTGGGCCCAGGCCGGGACGGTCAGGGCGGAGGCTCCCGCGATGGCAGTGGCTGCCAGGGCGACGAGGTGACGACGTTGCATTCTTTGTCTCCTGAAAATGGTGACTGAATATTGCACAGTTCGTGCCAATCGCCATCGTCTTGAAAACAAAGGACCTTCCCTTGGGTCTCCTGCAAAACGTCCGATTTCAGGACAGATTGAGTGCCTGCAAATCAGGCAATTGCATATTTCTCAGTCAGGGTTTTCCAGACGTTCGTAAAGCGTCGCCCGCGAAATTCCGAGCAGCCGCGAGGTCGCGAGCTTGTTGCCGCCGGTCGCAGTCATCGCGGCGGCGATGGCCTTGCGCTCGAGTTCGGCGACCTGCTGCGCAAGCGGCCGCAGCAGCGCGGTGCTTTCGTCGGCAGCGCTCGTCGACTCGATCGGCATCTTCGTCGGCGGCGCAATCTGCTCCTGGCCGGCTTCGCGCAGGATACGTTCGAGTTGCGCTGCGTCGATGCGCTGCGAATCACTGCGCATCGTCACCTGCTCCAGGACGTTGCGAAGTTCGCGGATGTTGCCGCGCCAATGCTGCGCGGCGAGCAGCGCCAGCGCGTCGGGCGTGAGTTCGGGCGGCGCCTCGCCGCTGCGCAGGGCCATGTCTTCGCCCAGCGCCTCGACCAGCGCTGGAATGTCGCCGCGCCGTTCGCGCAAGGGCGGCACGCGCACCGGCAGCACGTTGAGCCGGTAATACAGGTCTTCGCGGAAGCGGCCTTCGCGCACCAGTGCAGCGAGATCCCGCGAGGTCGCGGCGATCACGCGCGCGTCGAAGGGCACCAGCTTGTTCGAACCCAGCGGTTCGATCTCGCCCTCCTGCAATGCGCGCAGCAGCTTCGCCTGCAGGCCGAGCGGCATGTCGCCGATCTCGTCGAGGAACAGCGTGCCGCCGTCGGCCAGCTTGAACTTTCCTTCGCGCGCCTTGCGGTCGGCGCCGGTGAAAGCGCCGGGCGCGACGCCGAAGAACTCCGCTTCGAGCAAGGTGTCGGGCACGGCAGCGATGTTCACGCTGACAAAGTGCCCCTTCGCGCGCGTGGAGGCCGCATGGATCGCGTGGGCGAGCAGTTCCTTGCCGGTCCCCGTTTCGCCGAGCAGCAGCACCGGGCTGGAGGACTGCGCCGCGCGACGCGCATGGCGCTTGACCTCCACCGCCGCCGGGCTGCTGCCGATGAAGCTGGCAAAGGTGTACTTGGAGCGCCGCTGCCCGTCGGCCGATTGCTGGTACAGCGGGTTGTTGCGCTGGCTCGCCAACTCGCGCCGCGCATCGTCGAGGTCACGCTGCAGCAAGGCGAACTTGCTGATCAACGGCTGCAAGGTGGTTTCGGGGTGGTCGAAGAGCACGATGCCGATTGCGCCGATGACATCGCCCGGCAGGGCGCCCGCGTCGCCTTCGCGCTCCTCCCGCAGCGGAATGCGGCTCACGACAAAGGTGCCGGCCTTGTTGGTCAGCAAGTCGATCAGGATCGGCTCGCCGGTCTCCAGCACCCGGCGCATCTGCGTGTTGGGGATCACGTCTTCGACCCGATGGCCGAGGAACTGATCGATCGACGAAAAGCCGAGCGCCGGCAGAAAACGGCGGTAGCCCTCGTTGACCCAGACGATCCGGCCGCTGCGGTCGACCAGGAACATGCCCTGGCTGATGCTCGAGAACAGGTGGAACATCGAGCGCGCGGCGAGCGCGAGGATGCCTTCGGCATCGAGCGGCAATGCGGGCGGAGCGGCGGTGGCGGATGACATGGCGGGATCGTAGCGCGCCACTTCCGGCTGACGCCCCCAGGAAAGCGGCGCGCACCGACAAAACGCCCGCTTGCGCCTTGTTATGCTGCGCCCCTTGCAGGGCTCATCGGCCCACGATGGCGCGCAGGCAATTCGACCCGTTCGCCTGACTCGCCTCCTTTTTGCGGAACCCCGATCTCATGAGGAATCCCCGGCTTCCGGCGCTCACGCTCGTCGCCTCTGTGCTGCTTTCGGCCTGCGCCGTCCCACGCCCGCCTGAAAAGGTGGAGGCGCCGACGCCTGCGCACTGGAGCACGCCGCTGCCCGCCTCCACGGCCCCGCTGCCTCACGGCGGCTCGCTGCCGACGCTCGCCGAATGGTGGCGCCAGCTCAATGACCCGCTGCTGGTCGATCTGATCTTCGCGGCCGAGGCCGCCAGCCCGGACGTCGCCAGCGCCGGCGCGCGTATCGCCGAAGCGCGAGCCACACGCGTGGCGGCCGGCGCCGCGCTGGTGCCGAACCTCAACGGATCGGCTTCCGCCAGCCGCGGCAATTCGCCCACCACGGGCCTCACCGCGCCGACGACCGGCACCGCCACCGACGGCTTGAGCACCACCCTGCCCGCCATCACCACACTGCAGGCGGGACTGCAATCGAGCTGGGAGATCGACCTGTTCGGCGGCCTGCGCGCCACCCGCGACGCAAGTCAGAACCGCCTCACAGGTGCCGACGCCAATTGGGATGATGCGCGGGTCTCCGTCGCAGCCGAGACCGCCAACAGCTACCTCGCCGAACGCGCTTGCCGGCGCCAGCTCGTGGTGTCGACGTCGGATGCGCAATCGCGTGCCGAGTCGGCGCGCCTGACCGACCTGTCGATGCGTGCCGGCTTCACAGCGCCGGCGGATGCCGCGCTGGCGCGTGCGAGCGCTGCCGAGGCGTCGGGGCGCCTCACGCAGCAGCGCGCCCTGTGTGCCGTGCAGCAACAGGCATTGGTCGCGCTCACCGCCATCGAAGCGACCACGCTCAAGGCCAAGTTGGACGCCGCGCCCATCGATGTCACGCTGCCGGCGGTGCAGGCCGTCCACAGCGTCCCGGCTGAAGCGCTCGCGCAGCGGCCCGATGTCTATGCCGCCGAGCAGGCCGTTGCCGCCGCCAGCGCGGATGCGGGCGCGGCGCTGGCGCAGCGCTTTCCGCGCCTGACACTGCAGGGATCGATCGCGACGCTGCAGGTGCGCGCCGGCGCGTTCCGCGAAAGCTTCGACACCTGGACGATCGGGCCGCTGGCGCTGAGCGTGCCCATCTTCGATGGCGGCACGCTCGCGGCCAATTCCGAGGCCGCCAAGGTGCGTTACGACGAAGCGGCCGCCCTCTACCGCGCCAAGGTCCGACAGGCGGTGCGCGAAGTCGAGGAAGCGCTGATCAACCTGCAAAGCACCGACGAGCGCGCCAACGACGCCGACGTCGCGGTCACGAACTACCAGGCCTCTTTCGACGCCACGCAGGCGCGCTACGGCACCGGCCTCGCGAGCCTGTTCGACCTGGAAGACGCGCGGCGCACCCTGTTCACGTCGGAGACTGCGCGCGTCGCGCTGCAACGCGAGCGTGCCGAAGCCTGGGTTGCGCTCTATCGCGCCATGGGCGGCGGCTGGTCGCGACCCGAATCCGTGGCAACCACGACATCTCCCGCTGCCCCGTCACCATGAAAAGAATGAAGCGTTCCACACTCATCGTCGTCCTGGTCATCCTGCTGGTTCTTGCCGGCGCGGCCTTCTGGCTCGTGCGCGGCAAACAAGCCGAGCGCAACCGGCCGAACGAAAGCGCGACGGCCCGCCCGACCTTGACCGTGACCGTTGCAAAGCCCGAGACCAGCGAACTCAACGTCACGTTGGCGGCCAACGGCAACGTGTCGGCATGGCAGGAAGCCAGCGTCGGTTCCGAATCCACCGGCCTGAAGCTCGCGGAAGTGCGCGTGAACGTGGGCGATGTGGTCAAGAAAGGCCAGGTTCTGGCAGTTTTCTCGGGCGATTCGGTCCAGGCGGATGTCGCCCAGGCGCGCGCGTCTCTGGCCGAGGCACGCGCCACCGCCGCCGACGCATCCGGCACCGCGGCGCGCGCACGCACGCTGCAGGCCACCGGCGCGATGAGCCAGCAGCAGATCAACCAGTACCAGACCGCCGAACAGACCGCGAAGGCGCGGGTCGAGGCGGCCGAGGCCGTGCTCGCCGCGCAACAGGTGCGCGGCCGCAACACGCAGGTGATTTCGCCGGACGACGGCGTGATCTCTTCCCGCACCGCAACGGTCGGCAGCGTCGTGACGGCCGGCGCCGAACTGTTCCGGCTGATTCGGCAGGGCCGGCTCGAATGGCGTGCCGAGATCACCTCTTCCGAACTGGGTCGCATCGCGGTCGGCACGCCGGCGGTGGTCGTCAGCGCGAGCGGTGCGCAGGTCGAAGGCAAGGTGCGCAGCGTGGCGCCGACAGTCGATCCGAAGACGCGAGCCGCCCTCGTCTACGTCGACATTCCCAACGTGCTGCAGAACACCGGCATCAAGGCCGGCATGTTCGCGCGCGGCGACTTCCTGCTCGGCCGCAGCAGCGCGGTCACGGTGCCGCAGGCTTCGGTCGTCCCGCGCGACGGATTCAACCACCTGCTCCTGTTGCAACCGGACAACCGGGTCGCGATGATGCGGATCGAGACCGGCCGGCGCGTGGGCGATCGCGTGGAAATCACGACCCCACTGCCCGCGGACGCACGCGTGGTCGTCCAGGGCGCGGGCTTCCTCAACGACGGCGACCTCGTGCGCGTCGTGGAAGGCACCGCCGCCGCCACTGCCGCGAATGGGCAGACGTCCGCCCCCGTGAAGCCGGCGATCGAAGCCGCCAAGTAAAGGAGCAGCCACCATGAACGTGTCGGCCTGGTCCATCCGCAACCCGATTCCGGCGGTGATGCTGTTCGTGCTGCTCACCTTCGCGGGACTGCTGTCCTTCAACGCGATGAAGGTGCAGAACTTCCCGGACATCGACCTGCCGACAGTGACGGTCTCCGCAGCCCTGCCCGGCGCCGCTCCTTCGCAGCTTGAAAACGACGTCGCACGCAAGCTCGAGAACTCGATCGCCACCGTCCAGGGCCTGAAGCACATCACGACCAAGGTCCAGGACGGCGCGGTGACGCTGATCGTCGAATTCCGTCTCGAAAAGCCGGTGCAGGAAGCGGTGGACGACGTGCGCTCCGCCGTGCAGCGCGTGCGCGCCGACCTGCCGGCCGACGTGCGCGATCCAGTGGTCACCAAGCTGGACTTCGCTGCGCAACCGGTGCTCGCGTTCACGATCTCGTCGACGCGCATGGACGACGAAGCACTGTCGTGGTTCGTCGACAACGACGTGACCCGGCGCCTGCTGGCGATCAGCGGCGTGGGCGCGGTCAACCGCGTGGGCGGCGTGACGCGGCAGGTGCACGTCGATCTCGATCCCGGCAAGCTGCAGGCGCTGGGCGCGACCGCGGCCGACATCTCTCGCCAGTTGCGGCAAGTGCAAACCGAAAGTGCCGGCGGCCGCACCGACGTCGGCGGCAGCGAGCAGCCCGTGCGCACACTCGCGACCGTGCGGTCGGCTGACGAGTTGGCCGACATGCAGATCGCGCTCTCGGACGGCCGGCGCATCCGTCTCGACCAGGTCGCGCGTGTCAGCGACACCATCGCCGAGCCGCGCGCGGCGGCCCTTCTCAACGGCAAGCCGGTGGTCGGCTTCGAGGTGGCCCGCAGCCGCGGCGCGAGCGAGGTCGAGGTCGGCGCAGCGGTGCAGAAGGCACTGGACCAATTGCGCGCCGAGCGGCCGGACATCCAACTCACCGAAGCCTTCAACTTCGTCGAGCCGGTGCGCGAGGAATACGAGGGCTCGCTGCATCTGCTGTACGAGGGCGCGATCCTGGCGGTGATCGTGGTGTGGCTCTTCCTGCGGGACTTGCGCGCGACCTTCATCTCGGCGGTGGCCCTGCCCATGTCGGCCATTCCGGCATTCGTGGGCATGTATCTGCTCGGCTTTTCGATCAACGTGGTTTCACTGCTGGCGCTGTCGCTGGTGGTCGGCATCCTGGTGGACGATGCCATCGTGGAGGTCGAGAACATCGTGCGCCACCTGCGCATGGGCAAGACGCCCTACCAGGCCGCGATGGAGGCGGCCGACGAGATCGGGTTGGCGGTGATCGCCACCACCTTCACGCTGATCGCGGTATTCCTGCCGACCGCCTTCATGAGCGGGGTGGCCGGCAAGTTCTTCAAACAGTTCGGCTGGACCGCCGCGCTCGCGGTTTTCGCCTCATTGGTCGTGGCGCGGATGCTCACGCCGATGATGGCGGCCTACATCCTCAAGCCCATCGTCACGGCCGAGAAGGAACCCCGCTGGCTCGCGATCTATATGCGGATGGCCGAGTGGTGTCTCAAGCATCGCTTCAAGACGATGGTGCTGGCCACCCTCTTCTTCTTCGGCTCGGTGGCGATGATCCCGCTGCTCAAGACCGGATTCATCCCGCCGGATGACAACTCGCAGACGCAGGTGTACCTTTCGCTCGCGCCGGGCGCGACGCTGGCGCAGACCACCGTGGCGGCCGAGGAAACCCGCCGCCGCGTCATGGCGCTCGAGCACGTGCGCAGCGTCTACACCACGGTCGGCGGCGGCAGCGCGGGCGGCGACCCGTTCGCGAATTTCGGCACGCCGGAAACGCGCAAGGCCACGCTCACGATCCAGCTCGACCCGCGCGGCGACAGGCCACGCAAGCAGGTGATCGAGAACAGGATCCGCGCCGCGCTTGAAACGCTGCCCGGCGTGCGCAGCACGGTCGGCCTCGGCGGCTCGGGTGAGAAGTACATCCTGGCGCTGAGCGGCGACGATCCGGCCGCCCTGACCACGGCCGCGCGCGCCGTCGAGCGCGACCTGCGCACGATCCCCGGGCTCGGCAACATCACCTCGACCGCGAGCCTGATCCGACCCGAGATCGCGGTACGCCCGGACTTCGCAGCCGCGGCCGATCTCGGTGTGACCAGCTCGGCCATCGCCGACACGCTGCGCGTCGCCACGCTCGGCGACTACGACCAGAACCTGCCCAAGCTCAATCTTGCGCAACGGCAGGTGCCGATCGTCGTCAAGCTGGAAGACTCCGCGCGGCAGGATCTGGCGCTGCTCGGGCGCCTCGCGCTGCCCGGCACGAGTGGACCGGTGATGCTGGAACAGGTCGCCCAGCTCACGGTGGAAGGCGGCCCCGCCGTGATCGACCGCTACGACCGCTCGCGCAACGTCAACTTCGAGATCGAACTGTCGGGCGTCGGCCTCGGCGACGCGAAGGATGCCGCGATGGCGCTGCCATCCATCCGCCATCTGCCGCCTGGCGTGCGCGTGGCTGAAGTGGGCGACGCCGAAGTCATGACCGAACTCTTCCAGAGCTTCGGCCTCGCCATGCTGACGGGCGTGCTGTGCATCTACATCGTGCTGGTGCTGCTGTTCAAGGACTTCCTGCATCCGATCACGATCCTGTGCGCACTGCCGCTGGCGCTCGGCGGCGCCTTCGTGGGGCTGCTGATCGGCCAGAAGGCGCTGTCGATGCCGTCGCTGATCGGGCTGATCATGCTCATGGGCATCGCGACCAAGAACTCGATCCTGCTGGTCGAATACGCGATCGTCGCGCGCCGCGACCACGGAATGAGCCGCTGGGACGCACTGCGCGACGCGTGCCACAAGCGGGCGCGCCCCATCATCATGACCACGCTCGCCATGGGCGCAGGCATGTTGCCCATCGCGCTCGGGCTGGGCGCGGCGGACTCCAGCTTCCGCTCGCCGATGGCGATGGCCGTCATCGGGGGACTCATCACGTCGACGGTGCTGAGCCTGCTGGTCGTGCCGGCCGTCTTCACCTATATCGACGACATCGAGCATTGGATTCGCCGCACGTCGCGGCGCATCCGCGGAGCGGTTGGCAGCCACCGCCCGCAAGATAGACTCGGCGAATCGTCGATCGACAGGGGTACACCGTGATCAGAATCCTTCAGCGTGCTGCGATTTCCAGCGCCTTTCTGGGCGTCGCATTGGCATCGGTCGCACAGACCCCCACGAACCAGGCCGAAGCGCAGCGGCGCTTCGATGCGCAAATCGCGAAGTGCAACAGCGGACACCTCCCCGCGCCCGAACGCGATGCCTGCGTACGGAAGGCGGGCCATGATCTGGATCGCGCGCGCGGCGCTCCCCCGCGTAATGTCACCACCCGGACGCCGGATCGCCGATCCACCGTGGTGACACCTGAAGGCGCTCCCGTGCCGCCCAGCGGAACCACGACCGTCCGGACGCCCGATCGCCGGTCCACCGTGGTCTCCCCCGACGGATCACCGGTGCCCTCCAGCGGCTCGGCGTCGGTCAGGTCACCCGATGGCCGATCCACCGTGGTGCCGCCGGCCGATCAGCCGTCTCGCTGAACCGGGAGCGGGATAAGTTCTCAGGCAACGCCCCGCACAGCCGCCACCAGCGCCGCGAGACGACGCGCATCCACGACGAGGAGCGCCTTGCCATCTCGTGCAAGCACACCCTCGCGCCGGAGCACGTTGAGCTCGCGCGTGACCTGCTCGCGATTGGTACTGACCTGGCTTGCAAGCTCGGCGTGCGTCGGCGCGGGCTCCAGGCGTGCCTGGTTGTCGGCGATGCCGGCCGCTTGCGCCAAGCGAAGGATTTCGGCATGCACGCGGTTCTGCACCCCCATCGTGCTCAGGTCGATGACGCGCTCGGACAACTGCCGCACCAGCTTGACCAGGCCACGCATCACGCGTTCGGCAATGATCGGCTCCTCACGCAACAGCGCGAGGAACGCGACGCGGTCCAGACTCGCGACCACACTGGGCTTGAGGGTCACGACATCGGCGGATCGCGGCTTGCCGTCGATGGCGGACAAATCGCCAAAGTACTCGCCTTCGTTCGAGTCGCGAAACGTGACCTGGCGCCCGTTCGGCGCATAGGTGGTCACGCGCAACTGGCCCGACACCAGGAAGTACACGTCACTCTTCTCTTCTGACCGGAACAGCAGCGACGTGGCGGCCGGGATGCTCTGCCACACGCAGCGTTGGGCCAGATCGTCAAGGCGCTCCTGAGACAAGCCTTCCAGCAGCGCGATGTGCCGCAGGGCAAGACTGGAACGCTGGACTGTCATCCTCGACCTCGCACGCCGGGAAAAGCGGTTGAGAAAAAACTGTGCGCAAACGCACAGCGCGAAAGCAGGTGAATCGCCACAGTTGCACTCCGTGATGTCCGCGATTCCCGCTGTCACACATCAGGAGCCTCAAGGAGATTTCATCATGAATGCAAAGCTATTTGTCGGCATCTCCGCACTTGCGTTGGCGGGTGCCGTGTCCGCGCAAACCGTGCCGGCCGAGCAATGGGTCGGTGCCCCGATCCCGGCCGTGGGTCATTTCACCCGGGCCCAGGTTGCGGCCGATCTCAACGCCAGTCGTTCGGTCGCGGCCGCCGCACCGGAATTGCGTGTCGGTCCTGCGGACCCGAGCCCCGGTGCAGAGAGCCGCGCTGAAATCGCAGCTGACCTGAAGTTGTGGATCAAATCGGGAATGAGCCAGGTGGCCAACTCGGACAGCTTCGATCCGAACAGCGCGGCTTATCGGTCGCAGTATGCGGCCTACCAGCGGATGCGCAACGGCCCGGAGTACATGGCCGAAGTCCAGCGCTTGCAGGGCAAGACCGCAACGACGGCCCAACTCGGGTCAGGCCCGGCCGGCAATTGAGCGCGGCCAGCGACCGTCGGGAAACACCTCGCAGCCGGCTTCGCCGGACCGCAGGTGTTGCCCCGGAGAGAGCTATTTGCTCATTCGCTTTGCAAGGCGCGGAAGGATGAGCACGCCGAGCACGATGACGATCAGCGCGATCGACATCGGACGCTGGAAGAACACCGCTGCACTGCCCTCGCCGATCGACATCGCGTTGCGCAATTGCGCCTCGGCCAAGGGCCCGAGGATCATCCCGACCACCACCGGCGCGGTCGGAAAATCGAAGCGCCGCATGATCACACCCAGCACGCCGATGGCATAGAGCAGCAGCAGGTCGAACGCACTCTGCCGCATACCATAGGCCCCGACCGTCGCGAAGATCAGAATGCCCGCGTAGAGCTGCGGCTTCGGAATCTTGAGCAGCTTGACCCACAAGCCCACCATGGGAAGATTCAGCACCAGCAGCATCACGTTGCCGATGTAGAGCGACGCGATGAGCGCCCACACGAGCGCCGCCGACGTAGTGAAGAGTTGCGGACCAGGCTGAATGCCATAGTTCTGGAACGCGCCCAGCAAGATGGCCGTGGTGTTCGAGGTCGGAATGCCCAGCGTGAGCAGCGGGATCAGCGCCGCAGTCACCGTCGCGTTGTTGGCGGCCTCGGGGCCGGCAACGCCTTCGATCGCACCCTTGGTGCCGAATTCGGCCTTGGCGTCCGCATCCTTGGCGAGCTTCTTTTCGGCGGCATAACTCAGGAAGGTCGGGATCTCGGTGCCACCGGCCGGAATGCAGCCGAAAGGCGTCCCGATGGCGGTACCGCGCAGCCAGGCGGGAATCGAACGCTTCCAGTCGCGAGCAGTCATGTGCACGCGGCTGAGCTTGTTCTGATCCTCGACCACCTTGCCTTCATAGAGCACGGCGTAGAGCACTTCGGCCACCGCGAACAGGCCGACGGCGACCAACACGATCTCGATGCCGTCGAGCAGTTCCGGGATGCCCCCGGTGTAGCGCCCTTGCCCGGAAATCTGGTCAAGCCCGATGCACCCGGCCGCAAGACCGATGAACAGGGCCGTCATGCCGCGCAAGGTGCTCTTGCCAAGTACCGCACTCACGGTGGTGAAGGCCAGCAGCATCAGCAGGAAATACTCGGGCGGCCCGAGCTTGACCGCGAAGTCGGCCACGAAAGGAGCGAAGAGCGTGACGATGACCGTGGCGATGGTGCCTGCCACGAAGGAGCCGATGGCAGCCGTCGCGAGCGCGGCGCCTGCACGACCGCTCTTCGCCATCTTGTTGCCCTCCATCGCCGTCACCATGCTGGCGGTTTCGCCTGGCGTGTTCAGGAGGATGGAGGTGGTTGAGCCGCCGTACATGGCGCCGTAGTAGATCCCCGAGAAGAAGATCATCGAGGCCGTGACGTCGACCTTGCCGGTGATCGGCAGCAGCATCGCGACCGCCACGGCCGGGCCGATGCCCGGCAGCACGCCGACCGCCGTGCCGAGGGCGCAGCCCACCAGGCACCACAAGAGGTTCGCAGGGGTGATGGCCAGCGCGAAGCCGTGCATCAATGCGTTGAAGATTTCCATGTCAGAGCCACCCAGTCCCAGTGAGGCCCGGAAGATTGATTGCGAGGAACTGGGTGAACATCCAGAACACGGGCGCCGAGATCAGCAAACCCGTCACGATGTCGATGAGCCAGGTGCGAGGCGCGTTGACGCCCCCCTGCCCGCTCGCGCGCCGCAGGCCCTGCACCGCCAGCAAGTAGCACAGCGTGCAGCTGAAGATGAAGCCGATGGTCGTGATCAGCGCCGCGTTGAGCAGCAGCCCGGCGGACACCCAGATGAACCCGGCCCAATACGGCTGGACCGCGCCCGAGGGTTCTTCCATCTCGCGGAAACCACCCGTGCGCGATTCCCAGATGATCCAGGCGCCGCACACCGTGAGCGCGATCGACACCAGCCAGGGCAGGAAATTGGGGCCGACGCCCCCATAGCCGGCCTCGGACGAGATGTCGATGGCGCCGAACGCCAGAGCCAGTCCGGTGACGAAAACCCCGACACCTACCAGCGTCTGGGGCCAGATCGCCGGCCTCGGGATCGCAATGTCGATCGAAGACACGTTCAGACCATTCCGGACTTGACCATCGTCGCGCGCAGACTCGCGAACTCGTCGTCGACGAACTTCGCGAAGGCATCGCCCGACAGGACAGCAGGCGTCCAGTCGTTCTTCTTCACGGCCTCGGCCCAGCTCGGCGTCTTGAGGGCCGCGAGCACCATCTCGGTCAGCGCCTTGCGCTGCTCGGGCGTGATGCCCGGGGCGCCGTAGACGCCACGCCAGTTGCCGATCTCGACATCGATGCCCTGCTCCTTGAGCGTCGGCACATTGATGCCCGGCAGGCGCGTGGCAGAGGTCACGGCGATGGCCTTCATCTTGCCGGCATTGATGTATTCGGCGAACTCGCTGAAGCCGCTGCCGCCGACGGTGACGTTGCCGCCCAGAATGGCCGCCGTGGCTTCGCCGCCTCCGCGGAACGCAACGTAGTTGATCTTGGACGGATCCACGCCGACCTTCTGCGCGATCATCGCCGCCGCAATGTGCTCGGTGGAGCCGCGCGAGCCGCCGCCCCACTTGACGCTGCCCGGGTCCTTCTTGAGCTGGTCGACCACGTCCTTCATGGTCTTCAGCGGGGAATTCGCCGGCAGCACGAACACGTTGTATTCGCTCGTCATGCGGGCGATGGGAGTGGCCTGCGAGAGGCTGACCGGCGGCTTGCCGGTGATGATGCCGCCCAGCATCACCGCGCCCATGATCATCATCGCGTTCGGGTCACCCTTGGAGCCGTTGACGAACTGCGCCAGTCCCAGCGCACCGGCCGCGCCACCCTTGTTGTCGTAAGTCACCGTGTCGGCGAGCTTGCCGTCGGTCAGCGCCTTGCCGAGCGCGCGCCCGGTGGTGTCCCAGCCACCGCCCGGATTGGCGGGGATCATCATCTTGACGTTGGCTGCCGCCCAGGCCGAAAGCGGCAGGGCGCCGGTGGCGGCCATGGCGGCCAGTGACTTCAAAAAGGTATCTCGACGCATGCATGTCTCCTTTGTATGGAAGCTGAGTAGAACCTGACTTCGCTATGATGCGCCGCCCCGCTGTCAGTTGGCTGTCCGGCGAACTGGGGTAAACACCGAAAATCCAGGGATGAAGCTGCTGCTGGTCGAAGACGATCCGTCGATGCAAGCCACCTTGCAGCGCACGCTCGGCCGTCGCCAGATCGACGTGCGTCTCTGCGGCGATGGTGCGCGCGCCGTCGCGCAATGGCAGGCGCTCGAGCCGGACGTGGTCGCGCTCGACCTCAGCCTCCCCAACATCGACGGCCTGCAGGTGCTGGCCCAGGCGCGTGCCGCGGGCCTGCGCACGCCCGTGCTTCTGCTGACTGCGCGCGGCACGGTGGGCGACCGGGTCATGGGCCTCAACGCAGGCGCCGACGACTACCTGCCCAAGCCCTTCGACCTCGATGAACTGGAAGCCCGCATCCGGGCCCTGCACCGCCGTCAACAAAATGTGGGCGGCGATTCACCGGCAAAGCTGCCGGAAGTCGGCGGGCTGCGCTACGAACCCGACAGCGGCGCGATCTACCACCGCGCCGAAGTGCTCGAATTGACGCCGAGGGAGCTCGCGCTGCTGAAGGCGCTGATGGTCAAGCCGGGCCATGCGGTCTCCAAGGAGCGCCTGTTCGAGCTGGTCTTCCCCGGCGAGATGGATGTGCAGTACGAGGCGGTCGAGGTCGTGGTCTACCGGCTCCGAAAGAAGCTGGCCGGCACCGGCGTCACGTTGATGACCCTGCGCGGCCTGGGCTACCTCTTGCGCGAAGACACATGAGGCGCGTCAGTTCGCTGCGGGCGAGGTTGCTGGTCGGCATCCTCGCGCCGATCGCGTTGTTCATCGTCATCAACAGCATCAGCCTGTATCGCCAGAGCCTCGCGGCCGCCACCACCGCCTATGACCGCACCCTCCTCGCCTCGGCGAAGACCATCGGCGAACAACTCGACGTCGTCGGCTATGACGAAGCGGCTTCGCTGCGGGCCATCGTCCCCTACTCGGCGCTCGAGGCCTTCGAGGCGGACAGCCAGAGTCGCATGTTCTATCGCGTGTCCACGCTCGCCGGCGAGTTGGTCTCGGGTTTCGAAGAGCTTCCGTCCTGGCACGGCAAGCTGCCGGACCGGCCGCCGTACGCCGCGCTGGTGGACTTCTACGACGCGCAATTCCGAGGAATGCCCGTGCGCGTCGCGGTGCTGCTGCAGCCTGTTGCCAGTGCGAGCGGGCGCGGCATGGCCGTGGTGCAGGTGGCCGAGACCCTCGAACTGCGCCAGACGCTCGCCCGCAAGCTGCTGCTCGACACGCTCTGGCGGCAGTTGGTCCTGATTTCGGTGATCGCGGCGGTCACCGTCCTCGTGGTGCAGCGCGCGACCCGGCCGGTGCGCGAGCTCGGCGAGGCGATCGAGGCACGCGCCGCCGACGACCTGTCGCCCATCGATGCGCCCGACGCGCCGCGCGAACTGCGTCCGCTGATCGACGCCACCACCGAAGTCATGGGCCGCCTGCAGCGGCTGCTGGATCACCAGAAGCGCTTCGTACGCGACAGTGCCCACCAGTTGCGAACGCCGCTGGCCGTGCTCAAGGCGCAGGTGCAGTCGGCGCGCCGCGGGGACGTGCCCCCCGAACAGGCGTACGCCGAAATCGGCCAGACCGTGGAGCGCGCGACCAGCCTCGCAAACCAGATGCTGTCGCTCGCCAAGGTGGAGCAATTGCGCCAACAGCCCGAATCGATGGTGCTCGATCTGGCGGAGGCGGTGCGCGCGATGGCCCTCGACCTGTCGCCGCTCGTGGCGGACAAGGCGCTCGATTTCGAGCTCTACGCACCCGCGCCGGTGCCGGTGCGGGCGCACCGCTGGATGCTTCAGGAACTGACGCGCAACCTTCTCCACAACGCCATCAAGCACAGCCCGCACGAGGCCGCGCTGGCGGTGCGGGTCGAAGCCGACGACGGTTTCGCGATCCTGAGGGTCAGCGATCACGGGCCCGGTATTTCGGACGAACTGCGACAGCGGCTGTTCGCTCCTTTCGCCGCCGGCGACGTGGCCAGCGGATCGGGCCTGGGCCTCGCCATCTGCCGCGAGATCGTGCTGGCGCTCGGAGGCCGCATCGCGCTTGACAACCGGGAATCCGGTGGACAAATCATCGGGCTGGATGCTCTCGTGCATCTGCCGCTGGCGCGCGACAATCGCTGAAACATGGATCGTCTTCGCATCGACAAATGGCTCTGGGCGGCGCGCTTCTTCAAGACGCGCTCGCTCGCCGCCGACGAGATCGGCAAACACCGCGTGCAAGTCAATGGCGACGTCGCCAAGGCGTCGCGGGAAGTCAAACCGGGCGACACGGTGACGATCCGCCTCGGGCCGATCACCCGGGTCGTGCGCGTTCTGGGCATCAGCGGCCAGCGTGGACCCGCGCCTATCGCGCAGCAACTCTACGAAGAAACGGCCGAGAGTCTTGCCGCGCAGGCCGCCGCGCGCGAACAACGGCGCCTGGGCAGCGAGCCGGCGCTCAGCATCGAACAGGGGCGACCCACCAAGCGGGATCGCCGCGACCTCGACACCGCGCGCCGCGGCAACTGGGACAACCGCTGGAGCGCATCGCTCGATCCGGACGACGAGTAATCACGCTCACCGCTTTGGGCGCCATCGCGTACGCTGCGGCTTTTGCGCGAGGAGTCCCAGTCCATGGCCAGTTTCAACAAATACCGCGTCGGCAAGAAGTTCAAGCTCGCCGACGTCAATCCCGCGGCTTCGCCCTTCCAGAAAGGCCCCGAAGAGGACCAACGCGAGGCGCTCGAAGCGCTGGCCATCCGGCTCGACGAACTGCAGAACCTGCTGCACGCCGAAGGACGACGCAAGGTGCTCCTCGTTCTGCAGGGCCTGGACACCAGCGGCAAGGACGGCACCATTCGCTGGGTCTTTTCGCGCACTTCGCCGCTCGGCGTCGCCGTGAAGGCCTTCAAGGTGCCCAACGACGAGGAGCGCGCGCACGACTACCTGTGGCGTTGCCACGCCGCCGTGCCGCGGGCCGGCGACATCGCCGTTTGGAATCGCAGCCACTACGAAGACGTGCTGGTGCCGGTTGTCGAGGGCTGGATCGACAAGGCCGAGGCGCGCCGCCGCTACGCGCAGATCAACGACTTCGAGCGCATGCTGACTGAGACCGGAACAGTCATCATCAAGTGCATGCTGCACATCAGCAGGGACGAGCAGCGCGCGCGCCTGCAGGCGCGGGTCGACGACCCGGGCAAGAATTGGAAGTTCGCCCTGGCGGACCTTGACGTGCGCAAGAAATGGGATGCCTATGAGCGTGCCTACGAAATGGCGCTGGTCGCCACCTCGACCAGCCATGCCCCGTGGTACGTGGTGCCGTCCGACAGCAAGCGCCATCGCAACCTCATGGTCGCCCAACTGCTCGTGAAGGCATTGAAGGACATGGGACTCAGCGTGCCGCCTTCAGACCCTGCGCTCAAGGGCTTGATCGTGAAATAGCGCTCTGTCAGCACTGTCCTACGCGCGCGTCGCCGAAATACGTACTGGAGACGCGCACATGCGCTGCGAGAGTTCGCCCCATTCAGTTCAAAAAACCTCGGGGGATCTCGATGAGCGTTTTCTTCACTCCCATGGCCCTGTTTGCCGGTCTTTATCTGATGCTTGTCTGCGCCGGCGTGCTATGGATGAACGCCAGGCGGCCGCTCCGGCTCCTCAGCAACGAAATCGCGCAGCGTGTCGAGACTTCGATCTCGGTGCTGGACGAATGTAACGCTCATTCCCGCGCGAAAAGGCCCTCGTGACCTTTGCGCAACTCGCGCTTCAGTAGCTTGCCGCTCGGGTTCTTGGGCAGCGCCTCGACGAACACCACACGCTTGGGTGCCTTGAAGCTGGCCAAGTGCTCGCCGCAATGTGCAAGCACTTCCGCCTCGTCGAGCGCGTGGCCCGCCTTGACCACCACGACAGCCACCACGGCCTCCACCCAGCGCGGATGGGGCACGCCCACCACCGCGACTTCGGACACCTGCGGCAGGCGGTAGATCATTTCCTCGACCTCGCGGCTGGCCACGTTCTCGCCGCCGGTCTTGATCATGTCCTTCTTGCGATCGACGATCGTGATGTAGCCCTCTTCGTCGATCGTCGCGAGGTCGCCAGAATGGAACCAGCCTCCTTCGAACGCAGCTTTCGTGCGTTCATCGTCGTGGAAATAGCCGAGCATCAGGTGCGGCGAGCAATGCACCACCTCGCCCACTTCGCCGACTGCAACGTCATTCATCCGATCGTCGACAACCCGCGTCTCCACGTTGAGGACGGCGCGCCCCGCCGAGCCGGGCTTGCGCAATTGGTCGTCAGGACCCAGCATCGTGGCCAGAGGCGCGATCTCGGTTTGCCCGTACAGGTTCCATAGCCGCACCTGCGGCAGCCGGCGACTGAGTTCGCGCAGCACCTCGACCGGCATGATGGAAGCGCCGTAGTAGCCTTTTCGCAGGCTGCTCAGGTCGGTGCTGTCGAACAGCGGCGAACGCAGGAGCGAAATCCACACAGTGGGCGGCGCGAAGAAAGAGCCGATTCGGAACCGCTCGATCAGCGGCAGCAGGTTGTCGGGTGTCGGCTTGGCCGTGATGACGTTGGTCGCGCCGACGTAGATCGACGGCCCGAGGAACACGTCGAGTTGCGCGCAGTGATAGAGCGGCAATGCGTGCAAGGTGAGGTCGCCGGCGTTGATCTCGGCGTCGACGAGACAGCTGACGTACTGCGCGATCACTGCGTCGTGCGTGAGCATGGCGCCCTTCGGTGTCGACTCGGTGCCGCTGGTGTAGACGATCTGCGCCAGGTCGTCGGCCTGCAAGTCCACCTGCGGCGGTTCGGTGTCACTCTCGGCAAGCTTGTCGAAACGAAGCATGCCCGGCGCGGGATCGCTCGGCTCCTCCGATGGAAGCCACAGAAACTCGCGGACGGACGTGTCGAGCGCAGCGGCATCCCGCGCCAGGCCGGCCAGGCCGGAGTCGGTTGCCAGAAGGGAAGCTCCGGCATGCCGCAGGATGTACGCCACTTCTTCCGCCTTCAGCATGAAGTTGATCGGAACGAGGACCGCTCCGAGTCGTGCAAGCGCAAAGCGCAGAGCGGCAAAGGCGTGGGAGTTCCGAGCCAGGACCGCAACGCGCGCACCCTTGGCGATCCCGTGCTGCGCCAGGCCGCTCGCCACTCGACTGCAGATGCTGTCGAATTCGGCGTAGGTCCATCGGGTATCGCCGCAGGCAATGGCCAATTTGCCGGGCTCGCGCCTGGCGCTGCGTCGCAAAAGGTCGGCCAGCGTCTGGCGGCGGGCTGTTTCGTGGGTCATCGGGCGTCTCCTTGGGCCGGGTCCCCGCGAGGATAGTGCCCGTTCGACGCCATCGCCAGATAGGTGTATCGCTAGGGCCGCATCGGTGCGCGGCTTCGCTCGTTGTTGACCGAGACGAACTTGCTCAGGAGATGCATGAAGTCACGGCGTTCTTCTTCGCTAAGCATGCCAAGGAGTGAGTTCTGCATCTGCTGCATGCCCGGCACCTTCTCGGCAAGGACTTGCTCGCCGAGTTCGGTCAGCCGCAGTTCGCGCTGACCCCGCGCCAGCAACTTGCGGGAGATCCAGCCTTTGCTTTCGAGCCGCACGGCGATGTCCGCCGCGCTGGAGGTGTCCAGCGCGACCTGCTGCGCCAGGGTGACCTGATCGATGCCGGGCTTGTCCTGCAGGGTGCGCATCACCGCGTATTGCACCGGCGTCACGTCACGCCCAAGCGTTTCGTAGAAGACCGAAACGGAGATCTGGTGCGCGCGACGAATCAGATGGCCCGGTTGGTCATTCAGATCGATGGGGGCTTCGTTTAAAACTTTGCACTGCATGATGGCGAACGGAGTACTTAACTTTCGCCATTATCGAGGCTGGTTTCTTGCCTACAGGTCGAGCACCAGCATCGGCGAGCGGGACCGCGAACAACAGGGGGTGAACTGGTCGTTGGCCGCCTGCTCCTCGGGCGTGAGGTACATGTCCTTGTGGTCGGGCTCGCCTTCGAGCACCCGCGTCAGACAGGTGCCGCACACGCCCTGTTCGCAGGACGTCGCGACCTCGACGCCAATGGCAGCCAGTGCCTGCACGACCGTCTGGTCCTTGAGCACGGTCACCACCCGACCCGAACTTGCCAGCTTGACCTCGAATGCGGCATCGGCATCGGACTTGACCACCTCGGCAGAGAAGAATTCGTAGTGGAGTTGCTCGGCCGGCCAACCTGCGGCGCGCGCGGCATCGAGCACCCAATCCATGAATCCCTTGGGGCCGCAGACGTACAGGTGCACGCCGGGCTTCGGCGTGCCGACCAACGGGCCGAGCGCGAGTTTCTGAGACGCTTCGCCGTCGTCGAAATGAAAGTGAACCTGCGAGCCGAACGTCGATTGCGCGATGCGGTCGGCGAAGGCTGTCCGTTCGCGCGAGCGGGTGCAGTAGTGCATCTCGAAGGAGCCGCCTGTGATGGCCAGACGCTCCGCCATGCAGAGAATGGGCGTCACTCCGATTCCACCGGCGATCAACACGCTGTGATTGGCGCCGTTGGTGAGCGGAAAGTGGTTCTTCGGCGCGCTGATGCGCAGCGGTGCGCCCTCCTGCATCGCGTCGTGCATGGTCTGCGAACCGCCACGCGAATTGGGATCGCGCAATACGCCGATCAGGTACCGGTGACTTTCGCGAGGATCGTTGCACAGCGAATATTGCCGCGTGATGCCGCCCGGCATCTGCACGTCGATGTGCGAACCAGCGGAGAAGGCTGGCAGCGGGCGCCCGTCCGCCTGCACCAACTCGAAGGTGCAGATGTCGACAGCTTCGTTTTGCTTGCGCGCGATGCGCACATCCAGTTCTGCGGCGTTCATGACGACACCGCCTGGCCTTCCTCCGCCATCAGACGATCGAGCACGCGGCGCGATTGCACCCCGCCCGAATCGATGTTGAGCTTCAGCAATGGCCGATCCGGATATGCGAGATGGTTGCGCTGCTGCGATTCGAGCATCTCCAGATCCTCGCTGAAGATCTTGTGTTGGCCTTCGCGAATCGAAGCGGTCAAGGCCTTGTCGTGCGGCTGGAAGTTGCGCGCCATGCCCCAGAAGTACCAGTGCGAGGTCTCGGTTTCGGGCGTGATGAAATCGACGACGATGCTGGACACTTTGTGCGCGGCGTCCGCGTCGTAGCCGCCCTTGCCCGCGTGCGCCACGCCGACTTCGATCATGACGTGGCTCGGCGGCGTGAAGCGGCAGATCTGCCAGCGATCGACCGGCACGTCGTCAGCCAGGTGATTGCCCCGCAAGGCCATGCGCCAGAACGGCGGCGCAGAGATGTTTTCCATGAACCGGCTGGTGACCACCATGTCGCCCTCGACCTTTGTCGTGGTGGGCGTCTCGTCGATTTCCTTCTGGCCGATGCTCGTGGAATGCACGTATGTCTCGTGCGTGAGGTCCATGAGGTTGTCGATCATCAGGCGGTAGTCGCAGCTGATGTGGAACAGTCCGCCGCCATAGGCCCAATCGGAACTCTCTGCCCACTCGAGGTGATGCAGCTTGGTCGCATCGGCAAGGGCCGGATCGCCCGGCCAGACCCAGACGAAGCCGTAGCGTTCGATCACCGGAAAGGTCCGGATCGCCGGGAAGCCGCGAACGCGCTGGCCGGGCATCGCGACGGTCTTGCCATCGCAGCCCATTTCAAGGCCGTGATAGCCGCACACCAGCTTTCCCTCGACCACCCGACCCAGCGACAGCGGCGCGCCGCGATGCGGGCAGAAATCCTCCATCGCCGTGGCCTTGCCTTCGAGCGCGCGGTAGAGGACCAGATTTTCGCCGCAGATCTTGCGGCCCAGCGGCTTGTCGTCGATTTCGTTGGCCGAGCAGGCAACGTACCAGTTGTTCTTGGGGAACATGTGTGTCTCCTTGTGGGTGCTGTGGGGGAGCTAGAGAAGGTTTTCGATGCGCCTTAGTGCGCGGCAATCACATCGCCTGCGGGGCCAGGGGTCGCACTGCGTCGCAATGCCAGCACCGAGACCATCGCGGCCAGCAAGGGCAGCGCATACGCGTAATAGAGTTGCGGCGGCTGCCAGCCACCGTCGAGTAGCGCCCCGGCGGTGAGCGGCGCAAGGATTGCCCCGATGCGCCCGACTCCGATCGCCCAACCCATGCCAGTGGTGCGAACCGCTGCCGGGTAGATCGCCGGAGCGAATGCGTAGAGGCCGGCCATCGAACCGAAGATGAACATGCCGATCAGGAAGGCAACGGCAAACGACGCGGTCAGATGGCCCGTGACGGCACCGAAGATCGCCATCACAAGTGCCGTGATCGCCAGATTCGCGACAGTCAGACGACCCAGGTCAAGCTTGGATGCCAGCAGGCCGAACACACTGCCGCCGATGATGCCGCCAATGTTCAGGAGCACACCACCCGTGATGCCCTCGCGGGCCGAGAGACCTGCGGAGACGAGAAGCTTGGGAGTCCAACTGAGCGCAAAGTAGAAGCTGAACATCAGCAGGAAGAACGCGATCCAGAGCAGAACCGTCGATCGGCCCAGGCCGCCGGCAAACAATCCTGCAATCGAACTGGACGAGCGTTGCGCTTCGACCTCCAGCGGCGGCAATTCGGCCAGTTCCGGGCGCTGCATCTTGCGCATCAGGACGTTGAGCTTGCGCAGCGCACCGGCCGGACGCTTCGACGCGAGGAAATCCACCGATTCAGGCAGCCGCCACATCACGAGCGGAATCATGACCGCGGTGGCCAATGCGCCAAAGACAAACACCGAGCGCCAGCCATGGACCTCCAACAGGACGGCTGCGATGCTTCCACCGATGGTTGCTCCGATCGGATAGCCAGTCGCCTGCAACGCGACGGCCGTGCTGCGCCATTTGTTCGAGGCGTACTCAGCCGTGATGACACCAACACTGGCAAGCATTCCGCCGATGCCGATGCCCGTGAATGCGCGTGTGGCCGCCATCTGGAAGGCATCTTGCGCCATCGCGGACAGCCCCATGCCGAGCGCGATCACGGTGAGGCACAGCAGGATGATCGATTGGCGCCCAAATCGATCGGCCAGAGGTGCCAGGAACAGCGAACCGGCAGCCATGCCAAGCAAACCTGCACTGAACAGCATGCCAAGTTGTGCTCCGGTGAGCTTCCATTCAGCCGAAATGCTGGCGGCGGTAAATGCCATCACGAGCACGTCGAAGCCGTCAAGCATGACCAGCGTGACGCAGATTGCAATCGCACTCCATTGGAAACGGCTCATGGGTCCTTCGTCGAAGGTGCGTCGCAAGGTGGGGGTCATCAAGGTCTCCGGATTGATGGAATCTGCCGCGTCTTGGGTGCGCTGTTTTTGAAGGCAGTCGGGTTGCTGTCGTGATTGATTCAGTGTGCTGAATCATCGGCAATAAGTGTACTGAATGTCCTCGACATTCCGATACCTAGTGATAACCCTAAGATTGGGTCAGCGAACGAAAGTACGCGGATCACCGAAAGCCAAAGGCGTTGGAATGCGACAGCTTTCGGCTAAGTGTCGACACGTGCAAGTCCAAACGCAAAAAAGCCCCGACGCTTCGACAGCGCGGGGCTTTTGGGATCGTCTAAGACGATGTCTGGCGGAACCGGAGGGATTCGAACCCTCGATGAGGCTCTACACCCCATACTCCCTTAGCAGGGGAGCACCTTCGGCCACTCGGTCACAGTTCCTGAGCCGATGATTATGCCAGCTTCAGGACCCCGGTTGATCCAAATCGAAAGCTTTATGCAGCGCGCGCACAGCGAGCTCCATGTATTTTTCGTCGATCACGACTGAGGTCTTGATTTCGCTGGTGGAGATCATCTGAATGTTGATGCCCTCTTCGCTCAACACGCGGAACATCTTGCTCGCAACGCCGACGTGGCTGCGCATGCCGATACCGACGATGCTAACCTTGCAGATCTTGGTGTCGCCCACGATGTCGGCCGCGCCCAGCGTCGGCAGAACCTTCGCCTTGAGCAAATCGACCGCCTTGGCGTAGTCATTGCGATGAACCGTGAAGCTGAAGTCAGTACGCCCGTCCTTGCTCAGGTTCTGGATGATCACGTCGACTTCGATGTTCGCGTCGGCGATGGCACCAAGGATGTGATACGCGATACCCGGCTTGTCGGGCACGCCGAGCACGGAAATTTTGGCTTCGTCGCGATTGAACGCAATGCCGGATACGACGGCTTGTTCCATTTTTTCGTCTTCCTCGAAAGTGATCAGCGTGCCGGATTTGGCTTCTTCGTTGATGTCGATATCCCAGGGCGTGAAGCTCGAAAGCACGCGCAGCGGGACCTTGTATTTGCCGGCGAATTCGACCGAACGAATCTGCAGCACCTTGGAGCCCAGGCTCGCCATTTCGAGCATTTCCTCGAAGCTGACGGTCACCAGCCGGCGCGCATCGGGCTCGACGCGCGGATCGGTGGTGTAGACGCCGTCGACGTCGGTGTAGATGAGGCACTCATTGGCCTTCAACGCCGCGGCGATGGCGACTGCCGAGGTGTCGCTGCCGCCGCGTCCCAGCGTGGTGATGTTTCCGGCATCGTCGACGCCCTGGAAGCCGGTGATGACCACCACCTTGCCGGCGTCGAGGTCGGCGCGCACGCGCTCGTCGTCGATGCTTTCGATGCGGGCCTTGGTGAAAGCGCTATCGGTCTTGACCTGGACCTGCCAGCCCGCGTAGCTGACGGCCTGGAGACCTTCTGCCTGCAGCGCAATGGCCAGCAGCGCCGACGATGCCTGCTCTCCCGTAGATGCGAGCATGTCGAGTTCGCGGTTGTAGTCGTCGCCGGGCTTGCCTGTGACGAGTTCCTTGGCGAGGCCAAGCAGCCGATTGGTTTCGCCGCTCATGGCACTCGGGACCACGATCATCTGGTGGCCGGCGCGCGCCCATTTGGCGACTCGCTTGGCGACGTTCTTGATGCGCTCGGTGGAGCCCATCGACGTGCCGCCGTATTTGTGAACGATCAATGCCATGGGTGAAGTCAAAGAGAAGAGTTCGGATGCCGCAAATGGCGGCCACACCGGTCAACACCGGCGTTCATGCACCCTCGGCAGCCAGATTCAGCGCAAAGGCTGCGAGCTACGGCAAGGGCGAAGCATTGTACCAACGCAGCGTGTCGCCTTCGCGCTCGACCCGGCCAGCCGCGATCTTGAGTTGGATGCGGTGCCCACGCGTGCTGCACGCGGCGATCTGATCGAGCAGTTGTTCCAATTGCGCTTCGCTGGGCACAGCGCCGTGGTCGCGCTTCAACCAGTGGCGCAAGGCGTTGGCGAGGCGATCTCGCGGGAGCGCACGTAGTACAGCCAATGATGGCGGCGACCCGGCCTCGAGAAGATCCCTCGCGGCAACTTCCGAAAGCAGCACTGACGCTCTCGCCGCATTGCGCGCCGAGCGGGCGAAGGTCTCTCGGTATTGCGGCAGCGCGGCAGCGAGCGCCGGCAGTACCTGTCGGCGAATCCGGTTGCGTGTATATCGCAGGTCGGCGTTGCTCGGATCGTCGATGTATGGAATTGCACCGCCAACGATCCACTCGCGCAACGCGTCTGCGTGCACGCCAAGCAGCGGCCGATGAAACTCGATGCCATGCCGCTGCATGCGGGACGGCATCCCAGCCAAACCGTCCACTCCGGCGCCGCGGCTGAGCGCGATCAGCAGTGTCTCGACCTGATCATCCGCGTGCTGCGCAAGGGCGACATGCCGCAGATCGTGTGTGAGTGCCACCGCGGCCAGCGTCGCATAGCGCGCACGTCGCGCCGCGTCCTCTGGACTCTCCCCGGGTGCATGCCGGGCATCGACGCGCCCTACGTGCAGGGGAACGCCAAGTGCCGCGCAAGTCGCAGTGCAATGCGCCTCGAAATCGTCCGCAGCGCGCTGGATCCCATGATGGACATGAATCGCGTGCACCTGGCCCGGCCAGCGGCTTGCCGCGGCGTGAAGCAGTGCCGTCGAGTCCGCCCCGCCGCTGTAGGCCACTGCGAACGGCAATGGCGTCGCCCATGAAGCCAGTGCATGGTCGGCAGGATTTTCCATCGGGGCGCCGCGCGGCAGGCTTCAGCCTGCACTGCGCCTTACTTGCCGCTGTCGGCCTTGGTGTCGGCGAAACGACCGTAGCTCTGCAAGCGCTCGTAGCGGCGATTGAGCAATTCCTTGACCGTCAGATCGCTGACCTGGCGGAAGGCGTCGTTCAACGCGCGCTTGAGGAACGCCGCCATTTGCCGGTGGTCACGGTGCGAACCGCCGACCGGCTCGTTGACGATCTTGTCGACCAGTCCCAGCGCCTTGAGCCGGTGCGCGGTAATGCCCAGGGCATCGGCGGCTTCCTGCGCCCTGTCACTGGTCTTCCAGAGGATGGACGCACAGCCTTCGGGACTGATCACCGAATAGACCGAATACTGCAGCATCAACACCTGGTCGCCGACCGAGATCGCCAGCGCGCCGCCCGAGCCGCCCTCGCCGATGATGGTCACGATGATGGGCACTTCGAGCTGCGCCATCTCGAAAATATTGCGGCCAATGGCTTCAGACTGGCCGCGCTCTTCGGCGTCGATGCCCGGATAGGCACCCGGCGTGTCGACGAAGGTGAAGACCGGGAGCTTGAATTTTTCGGCCGTCTTCATGAGCCGCAGTGCCTTGCGATAGCCTTCCGGCTTGCTCATGCCAAAGTTGCGCGCAGTGCGTTCCTTCGTGTCACGGCCCTTCTGATGGCCGAGCACCATGCACGGTGTGCCATTGAATCGGGCCAAGCCACCGACGATCGACAGGTCGTCGGAAAAATGACGGTCGCCGTGCAGTTCGACGAAGTCCGTGAAGATCTCGTTGATGTAGTCGAGCGTGTAAGGACGCTCGGGGTGCCGGGCGATCTTGGTGATCTGCCACGGTGTCAGATCGCTGTAGATGTCCTTGGTGAGCTGAAGGCTCTTCTTGCCCAGCTGATCGATTTCTTCCGAGATGTCGACTGCCGACTCTGTTTGCACATAGCGCAGTTCTTCGATCTTGCTTTCGAGCTCAGCGACGGGCTGCTCGAAGTCGAGAAAGGTTCGTTTCGCCAACGTCTTCTCCTGTTATTCAGTATGCGACCGGTAGCGGGTCGAGCGATCGCCAAATATACCAAGTCGCCACGCTGCAGTAAGGGGCCCAGGCAACAGCCACTTCGCGCGCATCGCTGCGGCTGACGGGGTCGCCCGAGAAGTAGTTCTGGCTGATGCCGTTGATCAGGCCGAGGTCATCCAGCGGCAGCACATTGGGCCGCATCAAATGGAAGATCAGGAACATTTCGGCGGTCCAGCGGCCGATGCCGCGGATCGCGACCAATTCCGCAATGATCATCTCGTCGGACATGTCCTTCCACGCATCAACGTGGACGGCGCCCGAATCGAAATGCAGCGCAAGGTCGACGAGATATTCCACCTTGCGAGCCGAAAGTCCGGCCGCACGCATGTCGTCGACCTTGAGCTTGAGCACGCTGGCGGGCGTCAACTTGCGGGGCAGTTTGGCGAAGCGGTCCCAGACCGACTGGGCCGCCTTCACCGAGATCTGTTGTCCGACAATGCTTCGCGCCAGCGTCGTGAAGGCGTCGCCTCGCGATTCCAGGCAGGCATCGCCGAAGCGCGGAATCAGCCGCTTCATGACGCGGTCTTTCTTGGCGAGGTGCTTGCAGGCCTCTTCCCAGTAGTCGGGGGTGAATACCTGGATCTCGGGCGTCTTCGCAGGGGGCATCGTTCTTGTCGCGTTCACTGGGCCGACGTCCATGTCGTGCCGGTCGGCGAGTCCTTCAGGACGATGCCTTGCGCGAGCAATTCGTTGCGGATACGGTCGGCTTCGGCGAAATTCTTCGCTGCCTTGGCTTCGGCACGCTGCTGAATCAGGGCCTGGATGGAGGCCTCGTCAAGCGCAGTACCCGCCTGCAGGAATGCCTGTGGGTCCGCCTGAAGAATGCCCAGGCAGCCGCCCAGCGCCTTCAGCAGCCCTGCCAGTTCGGCCGATTGGGTACGGTTGACCTCGCCAGCCAAGTCGAAAAGCACTGCAACCGCCTCGGGCGTACCGAAATCCTCGTCCATCGCCGCCTTGAAGCGGGCGGCGTACGCATTGCTCCAGTCGATGCTCGCGAGCGGCGCAGGCGTCACCGGTAGCAGTGCGTTGTACAACCGCTTGAGCGACGCGCGCGCATCGCTCAGGTGAACATCGCTGTAGTTGAGCGGGCTGCGATAGTGCGCACGAACCACGAAGAACCGGATCGTCTCGGCGTCGAACTTCTTCAGCACATCGCGAATGAGGAAGAAATTGCCCAGGCTCTTGGACATCTTCTCGTCGTCGATGTTGATGAACCCGTTGTGCATCCATGTCCGGGCCAACGGCTTGCCGCTTGCGCCTTCGCTTTGCGCGATCTCGTTTTCATGATGCGGGAACTGGAGATCCGCGCCGCCGCCGTGGATGTCGAGCGTTTCGCCGAGCAACTGGCAGGCCATCGCCGAGCACTCGATGTGCCAGCCCGGTCGCCCGGGACCGAACGCACTGGGCCATTTCACCTCGTCGGGCTCGGTCGCTTTGGCGCCCTTCCACAGCACCGGGTCGAGCGGATCGTCCTTGCCGTCAAGCACTGCGACCCGTTCGCCGGCGTGCAACTCATCGAGGGACTTGCCGCTCAACTTGCCGTAGCCCGGGAACTTGCGCACCGCATAGTTCACGTCGCCGTTGGCCGCGCGGTAAGCCAGCCCCTTCTGCTCGAGCGTGCTGATCATCGACAGCATCTGCGGGATGTACTCCGTCGCACGCGGTTCATGCGTCGGTCGCTCGATGCCGAGCGCGTCCGCGTCCTCGTGCAGGGCATCGATCATCCGGTCGGTGAGCGCGCGGATGCTCTCGCCGTTCTCCACCGCGCGGCGGATGATCTTGTCGTCGATGTCGGTGATGTTGCGAACGTAGTCCACCGCCAGACCGGAGACCCTGAGCCATCGCTGCACCACGTCGAACGCGATCATCGAACGCGCGTGACCCAGGTGGCAATAGTCGTAGACGGTCATTCCGCACACGTACATGCTCACCTTGCCTGGTTGCAGAGGAGAAAATTCCTCCAATTCACGCGAGAGCGTGTTGTAGATGCGAAGACTCATGAGGCTCGAAAAGCGTCGGTTCGCGCTCGTTCGAAACGGGCGAAGGACAGCGGGTTTTTCAGGGGTGTATGTGCTGCTGGGACGAGGGGTTGGACGTGGCCCCTCGGCTACAATCCCTCGCAGTATAAACGGCCACCGACGGATATTTTCCGCGTGTTTACGAGGCCTGTGTCCCCTCCATTACTCGAGGCTTCATGCAGAGCGCCGCCAACTTGCCTTCATCACTCTTCCGTATTTTCCCTGCCCTCCTGCTCGCGATGACCCTGGGCGTGGCGTATGCCGACGACTACGGCGACGTCAATGCGCTTCTCCGCCAAGGCAAATCCGACGAGGCATTGGCAAAGGCCGATACCTACATCGCCGGCAAGCCTCGCGATCCGCAGATGCGCTTCCTACGTGGCGTGATCCTCACCGAGCAAGGCAAGCAGACCGAGGCGACAGCCGCCTTTACGCAGCTCACCCAGGATTTTCCGGAACTGCCCGAGCCCTACAACAACCTGGCCGCCCTGTATGCGGCGCAAAGCCAATTCGACAAGGCGCGCGCGGCGCTCGAAATGGCGACCAAGCTCAACCCGGACTACGCGACCGCACACGAGAACCTCGGCGACGTGTATGTCCGCCTCGCGGCGCAATCCTATGGCCGCGCCAAACAGCTCGAACCCGGCAACACTACCGTGCCTCCCAAGCTCGTACTGATCCGCCAGATGTTCAGCGCGCCGAACACCGGCGACCTTCCGGCGGCGCCCGCGGACGGCCGCAAGCCCGTTCGCCGGTAAGCCACCTGTCCACCGCGCCTCGGCGCAACATTCGGAAAGCGACTCTCCCGTGACCTTTCAAGCCATCTCGCGCCGCGCGGCGCTGATCGCGGCCGCCACGCTGGCCATCGCCGGGACCGCCTGGGCGCAGAACGCCCCGCGCGTCAAGCTCAGCACCTCGGCCGGTGACATCGTCGTCGAGCTGTACCCAGACAAGGCGCCCAAGACCGTCGAGAATTTCCTCCAGTACGTCAAGGACAAGCAATATGACGGCACGGTATTTCACCGCGTCATCGACGGCTTCATGATCCAGGGCGGCGGCTTCACGCCCGACCTGAAGCAGAAGCCGACGCGCGCGCCCATCGCGCTCGAAGCGAAGAACGGCCTCAAGAACGACAAGTACACCATCGCGATGGCGCGCACGTCCGACCCGAACTCGGCCACCGCGCAGTTCTTCATCAACGTGAAGGACAACGCCAACCTCAATGCGCCCAACCCCGACGGTTACGGCTACGCGGTGTTCGGCAAGGTCATCTCCGGCACCGAGGTCGTCGACAAAATCCGTACCGCACGCACGGGCAACAAGGGCGGGATGCAGGACGTCCCCCTCGAAACCATCACCATCCAGTCCGCCACCGTGGCGAAGTAATCAAAGGAGCCCTCATGAGCAATCCCCAAGTCGAACTGCACATCAAGGACAAGGGCGTGATCACGCTCGAACTCGACCAGGACAAGGCGCCCAAGACCGTCGAGAACTTCCTCGCCTATGTGACCAAGGGCCACTACGACAACACCGTGTTTCACCGGGTGATCCCGGGCTTCATGGTCCAGGGTGGCGGTTTCGAGCCAGGCATGTCGCAGAAGCCGACCGGCGCCGAAATCCAGAACGAAGCCAACAACGGCCTCAAGAACGACAATTACACGGTGGCAATGGCACGCACCAACGCGCCTCACTCGGCCACCGCACAGTTCTTCATCAATGTGGCCGACAACGGCTTCCTGAACCACACCGCGCCGTCGGCTCAAGGCTGGGGTTACGCCGTGTTCGGCAAGGTCGTCGAGGGCAAGGACGTCGTCGACAAGATCAAGGCCGTCAAGACGGGCCGCAAAGGCTTCCATGACGACGTGCCGCTCGAGGACGTCGTGATCGAAAAGGCCGTCGTCAAGGCCTGACGTTGCCCATGGAGGCGTTTGCCGAGATCGTGGCGCCGCCAAACTGGCGCACGGTCGATCTCATCTCCGACCTCCATCTGCAGGCCGCGGATCAGGCCACTTTTGATGCATGGCGGGGTTATCTCGAAACCTCGCCCGCCGATGCGATCTTCATCCTCGGCGACCTCTTCGAGGTATGGATCGGCGACGACGCAGCCACCCTTCCCGGCTTCGAGGCGCAATGCGCCGACGTGCTCCGCGCCGCGACGGCGCGGCGGCCTGTCTTCTTCATGCATGGGAATCGGGACTTCCTGCTCGGCCCGGCCTTCGCGGCGCAAAGCGGCATGACGCTCATCGACGATCCAACCTTGCTCGTGCTCCACGACAAGCGCTGGCTCTTGAGTCACGGCGATCTACTGTGCCTGGAAGACACCGAATACCTGCGTTTCCGGGCACAGGTGCGGACACCGGCGTGGAAAGACGCCGTGCTCGCCCGTCCGATCGAGGAACGTCGTGCACTCGCGCGATCGGTCCGCGCGCAGAGTGAAGACCGCAAGCACAGCCCCGACATGGTCTGGGCCGACGTCGACCCGGACGCCGCTCGCGACTGGTTGCGACAGGCTGGGGCGACAACCCTGGTGCACGGCCACACACACAAACCTGCCGTTCACCCGCTGGGCGAGGGTCTCCAACGGATCGTCCTGAGCGACTGGGACGTCACCGCCCATCCTCCGCGCGCTCAATTGCTGTGCATCTCCAGCGCCGGCGCGCAACGCGTCGATCTCCGCTGATGTTCGGATGGCTGCGCAGTTTGCGCGCGGCACCCCCCATACCCGAGGCCGCGTGGCAGGCGACGTTGGCGCGCTACCGTTTTCTTGCTGAACGCCCCGCTGCCGATGTGGGACGCCTTCGCAAACTGGCGGCCGAGTTTCTGCGAGACAAGCGCTTCCATGGCGCGCATGGTTTCGTCATTTCCGACGAGGTCGCGCTGGCGATCGCCGCGCAGGCAGTTCTCCCAGTGCTGCATCTCAAGGGCGGACTCAACTGGTACGACGATTTCATTGGCGTCGTCGTGCACCCGTCCGAAGTCGTTGCCCAACGCAAGACTGTCGACGCGACCGGCGTGGTCCACGAATACGAAGAGGTCGTGGCCGGAGAGGCCATGGACCGGGGGCCGGTCATGCTGAGTTGGCAGGACGTGCTCGCCAGCGGCGCCACGCAGGCCGAGGGCTACAACGTCGTGATCCACGAATTCGCCCACAAGATCGATATGCGAGGCGGCTCGGTCGATGGTTGCCCGCCTTTGCCTCCTGGCTTCCGCGGTACTGGGAACGGACGCGAAGCGCGCGCCGCCTGGCTGGCGGTGCTTCAGCCGGCATTCGACGTGTTTCGAGAGAAAACCATCGTTGCCGAGCGCTTCGGCGGCGAGCCCCCTTGGCTCGATTCCTACGCTGCCCAATCGATGGGCGAATTCTTCGCTGTCGCTTGCGAAGCCTATTTCGTGAATCGCAGCCAGTTGCGGGGAGACTTTCCCGAACTTGTCGCCTTGTTCGACGACTTCTTTACGACGCCGAACAAGGTCTGATCACCGGCCGGCCCGAAGACCGACCGGCATGTCTCACTTGCGAAGCAGCGCCTTGAGCGCGTTCTGCAGCCGGCGTGCAGATGCCGGGTCGTGCGGAGCTGCCAGCACCTTGCCGGCGTCCTGGCCCCAGGTTTGCGCCGGTGCCGGGTCGCCGCGTCGTGTCAGCAGCTTGAGTTGCAATGCACGACGGGCTTCCAGTTGCTCGGCCGGCGTGGGGACTTCGGCGGCCATTTCGAGGCGCAGCAGTGCTTCGGCTGCATCGGCGGCTTGAGCCGACGGCGACGCTCCCACCGCTTGCGACCAACTCGTCCGCACGGCTGGCGTGACGGCGCGACCCAATTCCTGCGCGCTCGGCAATTGCGACGCATCGCGTTTTTCCCATGCGCCAAGGACCTGCGTAAGTGCCTCACCATGCGCTTGTGCTGCGAGCTTGCGCAAGGCGAACTCAGCCCGCTCGAGCGCATCACGTTGCGCACGGAAAGCGGCGTCACCCAAGCGAGGGCCACGGTCTTCGAATCGCGGCGGGCGGTCGCCGAAGCGTCCGCCTGCGGGTGCGCCGCGCTCGCTGCCACGCGGAGGACGGTCGTTGGGGCCAAAACGCCCGCCTGGGCCGCCGGGCGCGCCACGGCTGTCGCGGCGATCGCCAAACCTTCCACCGCGCGCGGCTGGCGTGGCTTCGGCCTTCTTGTTGCCAGGGCGGTCGTCGCCCCGTACAGCAACCACGGGCTTGGGTGCCGGCTTCGGCGCCGCCGCTGGCGGCGCGGCCTCAGAATCGGAGCGTGCAGACGGATCTGCACCGTCCGCAGGCGCCACCAGATCGACAGCGGTCGCTTCGGCGGCCGGCGCGTCCGTGGACAGGGCGTCAGCATCTTCCGGCGCGGGCTCCTGCGCGGCGCTCTCGCTGAACTCAGCCGCAGCCTGGCCTGGTGCCACCACTTCGGTAGCGCCCACGGCGGGACCATCGGCCGCAGGTGCCGGAGCCGGTGCCACCTTGGGTGCCTCGCCGCGAATAGCCGCTTCCAGTTGGGCGACCGCAGCACGAATCTTCTGCGCGTCGCCGGTTGCGTTCGCAGCTTCCAGCGCCTTCGACGCGTTCAGCACGTTGCGATCGTGCTCGCTCATCGCTGCGGAGGCCTTTTCGCGCTCCGCGGTCTTGCGGTTGAAGGCCTCATCGATCGGCGCGCGGAACGCATCCCACAGCTTCTGCTCGTGGCGGCGATCGAGGGGCACGGATTGCGCTTCGGCCTGCCAGCGTTGCTGGAGCGCCTTCACGGCGTCGATGCGCAACATTGGCGCAGCGCCGAGTTCGGTAGCCTCGGCGATCATGGCCTGCCGGCGCTCGACGCTGGCCTTCTGCTGCTCCTCGAACGGCGTCCGCGCAGCGCCGAAGGCCTCGCTCCACTGCGCCTGCAACTCGGCGAACACCTTTTCACCGACGTGCCCTGCATCGCGCCAGCGATCGGCGAACTGATGAAGCGCGCGATTCACCGCCTTCAGGTCGGAAGTCTGCGCGTGTTCCGCGGCCCATGCCTTCACTTCCTCGATGAGGGCCACGCGCTGGGCACGATGCTCGGCCGCGTCGGCGCGAACCTTTTCGAGCCACGCCTCGACAACCTTGTGGGCTTCATTGCATGCCTCGTCGAAGCGCTTCCACAGCGCGTGATTGGGCACACCGCCCTGGTCGGACTGCTTCCACTGCTCGCGCAATGCGCGCAGGGTCTCCTGCATCTTGCGGCCACCCAAGGCCTGGCCTTCGGGACGCTTCAGCAGGCCTTCGGCCTTGGCGACGAGTTCTTCGCGGACCTTGTCCGCGCTCCAGCGCTGCCAGCCTTCGAGTTCACCGGCGGCCACGAGGGCCGCGTGAACGCGGGCTTCGAGCGGTGCGTCGACCAACCTGCCGTGTTCCTTGAGGACCGCGCGCAACGCAGCCGCCGCACCGGCGCTGGCCTTGCCATGCCCCTCGGCGGTTTCCTGCTCCAGTTTGGCGAGGGCAGCCTGCACGGCTTCGTGCGCGGCGGCTCGCTTTTCCGGGTCAACCTTCGGCCCGGCGGGCTTCTGCGGCGAAGGTGCTGCCGTCTCAGGCGCGCCGCCACGGGCAATGCGCAGCTCGTCGGCCCACACAGGAACGGGCGGCAGCGGTGCCGCGGGATCAGCCGCGGCGGCCTGGGCCTGCGCCAACGCTGCATGGAATGCATCGGACACCACCAGCAACTGCGCCTTGGAAGACTCGAGTTGCGGCGCAAACCTGGCGTCGAGGCTGCTCCAGTTGCCATCTGCTGCAATTTCGGCGGCCTGTTGTTGCCAGTGTGCGACATCCGCGCGCAGGGCTTCTTCCGCCGCCTGGGCATCGCTCCAGCTCTTGGTCGAAAGCACTTCGAAGCGCTGAGCCAGCAGGACCGCCGCCTCGCGATGGACCTGTGCACGGTGCTGCAGGTCCTCGATGCCCTTCACGCGCTCGGCCAATCGCGCCTTGAAGCCTGCCAGCGGTTCGCGCGACAGAGGGGCACCAGCCTTGGCTGCGTCGCGCTGCCACGCAAGCGCGTCGGCGATATTGAGCTTGGGCTGCGCCAGCAGCGCTTCCGCCCTGTGCGTCCACTCGACCGCGATCGCTTCCTGGCCCTTGGCGCGCTTGAGTTCATCGAGCTTTTCGCGCAGCAATCGCGCGGCGCCCTTGTCGCGGCCGCTCAGTTCCTTGAACACGTCCTGCATGTGCTCGGGCGACGGATTGCCAGCGAGCCATTCGCGGATGCGCTGGGCACGCTCGCCCGAGGTGGGCGCGGTGAATGCGCCGCCGGTCAGCGTGTCGAGGGACTGAAGGTCGTGAGGCTTGGAAGAAGTTGAAGTCACTGCGCGAATATCGTTATCTGTAGAAAAAGYGAAGGCGCCGGCAATTGCCGGCGCACCGCTCCATTTTCACCGAGTTGCTGCCGACCGGTTCAACGGGTCGCCAGTTTCAGCTCGGCATCGGGTTTCCAATTGTCGCCCTCGGCCTTGGTTCGCACCGCGCCGAGGAAAAGGCGCTCGCTCGGCACCTTCTGAGCCAGCAGGTAATCACGCACGACAGCGCCGCGATCCACGGCCAATTGCCGCATCGACTCTTCATCGACGGGAATATTGGCCGCCAGCAGTTTTTCCATCTCTTCGGTCGGCAAATCCTTGGCCAATCCGACCATGTTCCGGGGCTTGGTGATCTCCGAACGTTTGTAGGCCGCGGCCAGCAGCGCAGGGTATTCCCCGTCGGTGAGAGGCTCGACGTCGGCAGCGTCCTTGCCAGCCCGGACGGCGGCGCGGCGCTTCTCCGCCTGGGCCAGCTGGCGCACGCGTTGCCGCTGATAGGCCTCGCGCTCATGCTCAAGGCTCGCCGTCCCGACGACTGTCAGCTGCAGGGCCGGCCGGTCGACGATGGCTTTCGCCACCTTGTCGAGGCTTTCCTTGGCTTCGGCCGACAGTTCGGAACTGCCCAGCGCGAAAACGACGGAGCTGGATTCGCCGCCCCCTCCTCCGCCGGTCAGCAAGGCGAAGGGTGCTGTGGCGGCCTTGGCGATCAGGTTGACGATCGCCTTGAAGATCAGCGGTCCGATGCTGAACTCCGGATCGTTGATCGACCCCCTCAGCGGCAAATCGACGTCAATCACACCGTTGCGATCCGCAAGAAGCGCCACGGCCAAGCGAACCGGCAGGCTGGCGGGGGCGCCCTCGACTTGTTCGCCGAACTGCAGTTGGTTGAGGATCAGCCGATTGGACGCCGTCAACGCCCCGTCGGGCGCGATCTTGTAGTTCACGTCCATGCTGAGCTTGCCGCGCTCGATGCCGTGTCCCGCAAAGCGGATCGAATACGGCGACAGCGGCGGCAGGTCGAGCTCGCGCATCTTGGCGGTGATGTCGAGTTCGAGCGGTTTGACGAGCGGATTGAGCTTGCCGGTGATCTCCAGCGACGCCGTTTGCTGGGCCTTTCCTCGCAATTCGAGGTCCGCCAACGCAGGCCTGTCTCCCTGGGGCTTCGAGGAGAAAGCGCTCAGGCGGCCGGTCAGCTCCGTCAAATCGGCCGAATAGTTCGGCTTGATGAACAAATCGGAGAAGTCGATCTTGCCGTTGACCAGCGCGATCGGCCCGAAATTGATGATCGGGGCCATGGGGTTGGCCGGCTCGGCGGGCTGTGCGGCCGCCACGGGCGCCGGCGGCGGGGTCGCCGGCGCGCCACCGACCATCAGCTCCGCCGGTGGTGGCGCCTCGCCATTCGACCGGCGGGCCTTCTTGGCGGTCGTCGTCGTGTTCGTGCCGCGCCAGCTACGTCGCGTGGTGACTTCTGCCGGCGGAGCACCTGCAGCGGCGGCGCCCGGTGCCGGCTGCCCGGGCTTCTTGACCAGATCAAGCAGATTGAGGTGGCCAGTCGGGTCAATGATGATGCGGGCGAAGAAATCGCTGAGCGTGGTCTCTCGCACGTCGAGCGTCACCGGCGAGCCGGGAACCATGTTCACTTGCACGCCGCGCAATCCCAAGGTCTTCCAGCTCAACAATTGATTGTTGCTCGACGCGCCGGGAGCCTGCGTAAGGACGACACTGTTGGCGCGGAAGTCGTCCACAGCCGTGTCCCCTGCCAGGCGGACGTTCATGCCAGTGGGCGTGGCGGCATATTTGACGGTGCCACGGTAGCTTGCGAATGCGCGGCGGATATCAATGTTCAGGGCGTCCGCGTAGTAGGCCTTGAAAGCGTGCGCAGGAAGGGAGGCGACCAGCAGGCGGCCCTCGGCGGCGATCGGCTTCAACGCCACGTTGCCTTCGTATTCAAAGCGCCCCGGCTCGGCGCGACCCGCAGCGATTTTCCCGGACAGCTTGAGCGGCGAGACCGTCGCGGTGTTGGGCGTGATCTTCTGCGCGTCGACCTTCAGCGCAGTGATCTCGAAGGCCACCGGCGTTGCACTGGCGTTGTCGGCATAGGACAGCGCGCCATTGTCCACCCCCACCTTTCCGATGGAAAGCGCCCATGGCTTGGTGTTCGCCGTCGGCGACGGCGCCTCGCCCGCGTCTGGATCCTTGGGCGCCGCCACCTTTGCATCCACAGTGTCGCCACGGCTGCCACCGGCCGGTGTCTTCAGCCAGCGTTCGTACATCCAACGCTTCTCGTTGTCGCGCTCGACCCGCACTTTCGGGCTGGACGCCGTGAAGGATCCGATCGCCAGCGTGTGCTCCGTCATGTCGACTTCGGCATCCTGAAGCTCAAACCGGCCAACGCTGGCCAGCGCCGTCTTTTCCTGCGTGAGCGCGAGTCCCTCGGCCACGACGCTGTGCGCCTTGAACTTGAGGTCGGGCTTGGTCCATGCGATCTCGATCTGGCCGCTCAGCTTGCCGTCCAGCGTCGGTTCAAGGCTTTGCGCAAGGTACGGCGCCGCGAGCGACAGCGGCAAGGCATCGACCTCGGTCCGGACTTGGGCGACCTTGTCGGTCGCCTCACCGCCGAACTTGACCGCCGCCCCGCCAACAGAAGTCGATCCGTTGAAGGTCGCGGGTTTTTCCATCGGCCAGGTCACCGCGTTCACTTCGACGGCGAGATTCTTCACGTCGATCGATGCGGCCGGCTGCGTCGTCTCGTCGCGCCAGCCGATCGCGCCTTCCGTGAGCGCGACTTTGTCGACCTGGATGTGCCATTCCGGCGGTTCGGCGGCCTTGGCGCCCCCTTCCCCATCCTGCGGCGGGGCTGGCACAGCAACCACTTTCTCCTTGGCGCCAGTCGTCGGATTGATCGCCAGCAGGTTGATCTGGCCTGCCGAATCGCGCGCCACGGCGAGCTCCGGCCCGGCCAGGGCCACTTCGCTCAGGTGGACGACGCGATCCAACGGCCTGACATCGGCCAGCGCAATCTTCAGCGAATCGAAGCCGAGAAGATCCTTGCCCTTGGCGTCCGCGACCTTGATGCCGTTCGCCGCGATCGTGCCGGTGACCTTGAGACCCGCCGTCGCCGCCTGCTCGAAATCGACTTTCAGGTCGGCGTCGAGCTTGCCGGCCTGCAGCGCGACCGGGAGTCCGCCCGGCATGTAGGCCATGTAGGGCACGAGGTCCAGCCCCTGGAAGCTCAGTTGCGCGTCGGTCTTGTGACTCTCCGCAAAAGGTGTCGACGATGCGGACGAATCGAACTTGCTGCCGTTCAGGACGAAAGCCAGCTTGGGCTCGGTCTTGACCTCACGCTGAGAGGCCAGATTGCTCAGGAACGGCACATTGAGCACGAGGTCGCGCAGTTCGTGCTTGCGCTTGACGGTCTGGTCGTCGAAATCGACCGACCCGCCCGAGATCGCGATGTTGTAGATGGCAAAGTGGGGTGGCTCCCTCTTGGGCGTATCGGGAGCAGCGGCCAGTTTTTTCAGGATGTCGTCGATGTCGTACTTGCCGTCGGCAAGGTGCGTCAGCAGGATGGCCGGCGAATCGATCGCCACAGCGTCCACCACCGGTGCGAGCCGCAGGATCGACTGCAGTTCGCCATCCATGTAGATACGCTTGATAGCCACCTGTGAACGGGCACCGTCGGCCGTGGCGATCTGCAAGTCATTGACCGTCAGTTCGAGCGTCCACGGCTTGAAGTCGATCTTGCCGACCGTGACCTGGCGGCCGAGTTTCTCGCTCGCGATCTTCTGGATCTGACTCTTGGCAATCGGCGGCACCGCCAACCAGGCAATAGCCCAGACGGCCAGGAGGACGAGCAACGCCACGATCCCACGCCGCACCCATTTGTTCTGTTTCAGCGAAGCTGCATTCATCGACCGGGAGTGTGCCCCAAACGCACTTGCCCTTCGACTGCCCAAAAACAAGAAAGCCCGGCGGCTCGACACGAAGTCAGGCCACCGGGCTTGATGGCGGGCGCAACGCCCATGCCATCCTTTCGCGCGACCGGAAGTTGAATGTTCCGGCCAGGCTGGCAGCAAGAGATTGCCACCATTTGGGCCTCAGTCGCTGAACCGCAGGATCTCTCCTTCGGCTGCTGGACCTTGGTGAAACGCCTACAAAGTCGAGGCAAGTTCAGCCTAGGCGGGCGCCAGGGAGTTTTCAAGAGAGCTTTTCAATCGACCTTGGGCTGTCGATCCGTGAACTAATGTTCACACTTATTACATCAATTCAAGAATAAAGATTCGATTCCTTATTCTTGACCGGGTATTTAGCCACTCCTAGAATGCCCGCTTGCCCTGACGTCAGACCGCCAGGGCTTTCTTATGAATCCGCTGCCGATTTCCCCGGCTTGATCAGGCGGCCGCGCTCCTCCTCTTTTGCGCGGACCTGATTCGTACCAATCCAAGCGCTGCCGCGTTCAGTCTCGCCCTCCTACTTGCGGCGTTGCGGAACAAGCTCCGCCAGAAAGGAAAAAAAGCGATGAAGCACGCGCTTGATGCCACAACCCGAGGGCTACGGACCTTCGTGTCCGACGTGGTCGACGGCTTTTTCGAAATCACCCACAACGGCTTCGCCCTTGTCGGGCTCGCGATCGTCTTTGCCGCGCTCGCCCTGGCCGCTCGGCCAGACCTTCGCCAATCGGGCGAAGAACAGCTGATGGGCTGGCTCCAGTCGCGCAAACCTGCGCCCGAAGTCGCTGTCGCTGTAGCCACCGATCTCGAACCCACCGCCATTGAACGCACCACAGCCGCCAGTCCTCAGGACCTGCCCAGGCAACAGGCCGCCGTCGCATACTGGCTGAGCAAGAAATACCGCGTGGCGGTCGAGCCGCTGACCGTATTGGTCGCCGAAGCTTTCGACCTCGGCAAGCGGACGAAGCTCGATCCGACGCTCATCCTGGCCATCATGGCGGTCGAATCCAGCTTCAATCCGTTCGCCCAAAGCCAGGTCGGCGCGCAGGGCCTGATGCAGGTCATGACCCGCATCCACGGCGAAAAGTACGAAAGCGCGGGCGGCACGCTGACCGCCTTCGACCCGGTCACCAACATGCGCGTGGGCGTCAAGGTGCTGCAGGAATGCATCGCCCGTGCCGGCTCCCTCGAGGGTGGACTGCGCTTCTACGTCGGCGCCGCCAATCTCACGGACGACGGCGGCTACGCCTCGAAGGTACTGGCCGAGCATGAGCGGCTGCGCCAGGTTGCCGCCGGGCGTACGCCCGCCATCACGGCTTCGACGACGCCCGCAGCGCGCCCGAATTCTGTTCCCGTCGTGAGCCCAGCGCCCGCCAAGCAGCCGGAGACGGATCCCGAGCGCGTCGCCTTGCTTGGCAATTCGTAGGCTTTTCGAGACGACGGCGATCGTCGTCAGCTACACTCGGCCAGCACGCGACTGGCGATAGGCGCAACCCTTTTCAGGTGCATTGCGCTGACGTGGACTACCACTGGGAAGCGTGCCGCCTGCGGTCTTGAGCAGGTGTTCCGCCGTTCGCCTGGGCAGCCCTTGTTTGGTTGAAGAACAAGGACCATCGTCTTGAAGGACTGCCATGTACCACCGCAATCAACTGGTCGAACAGACCGATCCTGAAATCTGGGCTGCCATCCAGGCCGAAAACGCCCGTCAGGAACACCACATCGAGCTCATCGCGAGCGAAAACTACGCGTCCCCGGCCGTCATGGCCGCACAGGGCTCGCAACTTACCAACAAGTACGCCGAAGGCTATCCCGGCAAGCGCTACTACGGCGGTTGCGAGCATGTGGACGTGGCCGAGCAACTGGCCATCGACCGCGTGAAGCAGCTCTTCGGCGCCGACGCCGCCAACGTTCAGCCGCATTGCGGCGCCTCCGCGAACGAAGCCGTGATGCTGGCCTTCCTGAAGCCCGGCGACACCATCATGGGCATGAGCCTGGCCGAGGGCGGCCACCTGACCCACGGCATGCCGCTCAACATGAGCGGCAAATGGTTCAACGTGGTGAGCTACGGCCTGAACGCCAAGGAAGAGATCGACTACGACGCGATGGAGCGCAAGGCGCACGATGCGATGCCCAAGCTCATCATCGCGGGCGCATCGGCCTATTCACTGCGCATCGACTTCGAGCGCTTTGCCAAGGTGGCCAAGGACGTCGGCGCGATTTTCATGGTCGACATCGCCCACTACGCCGGCCTTGTCGCCGCCGGTGTGTACCCCAACCCGGTCCCCCACGCGGACGTCGTGACCTCCACCACGCACAAGAGCCTGCGTGGCCCGCGTGGCGGCATCATCCTGATGAAGTCGCAGCACGAAAAGGCGATCAACAGCGCCATCTTCCCCGGTCTCCAGGGCGGCCCGCTGATGCACGTGATCGCGGCCAAGGCCGTCGCTTTCAAGGAAGCACTCTCTCCGGAATTCAAGACTTACCAGCAACAGGTGGTCAAGAACGCCCAGATCGTGGCCGAGACGCTCACCCAGCGCGGCCTGCGCATCGTGAGCGGTCGCACCGAGAGCCACGTGATGCTTGTCGACCTGCGCGCCAAGGGCATCACGGGCAAGGAAGCCGAAGCCGTGCTGGGCGATGCCCATATGACGATCAACAAGAACGCCATTCCCAACGATCCCGAGAAGCCCATGGTCACCAGCGGCGTGCGGATCGGCACCCCGGCCATGACGACCCGCGGCTTCAAGGACGAGGAAGCCCGGATCACCGCCAACCTGATCGCGGACGTGCTCGAAAACCCGCGCGATGCGGCCAACATCGAGGCCGTGCGCGCCAAGGTGAACGCGCTGACCAGTCGCTTCCCGGTCTACCGCTGATCCCATGACTGCCGTACCCGGCGGAGCTGTCGCATGAAATGCCCTTTCTGCGGCCACCTCGAAACGCAGGTCGTCGAGACCCGTGTTTCGGAGGACGGCGACTTCGTCCGCCGCCGCCGGCAGTGCGGCGCCTGCGACAAGCGCTTCACCACCTACGAGCGCCCGGACGTGAACTTCCCCGTCGTCGTCAAGAAGGACGGCAGCCGTGCCGACTTCGTCGCGGCGAAGGTTCGTGCCTCGATGATGCTGGCCTTGCGCAAGCGGCCGGTCAGCATCGAACAGATCGACACCGCATTGCTGCGCATCGAGCAGAAGCTGCTTTCCAGCGGCTTGCGCGAGATCGAATCGACCAAGGTGGGCGAACTCGTGATGCGCGAGCTCAAGCGGCTCGACAAGGTGGCCTACGTCCGGTTCGCTTCGGTCTACCGCAGCTTCGAGGACGTGGACGAGTTCAGGCAACTGCTGAGGGACATTTGAAAAGTCCCCAGCGGCGTCATCCCTGATTGCAATTGCTCGAGCCGCAGTCGCCTCGCTTGTCGGGGTCGCAGACCTTCGGCCGGCCGGACATCGAAAGAACGACGGAACTGCGTCGCCCCGTTTCCGCCTTGAATGTCAGGCACCCTGCGCTGCCCCGCGCGAAGCCATTGGCGTCGAAGGTGATCGTATTCCTGAAGCCGTTGCCGGTCGCGGAATCGATCTCAACGCCTGCTCGGAGCGCTTCGAATGCGCGCAGCACTTCCGTTTCGTTGTCGACGGTGGTTGCCACCTCCCAGCCGTTGGCCCAATCCTGATTCCTGGGAAGAAGCCTGACCCTCTGCGAACGCTTCATGGCCTCGGTCCGTGCCACGCTCAACGCGGCAACGAAATCGCCGGTGTTGGAAGCCAGCCGCTGATTGAGCAGCAGATCCCGAAAATTGGGCACTGCGATCGCGCCCAGGATCGCGACGAGCGCGACCACGACCACCATCTCCACCAACGTGAAGCCACGGGCTCGGTTGCGAAATGCAAGTAGAGCGTTCATTGCCAGCACCTGCTTTTGTCGTCGCCGTCACAGCCCTTGAGCCCCGTACTTTCGATCCAGATGTTGCCGACCGCAGGATCCGAGAACCCGGCCCTCAGTTTGGCCGTCAGCCTGATGCACTGGCCAGCGTCGTCCCGTCCGTCGCATGCATCAACATCGATGTCGTACTTGCTGCTCGCATCACTGTCGCCTGAGAACCTCTTGTGCGCTGGGTTGGTCTTGTACCTTGCGCGTTGGGTATAGACGCGTTCCTGCTGCTGCATCTCCTGCATGAGTGCGGTACGTGCTTCCGCGCGCCAACCTTTTCGCATCGAATCCATGTAAGACGGATAGGCGACGGCGGCAAGAATGGCCACCAGCGCCACCACGATCATCAGTTCGATCAGCGTGAAGCCGCGCGACAGAAGCCGCCGCGCGGTCGTCGGGCGCTTCATTTGTTGACGTCCTTGAAGTTGAGGACTTCACGCCAGTTGAGGCGGCCGGCAACTTGCGAGACCTCGTCTCCCGAAATGGGGCTCACGATCGAGGTCCCCGGCCCGGAACCTGTTCCGGTACCAAGGTTGATGACGGACGTCTTCTTGGTCTCGACGCGGCGGCCGAATGAATCCGTCGAGCTGAAGGCGCCCTCGCCTTCCTGAATCACCAGCGGCGAACTGAGCAAGCCGGTCGTCGACGGAATGCAGGTATTGCCCGATGCCAATCCGGTCATCGCATTCACCGCGCAGCTGTGGCCGCCACCACCGGCGCCGCAAGCGTTGGGATTGGGAATCAAGGTGTTGAACACCAGATGGCCATCGCTCAACACCATTTGCGAAACTTGGCGTTCGCCTTGACTCGTCGCGTCCGGCAAGTCGAAGTACCAACCCCGACGGTGCGACTTCTTGCCGTCGTAGTTGCCATAGGCGAAAGCGTCGCCTGAAATGGTGAACTGGCCTGCATGGTTGGCGTCCGGTTGCACCTGCCGCACTTGCAACTGGGTGCGCGTCTCGGTGGCAGGAATGGCCGTGTCGTTGTCGTACACGCCATAGAGCGTTTGGACGTCGCGGCTGGCCAGGTCATCGACTTCGACGAATTTGCCGGTACCGAACAGCACGATCGCGCCGCCGTCGGGACCCACACCCACTTCCGGCGCGATGGTGATCGGCTGTCTCCTTCCCTGGCCATCCTTGGCAACCATCAGCGGCGCGCCACTCAACGCCAAAGCGCTGGACTCGTTCCACGGCGCGGTCTTCGTGAAGTCGAACTTCCACAAGTTGCCCTGCGTATCGCCGGCATAAAGAAAACGGGTCATGTTGTCAGACGTGGTGTAGTCGCCAACCGGGCCCAATGCGTTGGGCATCGTCGCGTCAGCAGGGTCCGGCAGCACGATCTTGAAATAGTCCTGGTTGAGCACCCACGGCGCACCGGCTTGCTTGTCCAACGAAAGCAGGAACAGGGCCGCTGCCTTGTTCGCGTTGCCGTTGTTGAAGCCAGAGGGCACCACGGCAAACCAACGGTAGACGGCGGGCTGGCCACTCGCGGCGGCATTCGTGCGGAATTTCAGGATGCGCGGCGCCTGCGTGACGTAGCCCATATCCGGGTCATCGGCGCCTGTGAACTCCCACATCACATGACTTGCAGAGAATCGGGCCGGATCGCTCACGTCCAGCGCGAACACGCCGCGCGCACCACCGCCCATGCCGGAAACCAGCGCGGTCTTCCGCGTTCCGTTTGCCATGTCGACTTTGCTCGCCGCGGGACTGCCGTCCACGTAGGGTTGGTGCACGTAGTCCGGCGAGGTGTAGGCGCCCAGCCTGGCATACAGCGCACGCGGCACGTAGGCGAACAACTCGTCGCCGGTGCCGGCGTCCAATGCGTGAAGCATGCCGTCATTGGCGCCCACGTAGACACCGCTTTCGACCAGCAATGGCGTTGCGTTCGCGACGTCACCCATGACCGAATCGCGCGTTCTGAACATGCCGCCAGTCCTGTCGGCTTCCAGTGAACGATCACCGCGCAGGTAGTTGATGCGAGATTCACCGAGATCGTCTTTGGCCTCGGTCGGTGAGTAGGGTTCGGTGTCCAGGTAGCCCCTCAATGTGCCGTCAACCTTCAGCGCTCTCCAAGTGAACTCGGCCCCGCTTCCGGAATTGAGCATGGTGAAGATGCGCCGGGTATCCGGGTCGCGCACCGGAATCGGGGGGTGGGCCTGAGGATCGCCGGTCAGCCGGTCGCCGGCGTTCCAGAGCGGCACAGGGTCCTGGCTCACCGCGCCATTCGCATAGCTCAGCTTGTAGGCGAGCACCGAGCCGGACCAGCGCGTACTGTCCATTCGAGGAACATAGAGGCTCGCTCCCTTCGAGGCGATGCGCGAACTCGACAAGGCACCACCCGCGAGGCTCCCGCTGGCTTCACCGACATTCGTGAATATCTTGCGGATGGCCGCGATCATTTCCCGCGGCTTGCTCGCGAGAAAGTAATTCGCCGGCTTCGGCATTCCATCGTCGTCCAGGCCCGATTGCCATTCGGCGTTCGAAAGCGACTCTTGGGCTTCGGGTCCAATGGCCGTCACAAAAGGATTGCCGTCGTTGTTCTTGTCGCCAAAGCCACCGTACTTCGCGGCGAGATAGAACGCGCTGCCGCGTTGCTTCTCTCTGACGGTGCCCGAGCCAGAATCGTCGACGTCGATGGTGTAGGTCTTGACGCGCACATCGGGGTAGTCGTCGCGAATTTTTTGCGTATTGGCCCAATAGGCCAGTCCGGCCCAACCCAAGGAACCTTGGTCATAGCCCACATTCAATGTGGCGATGTTCGCCGACGTGATTGCTTGCTTGTTCTTGAGGGTATCGGTGTAGGCAATGGCGCGCGACCCGTCGGCGTTGCCGCGCGTCGTCAATGTGGTGTTCTTTCCCGACGGGTCCGGGTAGGCGACCGCCTCGTTGTTTTCAAAGGCGCCCACGATCTTCGACCAGAAGGTGGTGTCGGGCTCCGAGGTTTCGACTGGACGAGCGCCGGCCCAACCATCGCGGCCGTCGGTCTTCAGCCCCGGGAGGGAGCCATCATGGTGCGTGTGAAGGTCCCCGATCACCACGACGTGGTTGCGTTGACAGCTCGAGATGACAGGGTCCCATCCGCTCTTCGCGCCCTCGCCCCACTTGTCCGTCATGTTGTAGACAGGGAAGCCGCCCTTCATCCCTGTCGTCATGCCTTTGGCAGCCTCGGGCGTCGGCGCTTGACCCTGCAAATAGCGAAGAGACTCGTAATACATCTCCCCGACCGGATCAAAAGTCTTGTAGGTGCCAGGCGCCAACCCGGTACGCCCGAATCGATTGAGATAGTTCACCACGCCACTCGCCCCCTCGTCGCTCGAAAGGGGGTTGGCGAGGAATACACCCGTATTTGCATCCCACTCCGCAGTGGCATTCGCGATCCGTTCGAACTTGTCGTTCTCAACCACAGGTCCTGTGAACTTCATGGGCGCTCGCAGAACACCGCCGTAGCGCGCGTTTCTCTGGTCCATCAAATAGCCGAACGCGGCGAATCGCATCTTCTCGGCGTTACTTTGAATCGTGCCCACAGGCTTGTACTTCCCGTTTGGATACTTCAGGCAAAGGTCGCTGCGAATAGGACCTTCTTCCGCCGAACACACCTCGACGCGGGCGTAGTACGGCGCTGCGCCAAGAGGACCAAAGCTTTGATCAGCCCCCGGCTTGCTGCATGTGCCGGACGAAGTCGATCCCACGAACAAGTAGTTGCCGCAATTGGAAAAATTGACTGTGCCGTCCTTCTCCACGAGCTTGTTCGCAACCAGAGGCGTCAGGCTGTCGAGATTGCCAGTCACTGAGCGCCTGGGGAAATGACTTTCGTTGTTGTAGAAGTCGGACCGAAGAACCGCGCGTTGGAGCACGGTTGATTTCGGCGTGTCTTCCACACGATCGCCACCCGTCATTGCATAGCGGAGCATGTCGATTGCGGACGACGCAGCCCAGTTCAGCAGGTTCCCACTCCACTTGCCTGAACAGACGATGGCGCCATTCGAAACGGCTGCCGTCGCTTTGCGCTTGAAGTGCCCGTCCTCGGTGGAATAGTCGTAGCACCCCATTGGGTCCCAGTAGCCGATGTAGGACGCCTTGATATCGAACGCCGTCCGATAGGCAGCGCCCGTCGTCGGAAATTCGACGGACAGATCCAGCACCATGTTGGGCTTGACCCGCGATGTCGTGGAAAACAGCGGCACATCCGACAGCAGGGCATCCGGTGGCGTCGCGGCCGCCAATGTGGACGCGCCAGCAAGATAGAGCGATAACGCGATGAACGCGTTCTTCAAATCCCTTTTCCGAATCTCGAACAATTTCAACTTCCCTCCTTTATGGACAGCCGCTACTTACCGTCGGCTTATACAAATTGGTTTGCAGAACCACTTGGGTTTCCCTCCTGACGCCAAAGCCGATGGCGGTGACCCGAAAGAGATTGGTGGTCTTGCCGGCGCTCGCACTCTGAAGACGATTGGCTTCCCACCCGCCGTTGTTGCGCATGACCTCGATGACATAGCGCGGCGGCGCAACAGGCATCGCGCCTGTTCCCGTCACGTATTTCTGTCCGGTGAACGTGCCGTATTCGACAGATGTCCTGCTCTCCGGCGACAGGTCGGCACTCATCCATGCGGGTGTTGCGCCCGGATTTGCGGGTGCGCAAAGACCTTGGTTGTTTCCCACGCCCCCACACCCCGCGACGAACGGCGCGACATCCTTGTTGTTGAACAAGCAAAGGCGCGCTCCGGTGTGCTTGTTCGGGCCAAGCACATCGAGTTCGGCGTCGATCAATGCCGCCTCGGCTGCCTGGAATGCGATTTCCCTGTCTCGATCGTTGCGCGCGGCAAGTTCATTGATGACTGAAAGCTGTGCGGCGCCCAAGCCGAGTGCGGTGACCACGATCAAGAGCAACAACACGACGATCAGCGAAAAGCCAGCCTGCCGACGCAAGGCGACGCTCCTTGACGAACGCTGACTCATGCGGGGTCCCTCGCGACGTTGCGCAACATCACGGTGAACGTCGCGACCGAGCGAAAACGCCCGTCATCCGGCGGATCGAAATAGATGTTCTCGAATTCGGCGCCCAGCGGAAACAGTCGATAGTCTTCGCCGTCGACCTTTTTCAGATCGCCATTCGGGCGAATGCTCCGGGCCACAACGCCCACACGCACCGCCACGACCTTGCGCCATTCGTCATTGGCGCTGCCTCCGCTTGCAGCTTTGCCTGCAATGTCCCTGGCCTCGAGCCAGGTATCCGGAACGCTGTCGCCATCGCCGTCGTAGCCGTAGACGACCTTGAATTTCTCGACACCGCGTGCCAACGGCTGCGACTGGAATTCATCCTTGTCGGATTTGTCGGAGTGGTACTTGCAGAAGAGCTCCGGCTCTCCGTCCTCCGCAAGGGCCACAAAGAAAAAGCTCCACACTCGGTCATCGGCCGAAGGCGCGTTGGCGGGCCCCGCGTGAGCGATGCCAAGACAGTCGACCATGGTCCCGTCTTCTTTGCCGTCCCCATTGGCATTGCTGCGACCAAAGAAGCGCACGAGAAGCGAGTCATTCCGCGCCTTCTCGTCCGTGTCGTTCTGGCCAAAACTGCTGCCTGTCTTGCCGACCGTGGTGTTGCTGGCGCCGACGACGTGGAGATCGAACGGACTCTCGGAGCCAGCCAGCAGCGTTGCGTTGCCCGCGACGACGTCCACGCCATCGGTCTGATGATCGGGTGCATAGTCCGCGTATCCCGCCTGGCGAAGCAGGCCCTGAACCACATGGCGTGTGAAGCGAAGTGACTCCTGGACCTCCTGCACGTCGGCGTCGGTATTGAATAGCTTCTTCCCTGCAAGGAAGGCCGTCGAGGCGGCGAGCACGATGACCAGTCCGATCGCCATGGCGATCATCAACTCGATCAAGGTCGCGCCGCGCTGCTGCGGTCGGGCCGCCACCTCAGGAGCTTTCGGAGCCAACGTAGTCATGCCCCGGGATCAGTTGCATGACGATGCGAGGCTCCCTCTGGACCATCTCGTCTTCGCTTCCCATCCGTGGCACCCAGCCCATCTTGACGACCAGGTTGCGGCCTTCGCCGGAGCAATCCCACGAGTATTTGAAATCTTCGCTGGCGTCGCTCACCAGGGCGTCATCGAAGCAGACGACGACGTGCGCCTCCGGAAGCTTGCTTCTGGCGCGTAGGACCCATTGGCGAATGTCCCAGGCTGCCAGGGTCGCCGCATTGCAAGTGGCCGGGGCTCCGATGCAATTGCCGCCCTCCTGGCCAGGAAGAGCATCCTTGCTCTCCAGGTCGACCAGATAGGGGTTGCCGACATTCCTTGCTGCAACGTTCTTGTTGATGCGCGCTTTTTCCGACAGCTCGCGCACCAGATTGACAGCCGCGGTGAACGATCCGGACTCTGTCGTGCTTCTCACGGATGTCATCAACATCCCCACGACTCCCAGCATTCCAAGGCTGAGAACGACGATCGAGACAAGCACTTCGATCAGCGAAAAGCCTGCGGCCGGACGTTTGCATAACGCCATGTTTTTTCCTCCCTGAGCACCGATACTCACAAGCGTTTCCCTTGTGTTTCGAAGGCGAAGTCTAGTGACGGCTCACGTCGGTGCGCCGCCGTTCATCTCCGTTTGGCTACCGCTCGTATGATTCGACCGGTGCGTCGCGCGACGATCTTCCAGACTCTCGCAGCGCGGTACTCCGTTCGACTACATGGTTGCTTCCATGCCCCCTCTCAACGCCGATGCGCAACAGATCGCTGCAGCACTACAACTCGCCGTCGATGCGTGCTATCTCACCGATCCCAACCCCCGTGTGGGCTGCGTCCTGACGGATGCCGCCGGCAACATCGTCGGAGTCGGCCACACACAACGCGCAGGGGGCCCCCATGCGGAGATCGTGGCATTGCAGGATGCTGTGGCGCGAGGCCATTCGGTCAAAGGCGCAACGGCCTATGTCACGCTGGAACCCTGCTCCCATCATGGCCGCACCGCGCCCTGCTGCGATGCCTTGGTTGCCGCGGGCATCCGCCGTGTGGTCGCCTCGGTCTCGGATCCGAATCCGCTTGTCGGCGGTCAGGGCTTCGAGCGCCTTCGCGCCGCGGGCATCGAGGTCGTGGTCGGGCCCGGCGGCGCCGAATCGCGCGAGCTCAACATCGGCTTCTTCAGTCGCATGGTGCGCAAGACGCCCTGGGTGCGACTCAAGGTCGCCGCATCGCTCGACGGCAAGACAGCCCTGACCAATGGCGTGAGCCAGTGGATCACCTCCGAATCCGCGCGCACCGACGGCCACGCGTGGCGGGCGCGAGCGAGCGCGGTGCTGACCGGCGTCGGCACGCTGATGGACGACAACCCTCGCCTCGACGTGCGCCTGGTCGAAACCCCGCGGCAACCGCATCTGGTGGTGGTGGACAGCCGGCTCCAAACGCCGCCCGAGGCGAATATCTTCGACGTCCCCGACCGCAAAGTCTGCATCTATGCAGCGAGCAGGGACGAAGCCAAAGCCCGAGCCCTGGAGGCGCGGGGCGCCACAATCACGGTTCTGGCCAACGCAGACGGCAAGGTGGATCTTGCCGCCATGCTGCACGACCTGGCGGCGCGCGAGATCAACGAGTTGCATGTGGAGGCCGGCCACAAGCTCAATGGCTCACTGATCCGCGAAGGATTGGTCGATGAATTCCTGGTCTACCTGGCCCCGAAATTCCTCGGCGACGGCTTGGACATGGCAAGCCACCCCTTTGCCGGCGGCCCGCTGACAGCCCTGGCGGGGGCCCTCCCCCTGGATTTCCGCTCCGTCGATCGCTTCGGATGCGACATCAGAATCCTGGCCCGAATCGCGGGCCGAGACGCTTTCTAGGGTCTGCACACAGCAGGGGCCCGCATCTCTGCGAAAATGCCGGGATGTTCACCGGAATCATCACCGGCGTGGGGCGCATCGCCGCCGTCCACGACCTCGGCAGCTCTTCATCCCACGGCAAGCGCCTCAGCATCGCGGTGCCTGACGGCTATCTCGACGACGTGGGCCTCGGTGACAGCATCGCGCTCAATGGCGCCTGCATGACCGTCACCACACTCGACCCGGCGCAGCAAGTCTTCACCATCGACATTTCAGCCGAATCGCTCGACAAGACGGCCGGCCTGTCGGAGGAGGCGACGCGCGTCAATCTCGAAAAGGCATTGCGCGCCAGCGACCGGCTGGGCGGCCACATCGTGTCCGGCCACGTCGACGGCATCGGCACGGTGAGCCATTTCGCGCCGGTCGGCGAAAGCTGGGAGCTCCGCGTGCTCGCCCCGCCCGTCCTGGCCCGCTTCCTGGCCTACAAGGGCTCGATCACCGTGAACGGCGTGAGCCTGACGGTCAACACCGTGAGCGACGGCCCGAACGGCAGCGAAATCAGCATCAACCTGATCCCCCACACCGTCGAGAACACCGCCCTCGGCAGCCTGAAGGACGGCAGCCGCGTGAACCTCGAAATCGACACTGTGGCGCGCTACGTGGAGCGCATGCTCCAGGCGGGCGCCCTTCCCTTTGCAAAGAAAGACAACGCGCCATGAATGCATCCGTCACACCGATCGGAACCCCGCGGGGCGCCCGAGCACCGGCCCCCATCTCGCCGGTTGAAGACATCGTGGCCGAACTGCGCGCCGGCCGCATGGTGATCCTGGTCGACGAGGAAGACCGCGAGAACGAAGGCGACATCGTCCTCGCCGCCGACCATGTGACGCCGGAGGCCATCAACTTCATGGCGCGCCATGCCCGTGGGCTGATCTGCCTCACGCTGTCGCGCGAAATGTGCGAGCGGCTTCAGCTGCCGCCGATGGTGGCGCGCAACGGCGCAAAGCATTCGACTGCATTCACCGTGTCCATCGAGGCCGCGGAAGGCGTGACGACCGGCATTTCGGCAGCGGACCGCTCGCGTACCGTGCAGGCCGCCGTCGCGCCCAACGCTGTCGCCGCCGACCTGGTCCAGCCGGGGCACATCTTCCCCCTGCAGGCCGTGGATGGCGGCGTGCTCATGCGGGCCGGCCACACTGAAGCCGGCTGCGACCTCGCCGCCATGGCCGGCTGCTCGCCGGCTGCTGTGATCTGCGAGGTGATGAACGAAGATGGCACCATGGCCCGGCTACCCGACTTGCAGCTCTTCGCAGCCGAGCACGAGATCAAGATCGGCACCATCGCCGCCCTGATCGAGCACCGCAGCCGCACCGAGTCCCTGATCGAAAAAGTGGGCTGCCGCGAGATCGAAACCGCGTGGGGGCCCTTCACCGCCCACGCGTTCAGGGACAAGCCCAGCAACGGCGTGCACCTGGCCCTGGTCCGCGGCAAGTGGAACGCCGCCGACACAGTGGACGTGCGCGTGCATGAACCGCTCTCGGTCCTCGATGCGCTCGAACGCAATCGCGCCCTGCATTCCTGGAGCCTCGACGCCAGCCTCGCCCATCTTGCGGCCGAAGGCAAAGGGGTTGCCGTTCTGCTGAACTGCGGCGAAACCGGCGCCGAGCTGCTGGCGCAGTTCGACGGCACCGCACGCCCTGCCCAGGCACCCGAGCGCGGCCGCATGGACCTGCGCAGCTACGGCATTGGCGCACAGATCCTGCGCGAATGCGGCGTGCACAAGATGAATCTCCTGGGCGCGCCGCGTCGCATGCCCAGCATGGCGGCAGGCTACGGCCTCGAGATCGCCGGCTACATCTCCAAGGACAACGAATAAATGAACCACCGACACCTAGGGCGGGCCGACTGATGCAACACGCGAACAAGGGCGCCGACGTCGAACTCGACGGCAAGGGGCTGCGCATCGGCATCGTGCAAGCACGCTTCAATGAAGACATCACCAATGCGCTCGCCGAGGCCTGCCTCGGCGAACTCGCCGCGATGGGCGTCGCCAAGGCCGACATCGATCACGTGAGCGTGCCCGGCGCGCTCGAGGTGCCGGTCGCGCTGCAGGCGCTGGCCGAGCGGAACCGCTATCAGGCGCTGATCGCACTGGGCTGCATCATCCGCGGCGAGACCTATCACTTCGAACTGGTCGCGAACGAATCCGGCGCGAGCGTGAGCCGCCTGGCGCTCGACTACCGCATCCCGATCGCGAACGCGATTCTCACGACCGAAAACCTCGAACAGGCGATCGCGCGGCAAACCGACAAGGGCCGCGACGCTGCACGCGTGGCCGTCGAGATGGCGCGACTGCTCGCCACCCTTTCATGACCGAAGACACCAAAGCCACCGGCGGCAAGCCGCGTCAAACCCGCACGGGCCTCACCAGCACCGGCGTACGCAAGGCTTCCGCCAAGTCCACGCGCAGCCGTGCGCGCGAATTCGCGTTGCAGGCGCTCTACCAACATCTGGTGGGCCACAACGACGCGACGGCGATCGACGAATTCACGCGCGACCTCGCCGGCTTTCACAAGGCCGATGCGGCGCACTACGACGCGCTGCTGCATGGGTCGATCGCGTCCGCCGAGCAGCTCGATGCGCTGATCGTCCCGCTGCTCGATCGCAAGCTCGCGGAGATCTCGCCGATCGAGCACGCGGTGATGTGGATCGGCGTCTACGAATTCCAGAATTGCCTGGACGTACCGTGGCGCGTGGTGCTGAACGAATGCATCGAGCTCGCCAAGGAATTCGGCGGGACGGACGGCCACAAGTACGTGAATGCCGTGCTCAACGGACTCGCGCCGCAACTGCGCGCATTGGAGGTCGAGGCCGACCGCGCGAGTGGGAAGGCGAGGCCATGAGGATTTCGAAGCGCGCGGAGCGCATCGAGCCTTTTTATGTGATGGAGGTCGCCAAGGCCGCGTCAAAGCTCGCTCGCGAAGTGGCGCACACCGACCGCCCGATGATCTTCCTCAACATCGGCGAACCGGACTTCACCGCACCGCCGCTCGTGCAGGAGCACGCCGCCCGCGCCGTGCGTGCCGGCGCCACCCAATACACACAGGCCACCGGGCTCGACCACCTGCGCGAACGCATCAGCAACTGGTACACGCAGCGCTTCGGCGTCGACGTGCCGGCGCGCCGCATCGTCATCACAGCGGGAGCTTCGGCTGCCCTGCAGTTGGCCTGTCTTGCCCTGATCGACGCCGGCGACGAGATGCTGCTGCCCGATCCGAGCTATCCGTGCAACCGCCATTTCGTCACCGCCGCAGACGGCCGCGCCGTGCTGGTGCCGACCACGGCGGCCGAGCGCTTCCAGCTCAGCGCCGCCAAGGTCGAAGCCGCATGGACCGACCGCACGCGGGGCGTGCTGCTGGCATCGCCATCCAACCCGACCGGCACCTCGATCGCGCCGGGCGAGCTTCGCCGCATCCACGAGGTTGTCAGCCGACGTGGCGGCATCACGCTCATCGACGAGATCTACCTCGGCCTGTCGTACGACGATGCCTTCGGGCAGACCGCGCTGGCGATCGACGACCAGGTCATCAGCATCAACAGCTTCAGCAAGTACTTCAACATGACGGGCTGGCGTCTCGGCTGGCTGGTGGTGCCGGAGTCGCTGGTGCCTGCGGTCGAGCGACTGGCGCAGAACCTCTTCATCTGCGCGAGCACGGTGTCGCAATACGCCGCCCTCGCCTGCTTCGAGCCCGACAGCATCGCCGAATACGAGCGGCGTCGCGCGGAGTTCAAGGCGCGGCGCGACTGGTTCATCCCGCAACTCAATGCGCTGGGCCTCGAGGTGCCGGTGATGCCCGACGGCGCCTTCTACGCCTGGGCCGACTGCACCAGCTTTGCTGAGCGGCTCGGCATCTCCGGCAGTTGGGACTTTGCCTTCGAGGCCATGAAGCAGGCCCATGTCGCTGTCACGCCGGGCCGCGATTTCGGTACCGCCGAAACCTCGCGCTTCATCCGTTTCTCGACGGCGAGTTCGATGGCGCACCTCGAAGAATCGATCGCGCGGCTGCGAGCCTGGGCAGGCGCCGCCGTTCCCGCATGAGCGCAGCGCCGGGCCGCCCCAAGCAAGCTCGCACCGCAGTGCGAAGCACGAAGGTACTCCAGTGAGCTTCGCGCTGCCCATCCGCGTCTACTGGGAAGACACCGATGCGGGTGGCATCGTGTTCTACGCCAACTATCTCAAGTTCATGGAACGCGCCCGCACCGAATGGCTGCGCTCCATGGGCATCGCCCAACGGCAACTGCGCCAGGAAACCGGCGGCATCTTCGTCGTCAGCGAGACGCAACTCAAGTACCACCGTCCGGCACGGCTCGACGATGAACTGCTGGTTACAGCCGAGCTTCGCCAGATCGGTTCCGCGTCGCTCATAATCGCGCAGCGCGTGCTATCAAAATCAGAGCAATACGCGGAGGTGGAGAAGATGGCGGATACCGCCCTCTTGTGCGAAGGCACGATCCGCATCGGCTGGGTCCATGCCGACACGCTGCGGCCTGCGCGCATCCCACGCCAAGTTTCGGGAACCCTCGAGCGCCACGCCGGCTCCATGTCTCAACCTTTCAAGCCATGAATCAAGAACTCTCGATCATTTCCCTGCTGCTGCACGCCAGCCTTCCGGTGCAGCTCGTGGTGCTGCTGCTCATCGTCGTTTCCGTCGCAAGCTGGGCCGCGATCTTCCGCAAATACTTTGCGCTCAAGCGGACCCGCTCGCTCAACGAAGACTTCGAGCGCGACTTCTGGTCGGGCACCAGCCTGAACGAACTCTTTTCCTCGGCCGCGCAGAACGCCAAGTTCGCCGGGCCGATGGAACGCATCTTTGCGTCCGGCATGCGCGAATACCAGAAGCTGCGCGAACGCCACGTGTCCGACACCGGCACCCTCCTCGACGGCGCACGTCGTGCGATGCGCGCGAGCTTCCAGCGTGAACTCGATGCGGTCGAGCAGAACCTCTCCTTCCTCGCGACCGTCGGCTCCGTTTCGCCTTACGTCGGCCTGTTCGGCACGGTGTGGGGGATCATGCATGCCTTCACGGGTCTCGCGGCCCTCGCACAGGTCACGCTCTCCACCGTCGCGCCCGGCATCGCAGAAGCACTGGTCGCCACCGCCATCGGCCTGTTTGCGGCCATTCCGGCCGTGGTCGCCTACAACCGCTTTGCGCGCGAAATCGACAAGATCGCCATCGCGCTCGAGACCTTCATCGAAGAGTTCTCGAACATCCTGCAGCGCAACCTGACGGCGCACGTGCATCCGGCGTCCGTCACCGCGGCCACGGGCCGCTGAAGCGGAGCATCCCACCATGCCAGCCCTGTCCTCCCGCGGCCGTGGCCGCCGAACGATCAACGAGATCAACATGGTCCCGTTCATCGACGTGATGCTGGTGCTGCTGATCATCTTCATGGTCACCGCGCCGCTGATCACGCCGAGCGTGATCAACCTGCCCACGGTCGATCGCGCCAACAAGCAGCCCGACAAGCCGATCGAGATCGTCATCAAGAGCGACGACGAAGTGCAGATCAAGAAAGACCCGTCGACCGGCAGCGGCGGCAGCTCCATCCCGATGACGCAGATCGGCTCGGCCGCCAAGACCGCGCAGGGTGGCGACGTCGACCGCCCGGTGGTCATCAGTGCCGACAAGTCCGTGAAGTACGAGACGGTCGTCAAGGCGATGAACCAGCTCAAACGCAGCGGCATCGAGCGTGTCGGCCTCTCTGTGCAGACGACAGGCGCGAAGTAAGGCATGTCGCTGGCCGCAGACCGCCCCGAATTCGCGCCGCCGCCGCAGCGCGGCACGCCGCGCGCGGTGTTGCTGGCGCTGATTGCGCACGCGCTGCTCATCGCCGCCCTGACCTGGGGCGTCAATTGGCGCAGAGAAGCCGAGAACGACGCGGTCGAAGCCGAGCTGTGGTCTTCGACCGTCCAGCAGGCCGCGCCGCGTGCCGTTGCGCCAACGCCCACGCCGCCGGTACCGACGCCGACCCCCGCCCCGCCGCCACCGCCCCCTCCGCCTCCTCCGCCGCAAGCGGTGAAGCCACCAGAGCCCACACCGGCCCCGCGCGCGCCCGACATCGCGCTCGAACGCGAGAAGAAGCTCAAGGAGCAGAAGGAACGCGAACTGGAGCAGCAGGCGCAGCAACAGAAGAAGCTCGATGCCGCCAAGAAGGCCGCGCAGGAAAAGAAGGACGCCGAAGCGAAGCAACGCGCCGAGGACGAAGCCGAGCAGAAGAAGGAAGATCAGCAGAAGCAGGCGGAGCTGAAACGCAAGCAGGAAGCCGAGGCCAAGCAGGCCGAAGCCGCGAAGAAGAAGGAAGCCGAAGCCAAGCAGGCGGCGCAGGCCGCCGCCGACCGCGCAGCCACGCTCAAGCGCATGCAGGCCATGGCCGGGTCGGGCGGAGAAGGCGCCGCGGCGAAGTCTTCGGGGCCTTCCGGCAGTTACGGCGGCAAGGTCGCCGCGGCCGTGCGGCCCAACGTCGTGTTCCCCGACGCAGACCTCGTCGCCGGCAATCCTGCGGCCGAGTTCGACGTCCGCCTTGCGCCCGATGGCACCATCGTCGGCACGCCGACGCTCACGAAGTCGAGCGGCCTGCCGAATTGGGACGAGGCCGCGTTGCGCGCGCTACAAAAGACGGAGAAACTCCCACGGGACGTCGACGGAACCGTGCCACCGCGGTTGGTCGTGTCGCTGAAACCGAAGCGCTGAGTTCCGTCCAATGCACACCAACGACCTGACAGCGTGGCAACACGACCACGTATTCGACCAGGGCAACGCCGCCGGCGAGCGCGGCACGAAGCTCGTGATGTGGATCACGGCCATCATGATGGTGGCCGAAATCACCGCCGGCTGGGCCTACAACTCGATGGCCCTGCTGGCCGACGGCTTTCACATGAGCTCTCATGCGGTCGCCATCGGACTCAGCGCATTCGCGTACGCGGCAGCGCGGCGCCATGCCAAGGACCGGCGCTTTGCATTCGGGACCTGGAAGATCGAAGTTCTCGGCGGCTTCGCCAGCGCGATCTTTCTGCTGGTGGTCGTCGGGCTGATGATCGTGGGCTCGGTCGAGCGGCTGATTTCCCCTGCGCCGATCCGTTATCAAGAGGCCATCGTCATCGGTGCGCTCGGCCTGGTGGTCAACATCGTGTCGGCATTCATCCTGGGTGCGGCGCATCACCACGGGCACGATGACCATCATCACGATGGGCACCATCACGGGCACGGCCACCACCACGACCTCAACCTCAAGTCGGCCTATGTCCACGTCGTTGCCGATGCGGCGACGTCCGTGCTGGCGATCGTTGCACTCGTGGGCGGCTGGCTCTACGGCTGGTCGTGGCTGGACCCCGTCATGGGCATCGTGGGCGCAGTCGTCGTGGCGCTTTGGGCCAAGCGCCTGATCGCCGATACGAGCAAGGTGCTGCTCGACCGCGAAATGGACCACCCCGTGGTGGATGAGATCCAGGAAGTCATCGAAGACGGCGGCCGTGCCAGCGAAACGCGCGTGACAGACTTGCACGTCTGGCGGGTTGGCAAGGCGACCTACGCCTGCGCCGTCAGTGTCGTCACGCATGACGAGGCGCTCACCCCGGAAATCGTTCGCCGCTGGATCTCGGTGCACGAAGAGGTCGTCCACGCCACGATCGAAATCAACCACTGCCCGGACGATCACGGTTCTTGACACTCCCACAGTGGCAAGCTTTAGAGTCGCAGCTTCGCCTGAAACTCGGTCCATCGTCTTCTTGAAGTTCCTTCGGATATTCCTCCTGCTCATGCTTGCGATCTCGCTGCCCATCCGGGGCGCGAGCGCAGCGGCCATGCCGTGCATGCCGGCGGCAGCGGAAATCCATACATCGGCAGCTGCGGCCGGTCACGACCACACGGCGCATGTCCACGACTCGACGGCGCATGAACAGCACGACAAGTCCGCCGGCACTTCGCACAAATGCAATCTCTGCTGCGACCTCTGCTCCCTGACGCCGCTGGCGAGCAGTTGGCCCACCATCCCGATGCCGCAAGACACTGCATCGGTCATCTTCCCCGACGTTTCCGCTCCCTCTCCGAGCTTCCTCTCGGAGCGGCAGGAGCGACCTCCACGAAGCATCTGACCCCACACGGCCTCCATTGCGAGGCCTGAAGGCGCTCGTGCGTCCGCCGCACGGGCAATGGTTGGCCGGCCCAGACCCAGGCCAACGGCTCAGATGCTTCCAACATGAATATCTACGTCAAGACAATGGCGGGCGCTGCGGCACTCGTCCTTGCTGGCTGCGCCTCTTTCTCGAAGGACGGTGGCTTTGACAAGGTCGCCGAACTGACGAAGGAGCGCACCGGGCAAACCGCCAAGTGGCAGCGCACGCCTTCGGACACCGACTCCGCCCAGAAGCGCACCAGTGAAATCCTGAGTCAGCCGCTCACGGCGGACGGCGCCGTTGAACTCGCGCTCCTCAACAATCCCGGACTGCAGGCCAGCTATGCCGACCTCGGTATTGCCGAATCCGACCTCGTTCGGGCCGGGCGCCTCGCCAACCCGTCCTTCGGCTTCGGGCGGCTGAGCGGCGGCGGTGTCACCGAAATCGACCGCTCCATCCTGTTCAACGTGCTGGGGCTGCTGACGCTGCCCGTTGCCCAGGAGGTGGAGCAACGCCGCTTCGAGCAAGCCCAATACCAGGCCGCCTCCAACACCGTGGCGCTTGCGGCCGACACGCGCAAGGCGTTCTTCGGCGCGGTGGCGTCGCGTGACCTCGTCACGTACTACCAGCGCGTCGAGAAAGCCGCGGACGCCTCCAATGAGCTCGCACGCCGCATGGTTCAAGCCGGCAACTTCAACAAGCTGTCGCAGATGCGCCAGCAATCCTTCCATGCGGATGCGACTTCGCAACTGGCCCGCGCTCAGCATCAGGCGATCGCCGATCGGGAGCGTCTGGTCCGGCTGCTCGGCCTGCCCGGCAGTCCGAACGCCCTCCAGCTTCCCGAGCGCCTGCCGGACCTGCCGAAAGAGCCGTTGGAGCCCAAGGACGCGGAACAGACGGCGATGGACAAGCGCCTCGACGTTCAGATGGCCAAGCGCAATTCGGAAGCCACCGCCAAGGCCCTCGGCCTGACCCGGGCGACGCGGTGGGTCAACGTCCTGAACGTGGGCTATGCGAACAAGAGCCAGACAGGCGAAGAGCGCGAGAACGGCTACGAAATCGAGGTCGAGCTGCCGCTGTTCGATTTCGGGACGGCACGCACCACGCGCGCCGAAGCGACCTACATGCAGTCGATGCACCGCGCCGCGGAAGTCGCCCTCAACGCGCAGTCGGAGGTTCGGGAATCGTATGCCGCCTATCGCACGGCCTACGACCTGGCCAGGCACTACCGCGATGAGGTGGTGCCGCTGAAGAAGCGCATCTCCGACGAGAACCTGCTTCGCTACAACGGCATGCTCATCAGCGTCTTTGATCTCCTTGCCGATTCGCGCGAACAGGTGATGAGCGTCACGGCATACATCGAAGCGCTACGCGACTACTGGGTCGCCGAAACAAACCTCCAAACGGCGCTCACCGGCCGATCGCCTGGCGCGGGCGGCCCATTGTCGCGCCCCTCCGCAAGCGCAGCCGCCTCTGGCGGCGACGCAGCGCATTGAGAGAACAGCCATGAACAACCGCAGAAACTTTCTCCGCAGCGCCGGCGCAACGGCACTTGGCACGACGGTCGTGAGCCGCGTCGGCGCGGCGTCCTTGCCGGAAGCCGCCACCCAGGCATCGCCGGCCACGCAGCCGCCGCTCGCCCCGAAAACGGGTCGCCCGTACAACCCCGTCGTCACGCTCAACGGCTGGTCGCTGCCGTGGCGCATGAAAGGTGGCGCCAAGGAGTTCCACCTCGTCGCAGAGCCCGTGGTGCGCGAACTGGCACCGGGCATGAAGGCGAACCTGTGGGGCTACAACGGCACGAGCGCAGGTCCGACCATCGAAGCCGTCGAAGGCGACCGTGTTCGCATCTTCGTGACCAACCGGCTGCCGGAGCCAACCAGCATCCACTGGCACGGGATGCTGCTGCCCTCCGGGATGGACGGGGTGACCGGCCTGACACAGCCGGCCATCGCACCCGGCAAGACCTTCGTCTACGAGTTCCTTCTCAAGAAGTCGGGCACCTTCATGTACCACCCTCATGCGGACGAAACGCTGCAGATGGCGATGGGAATGATGGGCATGTTCATCGTCCATCCGAAGGATCCGGACGCGTTCAAGGTCGACCGCGACTTCGTCTTCCTGCTCGCAGCCTATGACATCGAGCCGGGCTCGGCGACGCCCAAGGTCAACACGATGCTCGACTTCAACCTCTGGACCTGGAACAGTCGCGTGTTCCCCGGCATCGACCCCCTCGTCGCGAGGACCGGCGACCGCGTGCGCATTCGCGTCGGGAATCTCACGATGACCAATCATCCGATGCACCTCCACGGGCACCACTTCGAGGTGACCGGCACCGATGGCGGCTGGGTGCCGCCATCCGCCCGCTGGCCGGAAGTGACGACCGATGTGGCGGTCGGGCAGATGAGAGCGTTCGAGTTCGACGCAACCGCCGGCGACTGGGCGTTCCACTGCCACAAGTCACATCACACGATGAACGCGATGGGTCACGACGTCCCCACGATGGTGGGTGTCGATGCCCGCGATGTCGCCGAGAAGATCACGCAGCTCATCCCCGACTACATGCACATGGGCGACCGCGGCATGCACGACATGGCGGAAATGGAAATGCCGCTGCCGGACAACACGCTGCCGATGATGACGGGCTCCGGTCCGTTCGGTGCCATCGGCATGGGCGGCATGTTCAGCGTGGTCAAGGTGCGCGACAACCAGAAGCCCGGCGACTACAAGGACCCCGGTTGGTTCAAACATGCCGCCGGCACGCTTGCGCGGGAATACACGGGCCACCTCGAACAACCCGTTCGCGGTCGAGCACCCGCCGCGGACGCTGGCACGCTCAACGCCCGCAAGCCATCGGGCCATCAAGGCCACTGACTCTACGCAATCCCATTGAAAGCATCGCCATGAAAACCAAACTCGGCCTGCCTGTCCTTGCCGCTTCTCTTTTGTTCGCGTCGAACGCAGCCCTCGCTCACGGTGACGAAGACCATGCCGCAACACCAAGGAAATACGACGCCGGCAAGGTGGAAGCAAAGTCCTTCGGCCAGGAAGGCGACCCGAAGAAGGTGACACGCACTGTCAAGGTGAGCATGGCCGACACCATGCGATTCACGCCCGGCAACGTCACGATACGTCGAGGCGAAACCGTCAGGTTTCTCGTTCACAACGATGGGACGGTGCTCCACGAAATGGTGCTCGGCACCCCGGAAGAACTCAAGTCGCATGCCGAGTTGATGAGGAAATTCCCGGAGATGGAGCACGCGGACGCGAACATGGCGCACGTCAAGCCCAACGCCAGCGGTGAAATCGTCTGGCAGTTCACCCAGCCGGGTGAGTTCCAGTTTGCGTGCCTCATTCCCGGCCACTTCGAAGCAGGAATGGTCGGCAAGATCACCGTCAGATGAAAGCCTTCGCCTACCCTCCCCGACTTATTTCAAGAAGCACTCCCATGAAAAAACTACATCTGTTGACCGCCGCACTTGTCGTTGTTTCCGCCGTAGGCGTTCATGCACAAACCAACCCGGCCGCGCCCCCGGACTCAGCTGCTGCGGCAGCGACATCCATGACTGACGGCGAAGTCCGGAAAGTAGACCCTGGCGCGGGGAAGGTGACGCTGCGTCACGGCCCCATCGCCAACCTCGACATGCCTGGCATGACGATGGTCTTCAAGGCCACGGACCCGAAGATGCTGGAGCACCTCAAGGAAGGCGACAAGGTTCGGTTCTCGGCGGACCGCGTCAACGGCACGATCGCCGTGACGCGCATCGAAGCGGTGAACTGACCGCGCTCACCGCGGGCGCCGCGCTCGCCTATTCGTAGACCACCGCCGCCTTGCCGGCCTCCGCCTGCGCCATCCAACTCGCCAGCGCAGCATCCGTCGGGAAGAACTTCGCGCGCTCGCCCAGTTGCAGTTCGACCTGCGCGCCGCCGCGCGCCATCGACAGCCGCACGCCGAGCCCTTGCTGCAGTTCGCCGTGCTCGCTCTGCTCGGTGCGCGGCGGGAACTCCCGCACCAGGCGCGCGATGTCCGGCGCCTTGCCGTTGACCGCCACGCGCAGGTACTTTCCGAAACGGCAACGCGCGGCCGCGAGATCCCAGACCTGCATGACCTGGAAGCGCGCCTCGAAGCCGCCGCGGCCCGGCTGAAGGCGGCCGCTCACGATGATCAGTTCGTCGTCCTTGAGAACGTTGCGGTTGTTGTTGCAGAGCGCTTCGTCGGCCGTCGCCTCGATCGAACCCGACTTGTCGTCGAGCTTGAAGATCGCCAGCCGGCCGCGCTGGCCGTTGATCACGCGGAAGTCGCTCACGATGCCGGCAATGACCTGCTGTTCGCGACTGTCGATCAGGTCATCGATCTCCCGCTTGCAGAAGCGACGCACTTCATGCGCGACTTCATCGAAGAGATGGCCCGACAGGTAGAAGCCGACCGCGGTCTTCTCGTAAGTCAGGCGCTCCTTCACGCCCCACGGCGTGGCGTCGATCAGATCGGGCTCTTGCGTCGCGGAGCCGTGCTCGCTGTCACCGAAGATATCCACCTGCGCCGCATTGGCGTCTGTGGCAACGGCGAATTCGAAAGCGCGGTCGAGCGATGCAATCAACGACGCCCGGTTCTGCTGCAACGAATCGAAGGCCCCGGCCTTGATCAAGGCCTCGACGGTGCGCTTGTTGATACGCTGCCGGTCCACGCGCACGCAGAAGTCGAAGAGGCTCTTGAACGGCCCGCCCTCTTCCCGCGCCCTGACGACCGACTCGACCGCCAGTTGGCCCGTGCCCTTGACCGCACCAAGGCCGTAGCGGATGACCTTGTCGTTGACCGGCTCGAAGCGGTAGTTGCCGCGGTTCACGTCCGGCGGCTCGAAGCTCATGCCGAAATTCTTCTGCGCATCCTCGAACAGCACTTTCAGCTTGTCGGTGTTGTCCATTTCCACGGTCATGTTGGCGCAGAAGAACTCTGCCGTGTAGTGCACCTTGAGCCAGCCCGTGTGATAGGCCAGCAGCGAGTAAGCGGCCGCGTGCGACTTGTTGAAGCCGTAGCCCGCGAACTTCTCCATCAAGTCGAAGATCTCGTCGGCCTTCTTCTGGTCGATGCCGTTCTTGGCGGCACCCTTGCGGAAGATCTCGCGGTGCTCGGCCATTTCCTCGGCCTTCTTCTTGCCCATCGCGCGGCGAAGCAAGTCGGCGCCCCCCAGCGAGTAGCCGCCGAGGATCTGGGCGGTCTGCATCACCTGTTCCTGGTAGACCATGATCCCGTAGGTCTCGGAAAGCATGTCGGCCACCAGCGGATGCGGATACTCCACAGGCTCGCGCCCATGCTTGCGCGCCACGAAGCTCGGGATCAGGTCCATCGGGCCCGGGCGGTACAGCGCGTTCAGCGCGATCAGGTCTTCGAGCCGCGTCGGCCGCGCGTCCTTCAACATGCCCTGCATGCCGCGCGATTCAAACTGGAACACGGCCTCCGTCTTCCCGTCGGCGAAGAGCCTGTAGGTCTGCGCGTCGTCGAGCCGAATGTTCTCGAAGGCGAAGTTCTCCTGGCCCTTGTGGCGCTTGACGATGAATTCCTTGGCGATCTCCAGGATCGTCAGCGTCGCCAGCCCCAGAAAGTCGAACTTCACGAGGCCGACGGCTTCGACGTCGTCCTTGTCGTACTGACTCACGGCCGAGTCGCTGCCCGGCTGCTGGTAGAGCGGGCAGAAGTCGGTGAGCTTGCCCGGCGCGATCAACACGCCGCCGGCGTGCATGCCGATGTTGCGGGTCATGCCTTCGAGCTTCTGGGCCAGCTCGACCAGGGTGCGGACTTCCTCTTCCTTCTCGATGCGGGACGCAAGCTGCGGCTCCATGTCGATGGCGTAGTTGTTCTTGTCGCCCTCGACCTTCGGACTCGGCGGGTATTGCAGCGTGACCGACATGCCCGGCTTGTTCGGGATCAGCTTGCTGATGCCGTCGCAGAACATGTAGCTCATGTCGAGCACGCGTCCCACGTCGCGGATGGCGGCGCGCGCCGCCATGGTTCCGAAGGTGGCGATCTGGCTGACGGCATCGCGGCCGTATTTGTCCTTGACGTAGTCGATCACGCGGTCGCGGTTGCCTTGGCAGAAATCGATGTCGAAGTCGGGCATCGAGACGCGCTCGGGATTCAGGAAACGTTCGAACAGCAGCTTGTATTCGAGCGGATCGAGGTCGGTGATCTTCAGCGCATAGGCGACCAGCGAGCCTGCGCCCGAGCCGCGGCCCGGGCCGACCGGGCAGCCGTTGTTCTTGGCCCAGTTGATGAAGTCGCCCACGATCAGGAAGTAGCCGGGGAACCCCATCTTGAGGATGGTGTTGATCTCGAATTCGAGCCGCTCGACGTAGCGCGGCCGCTCGCCATCGCGCTTGGTCACATCGGGGTACAAGTGCGCGAGGCGCTCTTCCAGGCCCTCGAACGAAGCGACCCGGAAGTACTCCTCGATCGGCATGCCGTTGGGCGTCGGAAAATTCGGCAGTTGCGGCTTGCCGAGCACGAGCGTCAGATTGCAGCGCTTGGCAATCTCGACCGTATTGGCAATGGCGCTCGGCACGTCGGCGAAAAGCTTCTCCATCTCCGCGGCCGACTTGAAGTACTGCTCGCGCGTGAACTTGCGAACGCGGCGCGGATTGCCCAGGATCTCGCCTTCGGAAATGCAGACGCGCGCTTCGTGCGCCTCGTAGTCGTCGGCCGTGCCGAACTGCACCGGATGCGTCGCCACCACCGGCAGCTTGAGCCGCGCGGCAAGTTGGACCGCCGCCACGACGTGCGGCTCATCCTCGGGACGTCCGGCACGCTGCAGTTCGATGTAGAAGCGATGCGGAAAGAGGCCAGCCAGTTGCAGTGCGACTTCGGCTGCCCGCTCGGCCTGGCCTTGCAGCAGCGGCGCACCCAGGGGGCCTGCCTGCGCGCCCGACAGCGCGATCAGCCCGCCCTGCAATTCCTGCAGCCAAGCCAGCTTGCAGGCGGCCTGCGCCTGTCCCCGGCCCACGTTCTGCGTCCAGGCGCGCGCGAGAAGCTCGGAGAGATTGAGATAGCCCTCCTTGTTCTGCACCAGAAGGATGATGCGCGTGAGCGAGCCGGGCTCCGCGCCGAACCCTTCGACGAACACTTCGGCGCCCAGCACCGGCTTGACGCCCTTGCCGCGCGCCTCCTTGTAGAACTTGACGCCGCCGAAGAGATTGTTGAGGTCGGTGATCGCCAAGGCAGGCTGGCCATCCTTGGCGGCGGCCTTGACGATTTCATCGATGCGGTTGGTGCCGTCGACGACGGAAAACTCGGTGTGCAGGCGCAGGTGAACGAACATCCGTCGATTGTAGGAAGGCCGCCCCCCACGATGTGATGTGGCTCTCCCTAGCCCCACCTAAAATCCCGCCCCGTGCAACAGATTTTGAATATCGCGGCCTACAAGTTCGTCCCGATTGACGACGCCGCAGAACTGCGTGAAGAACTTCGGACGAGCACCCACGCGCTCGCGCTCAAGGGCACGATCCTGATCGCGCCGGAGGGAATCAACCTTTTCCTGGCGGGCGCCCCCGAATCGGTGCATGCGTTTCTGGCGTCGCTGAGAGCGGATGCGCGATTTGCCGACCTGGAGGCCAAGGAAAGCTGGTCTGCCAGCCAGCCTTTCCGCCGCATGCTGGTCAAGCTCAAGCGCGAAATCATCCGAATGGACCACCCGGCCATCCAGCCGGCCGCCGGTCGCGCACCGGGGGTGGACGCGCCGACGCTCAAGCGCTGGCTCGACCAGGGCCACGACGATGCGGGCAAGCCGGTTGCGCTGCTCGATACGCGCAATGCCTTCGAGGTCGACTACGGCACCTTCGAAAGCGCCATCGATTGGCGCATCCACAAGTTCACGGAATTCCCGAAGGCCTTGCAGAAGCACCGCGACGACCTCGCGGGCAAGACCGTGGTCAGTTTCTGCACGGGCGGCATCCGCTGCGAGAAGGCCGCGATCCTGATGCGAGAGGTCGGCGTGGCCGATGTGCTGCAACTCGAAGGCGGCATCCTCAAATATTTCGAACAGGTGGGCGGCGCGCACTACCAGGGCGAGTGCTTCGTCTTCGACGGACGCGAATCGCTGTCGCCGGACCTGAAGGCGCGTGCCAGCGGCGTGAGCGCCCGGGCTGCCGAAGACCCGGACATTACGATCAAAAAATAAGCTCGCCCCCAGGTTGCCCGCACTTCGCGTCGGGCGCCCACCCCCTACCGGGGGCAACACCGGCGGCCCGGCAAAGCCGGTTCCGCGGTGTTCCCCCGATCAGGTCGGTGCCTGGACCTGGAAGGGATGACCCGGCAGCGGGATGAATTCGGTCTCGCCGGGCACATGGCCCATGCGTTGAGCGGACCAGTCCGTGCCGGCTTCGAGAATGCGCTCGCGCCGGCTGGAAACGAAGTTCCACGTGATGAAGCGCGGTCCGTCGAGCGGCTCGCCGCCGATGACCACGACCCGGACGGCGCCCTGGGTCGTCAGCACGGCGCCTTCGCCATCCGCCAGCATTGCCATCGTGTGCTGCTCGACGGGCTCGTCGTCGATCGACAGATCGCCATCGACCGGGTAGATCGCGAGCTCGGGCGCCAGGGCAGGCAACTCGAAACGCGCGCCGGCCGGTAACGCGAGATCGAGGTAGATGGTCTTGGAAAACGTCGCCACCGGCGAACGAGCGGCGAATGCCTCGCCCACCAGGACCCGGACCTTCACCCCTTGCACTTCCAGTGACGGAATGTCTTCCGCCGCCGTGTGCGCGAAGCTCGGTTCGACCTCCTCGTAGGCCTGCGGCAAGGCGGCCCACAGTTGAAGGCCGTGGTTTTCGTAGGTCGCTTCGAACAGGCGCTCGGGCTTGCGCTCCGAGTGCACGATGCCGCGCCCGGCGGTCATCCAGTTGATCGCGCCGGGGCGGATTTCCTGCACGCTGCCGAGGCTGTCGCGATGCATCATCGCGCCCTCGAAAAGATAGGTCACGGTCGCCAGGCCGATGTGCGGATGGGGCCGCACATCATGCTGGGAACCGGGCACTTCGGTCGCGGGACCGAAATGATCGAAGAACACGAAAGGCCCGACGGAGCGGCGCTTGGCCGCAGGCAGGAGGCGCCGGACCTTGAAGCCCCCGCCCAGATCCTTGTCATGTGGTTGCAGCAGCGTGGCGGTCATCGGACGTTCTCCATGGTCGGGCGGTGAATCAGCCGCGTGATCTTGCCACCTCGGCTACGCGTTCGCCAAATGCAATCGCGGTGTCGAGGTCGCCCCGCGCCATCTCGGCCGGACTGGCATCGGTAGGCGACGTGGTCAACAAGCCGTTGTAGCCGCCGACGTAGTTGATCGAATCGCGCTTCGCCGCCTTGTCGCTGCTCGGCATGATGCCGAGGCTGACCCACAGGCCGCCGTGCTGCATGGCGAGGTGCCAGAGGTAGGTCAGCGTGGCGTCCTTGTCGCCGTTCATGGTGCCGCTGTTGGTGAAGCCCGCGAAGAGCTTGTTCTTCCAGCCCTGGGTGTACCAGACCTTGGAAGACGCATCCGCGAACTTCTTGAACTGCCAGCTGACGCCGCCCATGTAGGTCGGCGATCCCATGATGATCGCATCCGCCGCCGCCAGCATCTCCCAGCCATGGGCCGGGAGGTTGCCGTCGGCATCGATCGCAAGCAGATGCGCGCCAGCGCCGTCGGCCACCGCCTGCGCAACGCGCTGCGTGTGGCCGTAGCCCGAATGAAAGACCACAACAATGTCGGCCATCACGTTTGTCCGAGTGAATGAACCCGCATCCTACGGCCGGCGCAGCCCTACCCAATTCGTGAAACACCGCGGAACCGGCTTTGCCGGGCCGCTGGTGTTGCCCCCGGTAGGGGGTGGGCGGGCTACACGAAGTGAGCCCAACCTGGGGGCGAGTTATTTCTTATCGATGCTGAAACGTCCTGCGCCGAAGGCGGCAACAAAGAGCAGGCCACCGGCGATCGCGATGTTCTTGAAGAACATCAGTTGGTTCACGTAGGCCTTCTCGACAGGCATGGCCCAGTAGTTGTGGAAGAACACCGCAGCAGCCACTGTGAACACGGCGAGGACGATGGCCGTCAGTCGCGACTTGAAGCCGACCAGAAACAGGATGCCGAAGCCGAGTTCCACGATGATCGCGAGCGCAGCGCCAAGCTGTGGCAACGGGAGGCCAGCAGAGGCGATATAGCCCACGGTACCGGCAAAACCGGTGAGCTTGCCGAAGCCGGCCGGAATGAAAAGCAGCGCGATCAGAACGCGACCGATCAGTGCCAGCGCGTCTTGTGCAGCGCCGGTCGTGGCCGGGGCGGCATAGTTGGGAGCAGTGGTGGTGGTCATGGGTGGACTCCTGGGTTGAAAAAGACTGTGGATTGAAAAAAAGCTCGCGGACTCAGGCCGCGAGGTCGAACACCAGCACTTCGGCCTTCTTGCCGGCGCCGAGCGTGAGTTGCGATTCGCCCTGGATCAGCGCGGCATCGCCTGTCGTCAGTTTCGTGCCATTGGCCTCGAGTTCGCCGCGCACCAGGTGCACGTAGCTCTTGCGCTTCGGGTCGAGCGCCATGCTGGCCTTTTCATCGCCGTCGAGCAGCCCTGCGAACAGCCGGGCATCGGCGTGCACCAGCACCGACCCGTCCGCGCCGTCAGGCGAAGCGACAAGGCGCAGCTTGCCGCGCTTCTCGGCTTCGGCAAAGGTCTTCTGTTCGTAGCTCGGCGCGATGCCGCGCACGTTCGGCTCGATCCAGATCTGCAGGAAGTGCGTCGTCTCGTCGGCCTTGTGGTTGAACTCGCTGTGCATCACACCGCGTCCGGCACTCATTCGCTGCACGTCGCCCGGCGGAATGGACTCGACATTGCCCATGCTGTCCTTGTGCGCGAGTTCGCCTGAAAGCACGTAGCTGATGATTTCCATGTCCTTGTGGCCATGGGTGCCGAAACCGGCGCCTGCCGCCACGCGATCCTCGTTGATCACGCGCAGGTTGCCGAAACCCATGTGCTCGGGATCGTAATAGCCGGCAAAGGAAAAACTGTGAAACGAGCGCAGCCAGCCGTGATCGGCATAACCGCGTTCCTGGGATTTACGGACTTGCAACATCGTTGAACTCCTGCCCTGTCGAGGGCCTTCTTGCATGCCGCGCCCTGTGCGCAGCGGATGTGAAGAACTTTAGGGCCCGCGCCGGCTGCGAAAAGCGATGCCGTTTGATGGCATCATTCAATTTTTTTGATCGATCGGCCCTCATGCCCACTGCCCGCGACGTTCTGACGCCCGATGCGCTGTCCATGCTGCAGACCGTGGCCAGCACAGGAAGTTTCGCGGCCGCCGCACGCTCCCTCAACCTTGTTCCCAGCGCGCTGAGCTACCGGGTGCGCCTCATCGAAGACGCGCTCGACGTGCTGCTTTTCGACCGCAGCGGCCGCCAGGCGCGCGTGACGGAGGCCGGCGTGGAGTTGCTGCGCGAGGCAACCCGTCTGCTCGGCGAGATCGATGCCGTGGCCAATCGCGTCAAGCGCATCGCGACGGGCTGGGAGCCGATGCTGACAATCGCCGTCGACAGCGTCATCGCGCGCGATCCGCTGCTCGACCTGGTCAACGCCTTCTATGCGCTCGAACCGCCCACGCGGCTCAAGCTGCGCGACGAAACGCTGTTGGGCACCATCGAGGCGCTGACGAGCGGCGAAGCCGACCTTGCGGTGGGCGCGGTACTCGATGCGGCCAGCCTCGCGTTCACCGCGACGGGCATCCGCAGCCGGCCGCTGGGCAAGCTGGCCTTCGTCTATGCGGTGGCGCCGCACCATCCCCTGGCGCGCATCGACGTGCCCTTGAGCGACGAGGTGCTGCGCCAGCATCGCGCCGTGGCAGCAGCCGATTCGTCGCGCGCCGGGCCCAGCATGACGGTCAATCTCGTCGGCGGCCAGGACGTGCTGACCGTACCGACCATGCAGGCCAAGCTGGCGGCGCAATTGCACGGGTTGGGGGGAGGTTTCCTGCCCGAGCCCATGGCGCGGCCCTACATCGAGGCCGGGCACCTGGTCGAGCGAAAGACGGAACGTGTCGCCCCGTTGGCCACCATGCATTGCGCCTGGCGCGTTCGCACCGCGGGCAATCCGGGACGCGCGCTGCAGTGGTGGCTCGAACAGTTCGAACACGAAGGCAGCCGCTTGGCGCTGCTCGAGCGTCACCGCGGACGATAGAAATGAACGGCCCGGCGCAGGCCGGGCCACCCGCCAACCCGGTTAGAGTGCTTTGCCTGCCACACATCAATGAGACTGCCATGACCATCCGACCCATTGCCGATCGCCACCGACCCACCCCCCAGCGCCACTTCGCCATCATCGGCGCGGGCATTGCCGGCGTGGCATGCGCCCGCACGCTGCTTCAGGCCGGCCACCGCGTCACCGTGTTCGAGCGCGAGTCGGTACCGGGAGGCCGCATGGCCAGCGTGTCGACACCTTTCGGCCGCTTCGACAGCGGCGCGCAGTATTTCACCGTGCGCGATCCGCGTTTCGCGCAGGCTCTGGAGACCGCACCCCGAATCTGCAAGCCCTGGAGCGCGAACCTGGTCCGCGTGCTCGACGCACACGGCCGCGTCGCCGAAGCCGCCCTGCCCGGCATGGAAAAGCACTGGGTCGCGCAGCCTGGCATGGATGCACTGGTCATCGATTGGGCGGCGCCGCTGGGCGACGCACTCATCACGCAGACGCAGGTGACGCGGATCGAACGCGACGCACTCGACGCGAAGCGCTGGCAGCTCCGCACCGCCGGCATCGATGATTCGCAGCACGTCTATTCGGGTTTCGATGCGGTGCTCCTCGCAGTGCCGCCGGCCCGCACGCGCGAACTGCTCGACAACGGCAGGCTCTCCGCTGAACTGAGCAAGAAGATCGAATCGGTGCGCATCGCGCCGTGCTGGACGCTGATGATTGCCTTCCCCCAGGCCAACCAGCCCACGCTGTCGCATCTCGGCCCGCAGTGGAACGCCGCACGCAGCAATCACCATCGCGTCGCCTGGCTGGCGCGCGAGTCGTCCAAGCCCGGCCGCGACCTGATCGAGCGCTGGACCGTGCAGGCCAGCCCGAAGTGGTCGCAAGAACATTTGCGCGACGACCACTCGCGCGTCGAGGCGAAGCTGCTTCGCGCCTTCGCGGAGATCACCGGCATTCGCGCCGAACCATCCCATGCGCAGGCACGCTGCTGGCCGGAAGCGCAGACCGACGTGTCGGTGGGCAAGCCACACCTGTGGGACCCCAAGGCCGGCATCGGCGTGGCCGGCGACTGGTGCACGGGCCATCGCGTCGAGGACGCGTTCCTGTCGGGGCTCACGCTCGCGCTCAAGCTCGCCTGATCTGCCCCCGATGTCGCGGTCATGACCCGGATCGGCCGCTTCGCCCCCTCGCCCACCGGACCGTTGCACGCTGGCTCGCTCGTGGCCGCGCTCGCAAGCTGGCTTGACGTGCGGGCCCGCGGGCCTCAGGCGCGTTGGCTGGTGCGGATCGAGGACGCCGACACTGAGCGTTGCCTGCCTGGCATGGGCGAAGTGATCCTGTCGCAACTGGCTGCCTGCGCCATGATTCCCGACGAAACGCCGGTCTGGCAGACACGGCGAACCTCGCTGTACGAGCGTGCATTCGAGCAGTTGCAGGCCGCGCAACGGGTCTACCCCTGCGGCTGCTCCCGCAAGGACATCGACGATGCACTGGCGCGCCGCGGCGTCGTGCACACCCGCCATGGCGAGCGCGTCTACCCGGGCACCTGCCGCAACGGCCTGCACGGCAAGCCGGCACGTGCATGGCGCTTCGCCACCACGAAATTCGAGGACTCGCCCGCGCACGAACCGATGCGGTGGCGCGATCGACGTCTCGGCACACAACAGCAGGACGTCACGCGCGAAGTGGGCGACTTCATCCTCAAGCGGGCGGACGGCCCCTGGGCCTATCAGCTTGCTGTCGTGATGGACGACGCCGATCAGGGCGTGACGGACGTCGTGCGTGGCGAAGACCTCGCGGACAACACAGCACGTCAGATCCTGCTGCAGCGGGCGCTCGGCCTGCCGACGCCTACCTACCTCCACACGCCGCTGGTGCGCGGCACGGACGGCGACAAGCTCTCGAAGCAGAACGGCGCGACCGCGCTGCAAACCGACACGCCCGCCGACGCGCTGGCGGCCCTGGATGCTGCCGCGCGGGTGCTGGGCCTGCGCTCGACCGCAGCCTCGTCACCCGCCGTGGCGCTCGCGCTCTGGATTCCGCAATGGCGCGATCTCTACAATGCGCGGCCGTGATCAGCCCCTCCATCGACCTCCCCCCCGATCCGCCGGACGACAACGCCGGCGACAAACCCACCGGCGAAGCGCATCCGTTGCACCGCCGCCTCAAGAGCTTCGTCAAGCGCGGAGGCCGCACGACCGAGGGCCAGGCACGCGCCTACGAGCAGTTCGGCCCGAAATTCCTGCTGCCCTACAAGGCCGAGGCGCTGGACTTCGAATCGGCCTTCGGCCGCAAGGCGCCAACCATCCTGGAAATCGGCTTCGGCATGGGCGAAGCCACCGCGCACATCGCCGGCCTGATGCCCGAGAAGAACTTCCTGTGCTGCGAAGTGCATGAACCCGGCGTCGGCGCGCTGCTCAAGCGCATCGGCGAGCAGAACCTGCAGAACATCCGCATCTGCGCGCACGATGCCGTCGACGTGATCGACCACATGCTGCCCCTCGCGACACTCGCAGGCGTGCACGTGTTCTTTCCGGACCCATGGCACAAGACGCGGCACAACAAGCGACGGCTGATCCAGCCGCCCTTCGTCCGCAAGCTGGCGGATCGTCTGGCACCCGGAGGCTACCTGCACTGCGCCACCGACTGGCAGCCCTACGCCGAGCAGATGCTCGAAGTGCTCTCGCAAGAACCTCTGCTGCGCAACACCGCGCAGGCCTATGCGCCCAAGCCGTCCTACCGGCCATTGACCAAGTTCGAGAACCGCGGCCTCAAGCTCGGCCACGGCGTGTGGGACGTGGTCTTCGAGCGTGGCTGAGCGACGTCCTTCAGTCGCTCAACGCAGCGAACATCGAACGCTCCCCACTGTCCACTGACGCGGCACGCTGCGTTGCCGGGGTGTTTTGCTGTGACGCCATGATCAGCGCAGCCCGGTGGGCAGACCGGCTGGCGATCTTGGTGTAGGTGATCATCGCTTCCCACTCGCGCTCGATGTCGTGCGACGCGCGTTCGCCGCGCGCGCTGATCAGCGTTCGGCTCACATCGACCAGGGCCGCCGCGGCACTCAGGCAGACGTTGGCCGCAGACTCCGCGGCACTGGAGTTGAATCGGTGCTGTCCGGCCCACGCGCGGGCGTTCAGACCTTCGAGGGACGCTTGTTGGGAGTTGCTATCGGCATGCGCAAGCACTTTCTCGATGGCCAGGAGCGCGTTTTCGAGCAGTGCAATATCAGTTGACTTTGGCTTCATTTCATCCAGCCGGATGTATTCCGGTCCGCCTCGGATTTGACCGCGGAACCCGCTTTGCCGCTGTGCAAAATGCCACAAGCGAGATACATAAGTTAACAAGCTGGCGATTGCCCTGATGGGTTGGAAGCATCATCCGACAGCTTTTTGACCGGGCACGCGTCACTCCCGTGAACTAATCCCTTCGTTTGTGACACTCGTGTTGCTACATTTTTCAAGATCTGCAACAAAGGGTTTTGACATGCAACTGACGCGCAGGAATTGGATGGGCAAGGCCGGCGCCACGTTGTGGCTCGGTTCCGGATTGTTGGCAGGCCGGGCGAGCCATGCCCAGGCGCAGACGGCCCCGCGCGCCGCCGCTTCCGCGACACGAACCGTCATCCTCGGGCAATCGGTCCCACTGACAGGCGCCGCCAGCGAGATCGGCCTGGCATTCGCCGCGGGAAGCAAGCTCTACGCGAACCAGTTCAACGACGCCAATGCGGCAAGCGGCTTGCAGCTCAAACTGCTGCAACTGGACGACGGCTACGACGCCACCCGCGCCGCCGCCAATGCGAAAACCCTGCTCGCCAGCGAGAAGGCCGACATCCTCTTTGGCTTTGTCGGCACGGCCAGCAGCGACGCCGCCGCGGCCGTCGCCACCCAGCAGGGCGCGGTGCTTTTTGCGCCCTTTGCCGCTGCCGACAACCTGCGGGGATCGAACTTTCCCAACGTCTTCCACGTGCGCCCCAGCATGGCCGACGAGGCCGTCAAGATCGTGCGCCAATGCGGCGCTGTCGGCCAGACACGCATCGCGCTGGTCGGCGATGACGATGCCATGGGCCGCGCCGGACTCGCTGCCGTGCAGCAGGCCCTGGCCGATCTCAAGCTTCAACCGCTCGTCGCAAGTGCACTCGTGCATGCGAATGGCGACAACCTGGATGCAGGGCTCCAGGCCGTGCAGAAACAGTCACCCCAGGCCATCGTGCTGGTATCGCTGTCCGGCACGACGGCCACCGTCGTTCGCAAACTGCGAAAGAGCAGCTACTTCGGCACTTTCATGGCCTTCTCGATCGTCGGCATCGACCCGCTTTTCACGGCGCTCGGCAAGGACGTCAGCGGCATCGTGATCTCGCAGGTCGTTCCGTCGCCGCGCCCCTCGGCGATTCCGATCGTCAAGGAGTATCTGGAAGCCATCGACAACTCGGACCAGTCGCCCTCCTACGAAGGCCTGGAAGGTTTCATTGCCGCCAAGGCGGCGGGCGAGGCGGTTCGCCGTGCGGGCAAGGGCTTCACGCCCGCGACGCTGCAACGCGTGATGGCGAGCATGACCGACTACGACGTCGGCGGCTTCCGCATCAACCTGCGGCCTGGGCTGCACGATCCGGCACGAAGCATCGACCTCGTGAGCATCACCAAGGAAGGCCGGATCCTGCGTTGACACCGGGGCCGCGCACTCATGCGCTGGCGGCCAGCCTGTGCAGTTCGTCGAGCGACAGCAGTTCGATGCGACCGTAGCCCAGCGCGATCACGCCGTCGCGCGCCAGCGCGTTGAGTTCCTTCGAGAGCGTCTGCCGCGTGACGCCGAGCATCATCGCGAAGGACTCCTGGGGCAGCGTCAAATGCCGTCGTGCAATAGGTGATTGCGTCACGTCGCCATGCGCGAAAGCCACCAGCCGGCGCGCCACGCGCGCACGCAGACCACGCAGCGTGGCGTCCTCCATCAGCCCGTAAAGGCCGCGCACGCGCGACGCGAGCAACGCTGCGATCGCCCTCGCGAAGCCCGCCCCCTGCATCTGCTTCGCGAAGGCCTCGTAGGGCACAACAAGCAGATCAATGGCCGAGAGGGCCGTCGCGTCGTGCGTGCGCGGGGATCCGTCGATCAGGCTGATTTCGCCGAACCAGTTGCCGGGTTCGAGCACCGCGAGGATGGCTTCGCGGCCATCCTGGCGCAGCGTCGAAATCTTGATCGTGCCGGCTGCCAGCCCGTAGAAACCCGCCCCCGCCACAGGGACGGGGTCGCCCTGGCGGAACACCATCGCGCCCCGTCGCACGTGGATCAGTTCGGCGGCGCCCAGCAGCGATTCGCGCTGCGCGCGAGGCATCGAAGCGAACCAGGGGTTGGCCTCGATGGCGGAGAAGTGGTCGGTGGCCGCAGCCGCCCGCGGCCGGGATTTCGAAGGCATGGAAGATCGGAGCTTACGGGGTTTGTCAGCGTTGACCGAGGCGCTTCACGACCTTACGGTCACGGCTTCAGTCTACTGGCGTTGACCGCCGAACCGCTGCCGTGGATCTCGTCTTCAATACCCAAGAATTCTCTGCCGCCAAGCGCTTTGAAGCGAAACACGATCACGACATGCCCGCAGGCATGATGAGCACGGTCCAGGCCGACGTCGGTCGGCAGGTCGCCAGTGCACTGATCGAACTGCTTCATCAAGGTGCAACCGCCGACGACTTCGCGCGTTGTCTCGCCGAGGTGGAGGCGCTGCCGGACGGATGCACGGGCAAGTCGAAACTGATCGAAACGGTTCGAATGGCGATGGGTGTTCGCAACCGGCTTGAACTGCTGCAACAGCGCGAGCGCGGCATGCTTGCCGTCATCGAGTCGGCCCAGGATCTTTCGAGCCGACTCGACCTGACCGGCTTGCTCAGCGCGATCGTTTCACGCGCTCGCAACCTGTTGGACTCGCATGTGGCGTGGCTCTCCACCTACGATGCGGAGCGCGGCGAGTATCAGGTGCTCGTCGCCGACGGTGCGCTTTCGCAGAGCACCTCGAGCATGGTCGCCAGCCGCGATCGCGGCGTGGGGAGCATCCTGATGTCGACGCGGCTGCCGTTCACAACGCCGGACTACCTGCATGACACGCGTTTCGCGCACGATGCCAAACTTGACGACACGTTTCGCGACGAAGGCATCGCCGCGCTGGTCGGGGTGCCGCTGATCTGGGACGGGGAAGTGATCGGTCTGCTTTTCGTGGCCGATCGATACCCACGCATGCATACGGCGCAGAGCGTCTCGATCCTCAGCACGTTGGCGACGCATGGTGCGGTCGCATTGAAAAACGCGAGGGATTTCAAGCGGGCCAATGCCGCGCTCGAAGCGGCCGAGCAGGCCCGCGCCGAACTCGAGCGGCACGTACGCGGCATTCAGGCTGCCGCCGAGGCGCACGAGCAGATGACATCGCTGCTGGCAAAAGGCGCATCGCTGTCCACGTTGTGCCAGGCGGTCGCGCGACTGCTCGGCGGCGGCGTGCTGGTGCTGGACGAAGCGGGACAAGTCGTCAGCAAGGGCACCGCGCCTGGTTACACCGGAACGGCCATCCAGACTTACGCTCCGCACGGAGATCGGAGTGTCGAACTGGGATCCGCACTGAGCCTGAGCCGCCAGTTGGGGCGCTCGGTTGTCGCCTACGAGACCGAGACCGAGGGCGAGTCATGCCGAGTCATGGCGGTGATCGGCGGCGACGACGTCCTGGGATCGACCGCGCTCTTTCATCGCGGCGACCTCGAGGAAATCTCGATCCGCACGTTCGAGCGCAGTTCGAGCGTCATCGGCATTGTGCTTCTGTCTCAGGAGCGCATGGAAGCGACGAAGAGCCGAGGCGTCTCGACTTTGCTGCGCGCGCTGGTCTCGCCACGACAGGACGAACCGGCTCTGATGGCGAACAATGCCGAGCGTCACGGCATGGATCTCTCGCAGCCGCTGTCGCTGATGCTGATCGAAATGGACGGCCCGAGCGCCGGCTACGCTGCGCGCCGGCTTAGGACCTTGACGCCGCTGGCGAATGTGCTGGTCGACGAGATCGACGGCATCCTCATCATCCTCTGCAGCGCAACCAGCGCCCCCGACGTGCGCCAGACCGTCTCGACCTGGGTACGGCGCGAGATCGGCGCCGTCCATCGCGGCGTGCTGTCGCGACCGGTGTCAGGCCCGGCGGAGATCCCGGCGTTGTACGCGACGCTCAAGCGCGCACTGGGGGTGCTTGGCCGCATCGGTGTCCACGGCCAAGTCATCAGCCAGAACGAACTGGCTCTCTACTCGACGTTGTTCGAGACTCATGATCAGGCGAGCCTGGCTGACTTTCTCGACGCGACGATCGGTGCGCTGATCTCGTACGACCGCAAGCGCGCCTCCGCGTTGACCCCCACGTTGCTGAGCTATTTCGACAGCAACCAGAATGCCACGATCACAGCTCAGCGGCTGCAGATCCATGTCAACACCGTCAGGCAACGGCTGGCCACCATCGAGGACCTGATCGGCCACTGGGGCAACGCCTCGCGGGCGCTCGAGATCTATGTCGCGCTGCGGTTATGGAGCCTCAACTCGTCGGCTGAGTGAGGTCGAAACTTGCGTCACCCCGGGTGCCACCGCGAGCCGGGGCGCGTACCTAGTCCGTGCAGGTGAACGAGGCCGCCAGGTTCACATCGCCTGCGCCCTTGTATTGAGGCCACTTCGGATAGTCGCAAAGGGGCCGGGTCCGACCCGGCACGCCTGCCGTGTCGGTCGTCACTTGCGCGCTCGGGCCGACGCCCTTCTCGACCCAGTTCTCAAGTGCCGTCAGCGAATCCCAGGTTGCGTTGAATACCGAACTGACCGCGTGCCCGAGGCCTGGCACCTCATAGTATCTGGCAAAGGTATCGACGTAGGCCGGTCCCATCTGCGCTTGCAGGCGCTGGTAATACTGCTCGGTCGCCCGCGTGCTGACCAGCACATCCGCCAAGCCGTGGGCGAGCAGAAGCTTGCCGCCGCGGTTCGCGAATGCCGAGATATCCGTGCTCGTGTCGAGCTGTGTGCTGAGCTCGCTGATCCGGCTGGCCCACGGTCCGGGGTTCTCGGGATCAAGCGTGAGCGAATGGAACGTCGGGTCACGTGTCACGGCGTACTTGACCCACTGGTCCAGCAATAGGCCAATATAGGGTGCACCTGCTGTCGGCATGGGGTCCGCCGGCGCGACGGTTCCCATGGCCAGGAAGGTGACGGTCGGCTGCAATGGCGAAGAACCCGCCCTGCCGAGGTCCCCGCCCCAGACGTTGTAGCCCGGGTATCCCGTCTCTCCACTGGCTAGCTGGAAGTTGAACCGTGCATCCGTGTTGAGCGTCTTGAGTGCGTTGATCTGCGCGTCCGACAGGCAGGTGTCGCCCGTATCTGCGCCGTTCGGGCAGCGCACGGCCACGCCGGCCAGGGTTGCGGTCGCGGGATCGAAGACGGCGTTGCATTTCGACTGGTTGCTGATGAGGCCGTCGACGACACCGTCCAACGCATCACAGGCCTCCATCGCGGCCTGGAAGATGACTCCCTTCTTGGCAGTGTTCGGGTAAGCGCCCGGCTGCGCCAAGGTCCGGTTGGCCTTCTGGCCGAACAGGAGGGCGGAAGCATCGTTCCAGGCCGGATACCAGGCGATAGCGCCGTTCCAGTCGGCTGGCCACCGCTGGATCGCTGCCAGCGCTTCACGCCCGCCGGTCGAGCCGCCGGCAAAATAGGCCTTGGCTGGAGCGCCGGCGGCGTAGCGGGCATTGATCAGGAAGATCGCGGCGTCGCGTGTCTTCTTGAGCGCGTCGCCTCCAAAGTTCCGCACGGCCTCGTCATTGACGAAGGAAGACCCGTCCTGCGAGCCGAACGCGTTGGCCTGGTGCCCGGAGTCGCTGGCGAACGTCGCGTAGCCGCGACCCAACGGCGTCGGTTGGTCGGTCGGACCATTCGGCACGTTGCCCGCCACGTTGGGAATGGTGCCATTGAAGCCACCGCCGCCGAACATGACGACCTTCGTGTTCCAGACGGTCGGGAGCGCGACCCTGAACAGGATCTTTGGTGCAGTACTGTCGACCGGCGAGATGCTGCCGTTGACGAGGCAGTATTCGGGAATGGCGGCGGCACCGGTTCCGCTGGGGGCAACCACAACGGCCGTCGTCACGGCCCCACCGGTCGTCGGCAGGCCTATCGAAGTTGCTGGTATTGCCATGCCCGCCAGTTGCGTGCAACTGAGCGGCGTGGCCGCTGACGGCGGCGCGGGAGGAGGCGCAGGCGCAGGAGCGGGCGCGGGCGCAGGAGTGGGCGCGGGCGCGGGAGTGGGAGTGAAAGCGAAGTCGTGGCTGCCGCCGCCGCAAGCGGCCAACTGCGCTGCGATCGCGAGTGTCCCAAGGAAAGGCCAGGGGCGCTTCATATTCATTTTGTCTCCTGAAGTTGTAGGTCTGTATGCCCGGTGACTTTGCAAATCGATACAGAGTGTCCGATTCGCAGTCTGATGCTCGCCGAGGCAAAAACCAATGTGGTTCGGCCACACATGGGAGAGACCTTGAATGTGCGAAGCGACGCGTCAAGGATGAGCGAAGCGCATCTCGCCCCGTTCAGCCTCGCCAGCAACCGACGCATCCGAGCCACCACCGCGGACGGCCACATTGTTTGGCCCGCAAAAGTGTGCGTGCGCCACATTGGGTTCGCACGTCCATCAGGCGAGACTTGGGTGATTCGGCGCCCGTCGGTGATGGCGCCAATGCACCGCTGGGCATCGAGCCGCGGTGGTGGAAAGACTCACATGCCCATCCTGGATTCACTTCGTCCGGCGCGCGACCTGCGCGTCCTTGTTACAGGGGCCGCCAGCGGCATCGGCGCAGCGATTGCACGCGCCTTTCATGAAGCGGGCTCGCGCGTGCACGTGTGCGACATCGATCGTGCCGCTCTCGATCGATTGAACGCGCAGGCGCCGGGCATCATGGCAAGCATGGCCGACGCCTCTGTCGCCGCCGATGTCGATCTCGTGTTCGACGACGTGAAGGGAACACTCGGCGGGCTCGACGTGCTCGTCAATAACGCCGGTATTGCCGGTCCCACGGGGGCGATCGAAAGCGTCGACACAGGCGGCTGGGAACGCACGATCGCGGTCAACCTGAACAGCCAGTACTACTTCGCGCGCCGCGCGGTACCGCTGCTGAAGCAGTCGAGCGCCAGCCCGTGCCTGATCGCGATCGGTTCGGTCGCCGGACGACTGGGTTATGCCTTCCGAACGCCGTACGCGTCGAGCAAGTGGGCGATCGTGGGTCTCATGAAGTCTCTCGCCATCGAGCTTGGCCCGCACGGCATCCGCGTCAATGCGATCCTGCCCGGTACGGTGGAAGGCGAGCGCATGCAGAGTGTCATCGCCGCGCGCGCCGCGGCCACCGGCGTCGGCGTCGACGCGATGCGCGAGCAGTACCTGAACAAGATCTCGCTGCGCCGCATGGTCAGCGCCGAAGACGTGGCCGCGATGGCGCTGTTCCTCTGCTCGCCGGCGGCGCGCAACGTCAGCGGGCAGGCGATCAGTGTCGACGGCAACGTCGAATACCTTTGACGGCAACTGTCAAATTCACGACAGTTTGAAAGCAAGCCGAGGTCTACAGTGCCTCACACCCACAGGAGACCTCACGATGAACGCAAGAGCGAATTTCACCCGCATGCAAGACAGCACGCGGGAAGACTGGCAACTGATCGGCGGCGAGTTCATGCAGTTCGCAGGCGCCCTGCCCGGACGCGTGATCAAGCACCTGCAGATCCTCGAAGGCGATTACGGCGGCTTCCCCATCGACCGCTATTCGCATTCGCTGCAAACCGCCACACGCGCCCTGCGGGATGGCCGCGACGAGGAATACGTGGTGTGCGCGCTGATGCACGACATCGGCGATACGCTCGGGACCTTCAATCATCCGGACATCGCCGCCGCCATCCTCAAGCCCTTCGTGAGCGAGGAGAACCACTGGATGGTGCAGCACCACGGCATCTTCCAGGGCCACTATTTCTTCCATCACATCGGCCTGGATCGCGACATGCGCGAGAACTTCCGCAGCCATCCCCACTTCGAGCGCACCGCCGAATTCTGCGAACTCTATGACAACCCGGCCTTCGACCCGAAGGCCGAGACCTTGCCGATCAGCGAATTCGAGCCGATGCTTCGGCGTGTGATGGCGCAGCCGCGCCAGAGCATCTACAAGTCGGCCGTGGCATCCGAGCCGGCCGCCACCTGATCCTCACCGCCAGATTCCGCCAGGAGACCCACCATGAACGCCACCTCCCCCTCCGAGATCCAGAAGCTTGTCAGCGCCGAAGAATGGCAGTTGCGCGTCGACCTCGCGGCCTGCTACCGGCTGGTCGCGCTGTACGGCTGGAGCGACCTCGTGTTCACGCACATCAGCGCGCGCGTGCCGGGTCCGGAACATCATTTCCTGATCAATCCGTACGGGCTCATGTTCGACGAGATCACGGCCTCGAGCCTGGTCAAGGTCGACCAGAGCTGCAACAAGGTGATCGACTCGCCCTACCCGGTCAATCCGGCGGGCTTCGTGATCCACAGCGCCGTGCATGCGGCGCGCGAAGACATCCAGTGCGTGCTGCACACCCACACGCGGGCCGGCATCGCTGTGAGCGCGCAGAAGAACGGCGTGCTGCCGATCAGCCAGCAATCCACCTTCGTGCTGGCCTCGCTCGCCTATCACGACTACGAAGGCGTCGCCTTCCGCGACGACGAAAAGCCGTGCCTGCAGGCCGACATGGGCGAGGCCAACTTCCTCATGCTGCGCAATCACGGGCTGCTGACGGTGGGCAAGACCATCGCCGATGCCTTCCTCAGCATGTACACCTTCGAGAACACCTGCCAGATCCAGATCGCGGCACAGGCTGGCGGCGGCGAACTCACGCAAGTCGATCCGCGCATCGTCGAAGGCGTGGGCCATGCGATGAAGGTGCAGACCGGCGGAATGGGCGGCGCCTTCGTCTGGCCTTCACTCGTCCGCAAGCTGGACCGCGTCGACCCGTCGTATAAGAACTGACCCCCCAGGCTGCGCGCACTTCGTGTCGCTTCGCCCACCCCCCTCTTCGGGGGGGCGCCGCCGACGGCCCGGGTTCCGTGGCGGCTCCCGATTCCCGTTGCAGGCGAATCAAATGTCTAGGGAAGAAGAATCGGGGGAATCGTCCTCGTGACCTCCTCGTCCTTCTCGCGCCTCTCGGGCCTCTTCCCCCTCTTCCTCCACCCGGCAGTACTCGCGCAGCTTGATGAGCGCGCGGTACATCGCATCCCTCTCTGCCGGCTCGAGCACGCGGATCGCCGCGGCCTGCCGCCTGCGCGCGATCGGAATCGCCTCGGCATGAAGCTTCTTGCCTTCCGGCGTGACGGTGCAGAAAACCTTCTTGCGCGGCGTGTTCCCTTCGGAACTCAGTTGAACCAGTCCTCGGCTCTCGAGCAGTTTGAGGGTTCGGCTGACGAGTGCCTTGTCGGATGTCGACTGGACGACCAGGTCGCTGAACGCCACGGTCTCGGCGTGCGCCACGAGCGCCAGCACGCGCCATTCAGACACTGACAAGCCGAACTGATCGGCATAAGGCAGCGTGATCGTGCGCCTCAAGGCGTTGCCCACCTGACTCATCATCGTCGTGATGAATGCATCCACCGTCAGGGTGGTGCCCGCTTCATCCAGGTGGGTCCAGGGCGTGGGCTTCGCGTCGGTCGAGGCAGCGGAAATGGTCTTGCTTTCGTCTGTCATGTGGCGCGCATTGTGTTCCAAGTCAATGACGCGCAAGCCCGCGCCTCGAAACAATTTTCCGAAATAATTATTGACGTAGTGTCAATTGGTGTTTACGGCAAGTTGATGCATCAACTTGATCCTCGACAATGAGCATTCATTGGTGAATCAGCGTTTCACCAATGAATCACCCTCGCCTTGCAACGTGCAGACGGGCCACTTTCGAGGACTTCAAACCATGCGCAATCCTCCAGATCTTCCGCCCGCCAGCGCTTCGACGCTGGGTACCGACATACCGCAGGTGACGGCGCGGTCCAAGGTATTGGGCCGGGCGATCTACGCGGGCGACCTCAAGGTGGCCGGCATGCTGCATGGCAAGGTGCTTCGCAGCCCCTACCCCCACGCGCGCATCGTTTCCATCGACACGTCTGAAGCGCTGGCGCTGCCGGGCGTGAAGGCTGTGCTCACAGGCGCCGAAGCCCCACGCGCCATGTGGGGCGTGCATCACAAGGAGCGACGCATCCTGGCCGAAGGCGTGGTGCGCTTTGCCGGCGAAGAAGTCGCAGCCGTTGCAGCGACGACCGAGGAGATCGCCCGCGATGCGCTGGACCTGATCCGCGTCGAGTACGAAGAGCTCCCCGCGATCCTCACGCCCGAAGAGGCGATGGATGAGGAAGCGCCCGGCGTGCATCCGGGCCGCGACAACGTCGCGCACGAGATCCGCTTCGAGCGCGGCGACATCGAAGCCGGCTTTGCCGCGGCGCACGTGATCCACGAAGCCACCTACGACACGCATGCCCAATACCCCGGCTACCTCGAGCCGATGGGCACCGTCGCCAGCATCGACCCGGACGGACGCCTCGTGGTGTGGACCTCGACGCAATCCGTCACCCAGGCCCGGCTGCGCTTGGCCGCCGCGCTGGAACGGCCCATCTCCAGCATCCGCGTGATCCAGGCAACCACCGGCGGTGGCTTCGGCGGAAAGATGGTGGAAGACGCCAACAACCTCGTCGCCGGATTGCTCGCCGTGAAGACAGGCAAGCCGGTGCGGGTGGTCAACAACCGGCTCGAAGACTTCCTCGCGGCCTGCTCCAGCGTGCCGGAGCGCATCACGCTCAAGCTGGGCATGGACCGCGACGGACGGATCGTCGCCAAGGACGTGCGCATCGTCGCCGAATGCGGTGCCTACAGCGGACTCTCCGGCGAAGTGATGCACGTGACCGCCATGCGCAGCGACAACATGCATCGCAACCCCAACGTTCGATCGCACGCCACGCTGGTCTACACGAACAACCCGCCGCACGGCGCCTTCCGCGGATTTGGCGGTACACAGATGCAGTTCGCGCTCAACAGCCACATCCACACGATGGCCGGCATGCTGGGCCTGGACCCGGTTGAGATTCACAAGCGCAACGCCATTGGCGCCGGCGAAGTGTCCGTCCACGGATGGCACATCGGCAGCACCGGCCTCGTCGAGTGCATCGACCAGGCCACCGAAGCGATCGGCTGGGAAGCCAGGCGCGCGGCGCCGAAATCGCACGGCGTGAAGCGCCGCGGTGTCGGCATGGCCGCGGCGATGCACGTCAGCGGCAACCGCACCATCGGCAACTGGGACGGCTCCACCGTCGTCGTCAAGATCAACGAGGACGGCCGCGTCTTCATCATGAGCGGCGAATGCGACATGGGCCAGGGCGCGATGACCATGCTGAGCCAGGTGGTCGCGCACGAGTTGGACCTGCCCCTCGCCCACATGTACGTGGTGCCGCCGGACACCGACACCTCGCCCATCGCCATCGGCTCACTCGCTTCGCGCGTGACCATCGCGGCCGGCAACGCTGCCATCGTGGCGGCCCGCATGGCGCGCGACAAGCTCTTCGCGCTCGCTTCCAAGAAGTGGGACGTGCCCGTCGAACAGCTCAAGATGGCCGGCGGTGCCGTGTTCGTCGCCGATGCGCCCGAGCGCCGCGCGTCGATTGCCGAACTCGCGAAGCTCCACATCTGGACCCATGGCGGCGAAGGCATCCAGGTCAGCGGCACCTGGGACGCCAAGACCGTCATGCACGACGACAAGGTCTACGGCAACATCGCGCCGGCCTATTCGTTCGCCGCTCAAGCGGTGGAAGTGGAAGTCGACACCGAGACCGGCCAGGTCACCGTGCTCGACAGCTACGTCGCCGACGACTGCGGCAAGGCGCTCAACCCCATCGCCATCCACGGCCAGACGAACGGCGCGACGGTGCAGGCCATCGGCTGGACGCTGTACGAGCAGATGCAGCTCGACGGCGGTCGCCTGATGAACGGCAACTTCGCCGACTACACGATGGCCACCGCAGACGCCGTGCCGCTGCTGCGCGGCGGCTTCGTCGAATCGAACGACCCGAACGGCCCCTACGGTGCCAAAGGCGCGAGCGAGACGGCCATCCTCCCCGGCGCGCCGGCCATCGCGAATGCGGTCTACGACGCTGTCGGCGTGCGCATCACCGACCTGCCGATCACTCCCGAAAAGATCCTCGCGGGGCTGCGCGAGCTGAACGCAAAGGACGCAAAGGAGATCAGCCATGCGTGATTTCGACTACCTCGAACCAACCACCATCGACGAGGCCAGCCGCATGCTCGCCGACCTCGGCGACGACTGCCGCGCCATTGCCGGCGGCACCGCACTGATGCTCGGCATGCGCCAGCGCATGCTGACGCCGACGCACCTCGTCTCGCTCGCCCGCCTGGAGCAGCTTCGCGGCATCGACTTCGACGAGCGGCACGGCTTGCGCATCGGCGCCCTGTCGCGCCATGCGGACGTGGCGAATTCGCCCGTCGTGCGCACGCACTACCCGGTGCTCGCAAGCATGGCGTCGCGCGTCGCGAATCCGCAAGTGCGCAACCAGGGCACGATCGGCGGCAACCTCTGCTATGCCGATCCGTCCACCGATCCGCCGGGCTGCCTGATGGCGCTCGACGCCAAGGTCGTACTGGGCGGTGCGCGCGGCGAGCGCGTGCTGAGCATCGAGGAATTCCTCGTCGACTACTACGTGACGGCGCTGGAGCCCGACGAGATGGTGGTCGAGATCCGCGTACCACCGCTCGCGGCCGGCACCTCCGGCGTGTATTCGCGCTTCCTGCGCACGGCAGCGGAGCATCGGCCGCTTGCCAGCGTCGCATTCATCGCACGGCGCGAAGGTGCGCTGTGCCGCGAGGCACGGCTCGCCGTCGGTGCATCGACGCCCATCCCGACGCGGCTTCGGCGTGCAGAAGCCTTCCTCGAAGGCCGTACGGTCACCGCCGACATCGCGGCCGAAGTGGCCGACATCGTCGCCGCCGACATCGAACCGGTGTCGGACACGCGCGGCTCGGCGGACTTCCGCCGCGACATGGTGCGGGTCGTCGCGCGCCGCACCGTCGCCGAACTGTTCGGCATCGATATCCATGAAGGGGCCATCCATGAGCGCCGCGCCGGGCCGCCCCAAGCAAGCTCGCACCGCAGTGCGCAGCACGGAGGTTAACTTATGAGCCAGCACCGCATCGAATGCATCGTCAACGGCGAGCCCTGCAGCGTCGACGTGCCCGCACGCCGCCTGCTGTCCGACTTCCTGCGCGATGACCTGCACCTCACCGGCACCAAGCGCGGCTGCGAAACCGGAATCTGCGGCGCCTGCTCGGTGCTGGTCGACGGCGAGGTCGTCAAGTCCTGCCTGATGCTGGCCGTGCAGGTTCAGGGACGCGAGATCAGCACCGTCGAGGGTCTCGGCAAGGGCGACGAGCTGCACCCGCTGCAGGAGAGCTTCATGCAATGCGGCGGCCTGCAATGCGGCTACTGCACACCGGGTTTTCTCATGACCTCGTGCGCCATGCTGAAGAACAACCCCGACCCGACCGTCGACGAAGTGCGCCATGGCCTCAACGGCAATCTCTGCCGCTGTACGGGCTACACGCAGATCGTCGAATCCATCCTGACTGCCGCGGAGAAGATGCGTGGAAATTGAAAAGACACTGACCGTCGCGGCACCGCCGCAACGCGTATGGGCCCTGCTGCTCGACCCGCAAGTGATGGGCGGCTGCGTGCCGGGCATGAAGTCCATCGAGGTCGTGAGCGACGTCGAGTACGTGGCGCTCATGCACGTGAAGATCGCGTTCATCAACGCCAAGTTCAAGCTGCGCACCACCATCGTTGAGCAGCGCGCGCCGAGCTACCTGCGCGCCGAAGGCACGGGGGAGGATGCGTCGGTCGCAAGTTCGCTGAAGCAGCAGAGCGAGATCTTCCTCACGCCCACGGCCGAGGGTGGCACTGAACTGCGCATCAAGGTTCAGGTCGACGTGCTGGGCCGCCTGGGCACCTTCGGCCTCAGCGTGATGAAGACCAAGGCCGATCGCATGTGGGAGGAATTCGGCACCAACCTCGTTGCGCGGATCGATGGCGGCGTCTTGCCCGCTCCGGCGCCAACAGCAGCACACGCGCCTGCACCTGCGCCCGCTCCTGTGGCGGCCAAGACACCCGCCCCAGCGATGGCGCCCGCCACTCAGGCTGCCCGTCCTGCCCCCGCGCCGGCCCCCGTTGTCGCGACCGCACCCGTGATCGCAGCCCCCGCCGATGCAGCCGACAGTCGCAACGATTCCACCTGGTGGTCCCGCCTGATCGGCAGCAAACCCGGCCGTTCGGCAAGCCTTGCCGGCTCCGGTCGCTTCATCCGCATCGAGGTGCGCCAACTCGACAAGACGATCAACGTCGACTGGCCGCTCGAAGGTGCCGACCAGTGCCAGGCCTGGCTGCGCGCCCTCCTGAAGTGAAACGTCGGCCAGCAACCGTCAGCCCCACCCCCTCTCCCTCAACCCCAGCCCAAAGAAAGCCCCACATGACTGCTCCCCTCTTCACCCGCAGAAAAGTCGTCCAGTTGACGGCCGCCACAGCCGCCGTGGGCGCGCTGCCGATTCTTTCGGCACGCGCCGCGACGCCCACCAAGGTCGGCGTGCTGCTCCCGACCAGCGGCGTCTACGCGTCGTCCGGACAGGCTGCGCGCAAGGGGATCGAGTTCGGCGCGCTCATCAACAAGGAGCAAGGCGGCCCGGAACTCGAACTGATGTTCGCCGACACCGAATCCAAGCCGGAGAACGGCCGCGTCGCCGCCGAGAAGCTCATCCGCGCAGGCTGCTCCGTGCTCATCGGTGCATGGGACACGGGTGCCACGATCTCGGCCGCGCAAGCTGCCGAAGCCGCCAAGGTGCCGCTGGTGATCAACATCGGCTCGGCGCCGCAGATCACCGAGCAGGGCTTCACGCAGGTCTTCCGCAACTTCACGCCCGTCACCTCGTTGATCGACAACGCCGTGGTGCGCATCAAGGAACTCGCCGCCTCCTCGGCCAAGCCGCCGAAGACGGCCGTGTTGCTCTACGTGAACGACACCTACGGGCAGGCCGCGCTGGCGGGTGTCTCCGCGCTGTGGGACAAGCAGAACGTGCCGATCAAGATCGTCGACAAGATCGGCTATGACGTCAAAGCCAAGGACCTGTCGGTCGAAGTCGCCAAGGCCAAGGCGAGCGGCGCGGACCTGCTGCTGCCGCTCACGCGCGTGAACGACGCGATCATGATCGTGCGCGAAGCAGTGAAGCAAAGCTTCAACCCGATGGCCATCATCGGCCCGGGCAGCGCCGGTCCCTACGAGCGCGCGTTCACCGACGCAGTCGGCAAGTACGGCGACGACTACATGATCTGCGTGCCCTGGTACAACCCGCAGAACCCGCGCGCCAAGGCGCTGGTCGAGCGCTACGAGCGCACCGAGAAGGGCCAGCGCTTCGAACTCAACGTGGGCTTCTCCTTCGAGGCGGTCGAGATCGTCGCCGATGCGGTCAAGCGCGCGAAGTCCTCCGACCCGGCCGCCCTGCACGCGGCGCTCAAGACGACGAACATCACCGACCACGTCATGTACGGCGGCCCGATCGTGTTCAACGAGAAGGGCCAGAACCCCAACATCGGGGTCGTGATGCTGCAGAACCGCAATGGCGCGCCGATCGTGGTCGGTCCGAAGGACGTCGCGGTGGCCACGCCGAACTTCCCGATGCGGCCCTTCGACCAGCGCTGATCCGCGGCCAGCCCCATGTTCGACCTCTACGCAAACGTCGTGGCCGGCGGCGTGCTCATCGGCCTCATCTACGCGCTCGTCGCGCTGGGGCTGACCATCATGTTCGGCGTGATGAAGATCGTCAATTTCGCGCACGGCGAAATGGTGGTCATCGGCATGTACCTCGGCTATGCGCTGTGGACTGCCTTCGCGCTGCCGCCGTGGGTCGCGATGCCGATCGCGGCCGTTGCGATGTTCGGCCTGGGCTATCTGCTGCAGGCCACCTTCGTGAATCGCTTCATCCGCAGGCCGCACCATGTGCAGTTCATCCTGTTCATCGGGCTGGCCTTTGTCATCACCGGCATCCACCTGATCGTCTTCGGTCCCGATACGCGCAGCATCAGTTCACCCGCGAACTTCGAAGTGGTGTCGCTCGGCGCGCTGCGGCTCGACATGGTCCGGCTGCAGGGCGGCGTCGCCGCATTGCTGCTGATCGTGCTGCTGCTCGCGTACCTGCGCTTCTCGCTGACCGGCGCATCGATCCGCGCTGCGGCGGACAACCAGGTCGGCGCACAAGCCATCGGCCTCCGGGTCAAGCATGTGTACGCGGTCACCGCAGGCATCGGCCTCGCATGCGCCGGTGCCGCGGGCGCGCTCGTCGCGCCGATCTTCGACGTGCAGCCCACGCTTGCGCAGGGCTTCACGATGGTCGCCTTCGTGACGGTCATCATCGGCGGCCTCGGCAGCCTGGTGGGGGCGCTGGTCGGCGGCATTCTCATCGGCGTGTCGGAGAGTCTGGCCGCCCTGCTCATCAACCCGGCCATGAAATCCATGATCTCGTACGGACTGCTCATCGTGATGCTGCTGGTCCGACCCGAAGGGCTGTTCGGCGGGAGGCGTCGATGAATCGCTGGCATTTCCAGGCGCTGCTGCCCACGGCGCTGTGCTTTGTCGCGCTCGCGCTGCTTCCGCTGGCGGTGGGCGAGTCATACCTGTCACTCCTGACGCTCGTGCTGATGTGCGCGTTCTTCGGCCAGGCGTGGAACCTCATGATGGGCTTCGTCGGCCAGTTGTCGCTGGGGCACGCGCTCTATGCGGGCATCGGCGCCTATTCGGCGGCCGTGGCCATCGGCACTTTCGGCGTATCGCCTTGGCTGGGCATCCTCGTGGGTGTCATGCTGAGCGCCGCAGCCGGCGCCATCGTCGCGTGGCTCGGCTTCCGCTTCGCGGTGCGCGGCATCTACTTCACGCTGCTGACCATCGCCTTCGCGGAAATGGGCCGGATGCTGTTCGAGAACTGGAGCTTCGTCGGCGGCAACGGCGGGTACTTTCTCAAGACCGTGGGCGCGGGCCATCCGCTGCTCACGCTGCGCGGCGGCACCACCTTCTATTACTTCGCCTTCCTGGTGCTGTGCGGCCTCGCGCTGGCGCTGTGCACCGCGCTGACGCGCTCGCGCCTGGGCTATCTCTGGCGTGCGATCCGTGAAGACGAAGACGCCGCGCGCGCCATCGGCGTGCCGGCCCTTCGACTGAAGATCGTCGCGGTCATGATCAGCGCGGCCATGACCAGCGTGGGCGGCTCCTTCTACGCCTTGTTCAACGGCAGCCTGTTCCCGGAAACCATCATGGGCATGCATTTCTCGATCGAGATGATCGTCGCGCCGATCCTCGGCGGCCTGGGCACGCTGCTGGGTCCCATCCTGGGCGCCCTGTTCGTGATTCCGGTGACGGAGTTCTCGAACCAACTGGCGCAGAGCATGAACATCTTCGGCTTCAACACGCTGATCTACGGCGTGCTGGTGCTGGTTGTCATCGGCTTCCTGCCGAACGGCATGTCGCCGGCGATTGCCTCGCTGGTGCGGCGCTGGAGCGGCCGCGATGCACGCGGTGCGAAGACAGCGGCAGCACCCGCGGAGGCCACGCGATGAGCGCAGTACCGGGCCGCCCCAAGCAAGCTCGCGCCCCCTCGGGGCAGCGAGGACACGAAGTGCCGAGCGTGGGGGCTGCAATGAACAACGCACTCCTGAGCGTGCGCGGCCTCACCAAGCGCTTCACCGGGCTGACTGCCGTCAACGATGTCAGCTTCGATGTCCAGCCTGGCGCCATCGTCGGCCTGATCGGGCCGAACGGCGCCGGAAAGACCACCTGCTTCAGCATGATCGCGGGCGCGCAGACGCCCACCACCGGCTCCGTCCTCTTCGAAGGCCAGCCGCTCACCGGACTGCCTCCGGAACAGGTTTGCCGACGCGGCGTCGCGCGCACATTCCAGGTCGTGCGTCCGCTGCTCGAGATGACGGTGCTGGAGAACGCCACGGTCGGCGCGCTCCTGCACGCGACCCATCTGCAGGAAGCCCGCGAAGTCGCCGCGCAAACCCTGCGGCGCGTGGGCCTCGGGCACAAGCTCGATGTGCTCGCCGTGCACCTCACGCTGCCGGATCGCAAGATGCTCGAACTCGCGAAGGCCCTCGCCACGCAGCCCAAGCTCCTGTTGCTCGACGAAGTGATGGCCGGGCTGCGCCCGAGCGAAGCGAACGCCGTCATCGACGTGCTGCGCGAACTCAACGCGGGCGGCCTGACGATCATGCTGGTCGAGCATGTGATGCGCATCCTCATGTCGGTGGCAAGCCACGTCGTGGTGCTCCACCACGGCGAACTGGTCACGCAAGGCGCACCCCAGGAAGTCACGCAGGATCCGCGTGTCATTGAAAGCTATCTCGGACGAAAGGCCCAGCGTGAACACCACTAGCAGCCCCGCTCCCCTGCTCGAAGTCACGGACCTGCAGGCCTTCTACGGCGAGGCCCAGGCGCTCAGCGGGGTCAGCTTTCATATCCTGCCCGGCGAGATCGTCTCCATCGTCGGCGCCAACGGCGCGGGCAAGACGACGCTGATCCGCGCGATTGCCGGTATGACGCCGGTGCGCTCGGGCAGCATCCGCTTCAACGGGCGCGAGATCGCCGGTTCATCGAGCCCCGTGGTCTGCGAGCTGGGCATCGCCCAGGTGCCGGAAGGACGGCAGATCTTCCCCAGCCTGTCGGTGGAAGAGAACCTCCGCCTCGGCGCCGTGCTCCGTCGTGCGCGGGCGGACAAGGTCCGCAACTTCGAGCGCGTCTACGCCAGCTTTCCGAAGCTCGCCGAGCGACGCACCCAGAGCGCCGGAACGCTCTCGGGCGGCGAGCAGCAGATGCTCGCCATCGGCCGCGCGCTCATGGCCAATCCTTCACTGATCATGTTCGACGAGCCTTCGCTCGGTCTTTCTCCGGCGCTGACGGGCCAGATGTTCGACGTCGTCGCGTCGCTGCACCAGAGCGGCCTGAGCGTGGTCCTGGTGGAGCAGAACGTCGTCGAGTCGCTCGAACTCTGCCAGCGCGCCTACGTGCTCGAGAACGGCTCGATGACGCTCGAAGGGACGGGCGCCGAACTGCTCGAAGACGATCGGGTCCGGCGCGCCTATCTCGGGCTCTAGGCTGGCGTAGCCCTCACCCCGGACACCGTCACGTGGCGCTCTCTCAGCCAAAGGATGAAGCCGCAGATGAACACGATCGCCTGCGTGCCGATCAGCAAGGAGAAGCCCGCGAAGAACCCCGAGGCCGCGCCGCCGGAGGCGCCCTGCCCTGCGCTGACTGCGCTGATCACGCCACCCATGACCGCCGGCATGAAGCCCGCGACCAGACTGCCCGTGCCGTTGACGACGCCGAATGCGCTCGCGACGTGTTCCGGACGAGAGCAGTACTGCACGGTGCTCGGAATGGCCGGGCTGGCGAGACCCCAGCAGAAGTTGGCAGCGATGAGCGCATAGGCCGCCCAGTAGCGATCCTGCGCATTGATGGCCAGCAGCACCGCCAGCGCAACGCCGAGGCTCGCCCCCATGAAGATGAAGGGCACGCGCCGACGCTCGATCTTGTCGATGATCACGCCGCCCACCATCACCGCGACCACGGTGGCGTACTGCGGCAACGATGCGAGCCAGCCCATCTCGCGGAGCGAGAATCCGCGCGCCTCCTTCAAGTAGGTCGGCAGCCAGTTGCTGCTGCCCCAGAGATAGGCCAGCGTCGCCGAAGTCAGCACGGTGATCAGCACCAGGTAGCGCGTGTGCAGCGCACCCTTCACGATGTCGCCCACTTTCGTCATGGCCTCGCCGAACGAAGCCGGCTTGCGCATGTCCGCGTAGGAGGCCGGCATGCGCACGAAGGCGATCACCAGCGGAATGCCGAGCGCGATGTTCAGCAAGCCCAGCACATAGAAGGACACTTCCCAGTGGAAGCTGGCGAGCAGCAACCCGATCATCGGATAGCCGAGCGCCAGTCCGAGGCCGGTGCCCATGTTGACGAAGGAATTGGGCTTGCCGTTCTCATGCGACTCGAAATGCGCCTTGATGTACGACGAAGCCAGCGAGAACAGCGGCCCTTCCGACACCCCGAGCAGGATGCGGGACGCCAGCAGCATGCCATAGCCGTTGAACCAGGGCGTGATGAAGGTGACCACGCCCCACAGCAGCAATCCGAACACCAGGCTCTTTCGAACCCCGAAGAGTGCCGCACAGAACGGCGTCAGCACGAACGCCGAAATGCCGTAACCGACCATGAAGGCGGTTGCCAGCAGTCCCTGGCTCACCCGGTCGCTTTTCGCGATCCCGACGTGATCCAGGAATCCGGCGTCGGTGATCAGGACCGCGATGTTGATCCGGTCGATGTAGGAGATGGCGACGATCACGAACAACGTGATGACGCCGTACCAACGAAACTGTCTGGCTTGCATTGCTTTGCTCCTTGGGTGGACTTGTTCGCCCGCGCTAGAACGCGTGGCGCATTCCGAATTCGGTGCCGGTCGACGCATGGTTCGGCGAGGTCATCACGCCACCGAGCGCCTGCGCCGCGCCGTTGCTGTTGGTCAGTCGCGCGACCGTCGCGTAGACCGCGCTGCGCTTCGACAGGTTGTAGATGTAGCCCAGAGCGATCTTCGAAGAGGTCGGGTCGGGCAAGTTGCCGGCGAGCTCGCGCTTGTAGCGTCCGTACGAGGCCTTGATCTCGCTGGCGCCGATCGGCAGGATGAAGCCCACGAGCGCGCCCTTGCCGTCCACGGAACCTTGCGATTCGTCGTAGTACTCGCCCATGAGCTTCAGGCTCATCAGCGACTCGAAGGTGTACCACGCACCCACGTTCGTCACGCGCAAGTCACCAATGGCGTTCTTGGTCTTGCCGGTAGACAGAGCGATGTTGAACGGACCGTTGAGGTAGCCCACGCGGACGCCGGCGTAGTCGCCATCGTCTTTCGTGGACAGCGGCACGGGGCCCGGCAGGACCGCATCCGAATTGTTCTCGCCCATCGCATACATCACCTGGCCGTAGAAGCCGGCAAGGTTGGGGGGCAGGAAATAGCCCACGCTGTTGGACGCACGCGTGCCGGTCGGCGAGCTGAGGCCGCCCAGGCTCGAGAAGTAGATCTGGTTGGCGCCGATTCCGCTGCCCGTTCCGAACGGGTCGAAGAGCGCGGTGTTCCAGAAGGTAGGCGTGTAGTCGCGGCCCGCGCGCACTTCGCCGAAGGGGCCGGAAATGCTGACCGTGGAACGGCGGTTGAAGGTCAGGCCGCCGGGCTGCGTGTTGCCGCTGGCCTGGTTGTTGGTGTTGGTGGAATAGCCGCTGCCGGTGTCGTTCATCAGGCCGGCTTCGAGCCAGAAGCCCGCCGCATAGCCGCCACCCAGGTCTTCGGTGCCCCGGAAGCCGAGGCGGCTGAAGGTGTTCGCGCTGTTCGTCAGTTGCCATTTGCTGGTCGAGACCGGGCCTGAACCGGTGGTGTAGGTCACCGCAGCGTCGACCACGCCGAACAAGGTCACGCTCGATTGCGCGCAGGCCCAGGACGCGACCGTGCACGCGGCCACGGCCACAATTTTCTTCTTCATGAGTTTTTCTAGGGAGTTGAGGAAAACTGGCAGGTCGATCAGATGTCGAGGACAAGCGGCCCGCGCTTGCAACCCGAGACACAAATCATCATGGTCTTGTTCGACGCGCGTTCCAGCTTGGTGAGGATGCCGTCGTGGTGGTCGATCTCTCCCGAGATGACCTTCGTTTCGCAGGCGCCGCAAACACCTTCCTTGCAGCTGTGGTCGGGGTTCAGGCCGGCATCGATCAGGCTGTCGAGGATGGACTTGCCCGGTGGCACTTCGACCGTCTTGCCGCTCTTCGCGCACTCGACCAGGTAGGTTTGCGTTGCGCTGGGCGCTTCGACGTGCACCGCGGCAAAGCGTTCGATGTGCGCGTTCGGGTAGCCGAGCTTCTCGCAGGTTTTCTCGAAACCGTCGAGCATGGGCGTGGGGCCGCAGCAGTAGTAGTGGCTGTCGGCGCCCTTGCCGCCCAGCAGCGCCGCGAGATCCGGCGGTCCGCCCTTCTCTTCGTCGAAGTGCCAGGTGAGTTGCACGCCCTTTTCGGCCGCCAGTGCGCCGATGGCTTCGCAGAAGGCCGCCTCCTTGCGGGTGCGTGCGCAGTAGAGCAGCTCGACCGGCTTGCCGATCGCCACCAGGCGCTGCAGCATGCACCAGATGGGCGTCACGCCGATGCCGCCGGCCACCAGCACCGAACGCTCGGCGCCCTCTTCCAGCTTGAAGTTGTTGCGCGGCACCGAGATCGGCAGCGTCATGCCCACGCGCAACTGCTGGTGCACGTAGCGCGAACCGCCACGGCTCTTGCGGTCGTTGAGCACGCCGACCACATAGCGCTGGCGGTCGCTCGAAGGGTTGCACAGCGAATAGCTGCGCACCAGCCCGTTGGGCAGGTGAAGGTCGATGTGGGAGCCGGCCTCGAAAGCGGGGAAATCCACCTCCGGCGAGGCCGGGCGGAATTCGACACTGACGATGCCGTCGGCTTCGTAGCGCATCGTGTGCACCAGGGCGTTCAGCGTGGGGGATGACATGGCGGGAACCTCGGGAGAAACGATTCGATTCAGTGGGCCGTGCGCAGGTCGACATCGAGCCGCGCGAATGCGTCGATCTCGACGCGGAGTTCAGGAAACACGAGCGCCTGCACCGCCACCAGGGTGGAGGCCGGGTAAGACGCTCCGGGCGCCTGCGCGAAGAACTCTCGTCGCGCACGTCCGACTTCGTCCTTGTCCGCGATGTCGGTCACGTACACGACGAGCTTGACGATGTTGTGCACGCCGCCGCCAGCCGCTTCCAGCAATGCCTGGATCTTGCGCAGCACCACGAGCGTCTGCTCGTAGGCGCCCAGCGGCGCGCCTGCCTGTGCGGCATCGCGTGTCGCGGGATGCGCGGTCTGTCCGGACAGCACCACCTCTTGCCCGACGACCAGTGCGTTGGACCAGGTGGCGTGCGGCAGATCGGGCACCGCTTCGCAAGCGACGCGACGGACCGGCATGGCGGCTTGGGTTGTCATGCTTCCTGCGTGCCTTCGAGCTGCTGCTGCGCCAGGCCGCGCAGGTGGCGACGCAGGCGGACGATGCCAAGGTCGTGCTGGTAGAGCTGCTCGTGCTGGTTGGCATCGGGCTCCATGTTCTCGATCAGCACGCGGTCCTGTTCGAGCACGTGCCAGTGACGCGCTTCCAGGCGGTTCTTGTAGAGGAAGCGCCAGGTGTCGCGCTCCCAGCCCTTTGCCAGCTTGCGCACGCGCCAGTGGAAAGCGCACGACAGCGTCGGCGAAATCGGCGTGTAGCTGCCGATGATGATGAAGTTGCCGCCGGGGCCGCCGGTCTTCGGGTACGGAATCTCCAGGCGCATCCAGTGCATACCGGTATCAGCCCACTCGGTCCAGTCGAAGTTGACGTTGCGCTGGCCTTCCTTCTCGAACACGAAGCCGGTGTCGGTCTGGCGGATGCCGAACTTGGCGGTCGAATCGCCCTCGGCCATCGAGTGCGACTGCTTGTGCAGGAAGGTGCCGTGCATCGGGTCCATCACGTTGTCCAGCACGTAGCGGTAGTCGCCCTTCCACTCCGCGTAGCAGAGGAAGGACGAGTATTCGTCGTCATTGGTTAGCTGCTCGGGCAGCACCAGCGGCGGCGGCGTCTCGACCGACTCCTTGCCGTTGTAGAGCCAGACGGCGCCGGCCTTCTCTTCCACGTGGAAGAAGCGCGTGGCCTGCGAGCCTTCGAGCTTGCAGCCGGGGCTGCCGGGCACCTTCGTGACCACGCCGTCGCAGCGCACTTCGACGCCGTGGTAGGGGCACGACAGGCGGTCGCCGAGGATCACACCCTGCGACAGCGGTGCGCCGCGGTGCGGGCAGCGGTCTTCCAGCGCGTGCAGCTTGCCGGCGTGATCGCGCCAGAAGGCGAACTTGCGGCCGAGGCGGCGCAGCGAGACTGGCGATTCCTTGATGAAGGACGACGGGCAGATCGGATACCAGAGATCCTTGAGTCCGACTTCGAGCAGTTGGTCGACCGGGTCACCGTGGATGGTGGTTGTCATGATGGTTCCTCTTGAAGGGAAGAAAGTGAGTTCGTGACGAATCAGACGCCCAGGGCGGCGATCTCTTCGCGGTAGATGGCTTCGGTCCAGAGTTGCCCGCTGGGGCTACTCAGGCCGCTGCCGTTGAGCGCTTCCACAAGGCCCGCCAGATCGTGGATGCCTGCCGCGTAGGCCCGCTCGATCGCATCGCCGAGCAGGTCTTCATAGGTGGTGGGGGTACGTGTGCGCGCTTGGTGCGGTTCGAGGTTACGGTCAGTCATGGTTCGCTCCATCGGGGTGGGTTGGACGTGCGGAAAAAACAGAAGGCGATCGGTGCGGCCTCACTGGCCGCCGTTGCGTACGCGCTCGCGAATGCGTTCGCGCACCGGAACGAAGTCGTAGGTCGCATAGCACTCGGTGCTGAACACGCCCCACGCACGACGTTCGAGTTCGAGGTTCACCAGCGGCAGCTTCTCGGGTGGCAGCTCCAGGGTGAGGATCTGGCCCAGGCCCATCGCCACCGTCCACGAAACGACCCGCGTGCCCTCGGGCGGGAAAGACTCCCACCAGTCGCTGGACTTCATGCGCGACTGCACGTCGTCCAGCGTGAGGCCGGGGTGGTGCTTCATCACGATCGTGAGAAGCAGGTTCGGCGAAGCGACGGGCGTGGTGCTCATTGCGTGCTCGCGCTTGCAGTTGCAGTTGCGGTCTGGGCCGCCACGGGCACGGCCCAGGCGTCGTAGGCGTAGACCCAGTCGGCATTGCCGCCTTCGCGCAACCAGTTGTTGCCGCGCGAGCCGAGCTGGATCTTGCTGGCGCGCTCGATGCGGGCCTCTTCGTAGCGCTTGAGCGCCTTGGGCGCGTCGCCGGCTGCGATGCCTTCGAGATGACGCGCAAGCACCACGGCGTCTTCAATGGCCATCCCGGCGCCCTGCGCCATGAAAGGCAGCATCGGGTGCGCCGCGTCGCCAAGCAGCACCATGCGGCCGGAAGCCCAGGCCGTCATCGGATCGCGTTCGTACAGCGCGGTCTTGAGCACCGTGTCGCAGGCGTCGAGCAGCGCGCGTGCATCGGGGTGATAGGCCACGTATTGCTCGCGCAGTTCATCGACGCTGCCGGGCGCGGTCCACGATTCGAGGTGCCAGGTATCTTGCGGCGTGGTCGCGAAAATGAAGATGTCCTTGCCGCGATTGAGCGGGAAGGTCACGATCTGGCTCTCCGGATTCGGACCCCACCACTTGGTGAAGGCGCCCAGGTTCGGCACAGCGGACACGCGCTCGGCCGGCACCACGGCGCGATAGGCAACGATGCCCGTGAAGCGCGGGCTTTCGGCGCCGAACATTGCGGTGCGCACTGCCGAGTGGATGCCGTCCGCGCCGATCAGCACACCGACGCGCACGCTGGTGCCATCTTCGAAGCTCAGGCTCACGCCCTTGTCGTCGGGGACGATCGACTTGGCGCGCTTGCCCAGCGCGACGCATTCGGCCGGCACCATGTCGGCCAGCGCGGCCAGCAGGTCTGCACGGTGAATGGTGAGTTGCGGCGCGCCATAGCGCTGCTCTGCCGAGTCGGCCATTTCGAGGCGCGAGGTTTCCTCGCCCGTGTCGTAGGTCCGGCTGATGCGGTGCGATGGACGCGCCGCCGTCACGCGGGCTGCCTCGCCCACGCCGAGGCCGTCGAGTGCGCGCACTGCGTTGGGCGTCAGGTTGATGTCGGCACCGACGCGGGCGAATTCCTTCGCCTGCTCGAACACGATCACGTCGTGCCCCGCGCGGCGCAGCGCGATGGCGGCAACCAGCCCGCCGATGCCGGCACCGACGATGCCGATGGTGGATTCGTTCGTTGTCACGTAAGTCTCCTGTTCCTGCTTTAATCGGCGACGATGTTCCGGGCCTTGATGATCTTGGCCCACACCGCCGACTCTTCGCGCATCGCGGCAGCGAACTCGGCCGGCTTCATCGCAGCGCTGGTCATGCCCTGCGTCTGCAGGCGTTCGCGCACTTCGGGCGTGGCCAGGATCTCGGCCGCATCCTTCGCGAGCTGGTCGACGATGGCTTGCGGTGTGCCGGCCGGCGCGAGCAGGCCATACCACGAGGTCACGTTCACGCCCTGGATGCCCTGCTCCGCCAGCGTCGGGATCTCGGGCGCAACCGGCGTGCGCTTGGCTTCGGTGACGCCGAGCGCAACCAGCTTGCCGCTCTTGATGAAAGGCAGCGTCGCGGGCAGGTTGCTGAACATCAGCGGCACCACGCCGCCGAGCACGTCGTTGAGCGCCGGCCCCGTGCCCTTGTATGGCACGTGCAGCAGATCGACGCCACCCTGCTGCTTGAACAGTTCGCCCGCGAGATGAAGGCCGCTGCCCACGCCCGGCGACGCGTACGACAGTGTGTTCGGCTTGGCCTTCGCCATCGCGATGAGGTCCTTCGCGCTCTTGATGCCCGATGCCGGCGAGGCCACCAGCACGTTCGGCGCCTTGGCCAACATCGTGACGGGCACGAAGTCCTTCTCGATGTTGAACGGGAAGTTCGGCATCAGGGTCGGGTTGATCGTGAGATTGCCCGCCGGCACGACCAGCAGCGTGTGGCCGTCGCCCTTGGCACGCTTGACCTTGTCCATCCCGATATTGCCGGCCGCGCCTGCATCGTTCTCCACCACTGCAGCCTGGCCATAGCGCTTGCCGAGGCCCTCCGACAGCATGCGCGCCAGCGTATCGACCGGACCACCGGGCGGGAAAGGCGAAATGATCGTGAAGCGATTGCTGGCGAGTTGCTTCTGTGCATCGCTCTGCGCATAGGCCGACGTGACGGCGGCGATGGACAGGAGCGCCGTGCCAAAGACACGAACGAGCGAGTTGCGGCGATTCATGGTGAGCGTGTTCATTTTTTTTCGGTCAGGAACTTGCCTTGGGGGCCTTCAACGTTCTTCTGACGACGCGTATTGCCGTCCAACCCGCCATCCACGGCCCATTCGGCGAACACCGTCGGACCCGGTTCGAACTCGCGCGGTTGCCACTCGGCAGTGAGTTGGTCTTCGTCGGCGTAGTACTCGATCAGCCCACCGGCCGGGTTCTTGAAGTACCAGAAGTACGCCGACGACACCGGATGCCGGCCCGGGCCCAATTGCGTTTCCCAGCCCTTGCGCGAGAAGTGCAGGCCACCGCCGAACACTTCGTGGATGTCGCGCACGGTGAAGGCCACGTGGTTGATCCCGCGCTTGCCCGAAGGAAGTTGCAGCAGGAAGAGATCGTGGTGGCCGCCGCTGGGTGCGCAGCGCATGAACGAACCCCGGTTGGGATAGCTGTCCGACGCGACGAAGCCGAAACGGTCGCTGTAGAAAGCGCTCGTCGCCTTCACGTCGCTGACGAAGAACACCACGTGGCCGACTTCGATCGGCGTTCCACGCTCATAGACCGGCGCCGCCTGGTTGATGCGCGGCTTGGCGTTCCAGGTGTTCATGGCGCCGCAGTCGATGTCGATGGAGTGCTTGCGGCTGACCTGCAGGCGCACGGCCAGGCCGTTGGGGTCGGTGCAGCCGATGCGACGTCCGCCATCGACAACGCTGTCGACGAAGCCGGCATCCTTGGCGATCGCAGCGGCATAGCGGTCGAGGTCCGCGTCGCTCTCGACGCCCCAGACCACTTCGCGCAGGGTCGGTCCTTCTTCGATGGCCGGCGGCAGGCCGGGCTTGTCCAGCGCGGCGACGATGACGCGGCACCCGTTCAGGCACTCGAAGACGAGTTCGTCGACTGCCTCGGACTTCAGGGTCAGGCCCCAGTCCTGGAAGAAGGTGCGGCAGGTGGCGAGGTCGTCCGCGCCGTAGGTGATTTGGTCGATGCCCAGTACGCTCATTTCAATTTCTCCGTGTTCACGCGTTTGCCCACGGCAGCGGCTGCTCGTTCGTGCCCCAGTACATGCTCTTCTGCTCCATGTACTGGAAGATGCCTTCGCGGCCCTTCTCGCGGCCCAGGCCGCTGTCGCGCCAGCCGCCGAAGGGCGTGGAGACGGAGAACTGCTTGTAGGTATTGACCCAGACCGTGCCGGCCTGCACCGCACGGCCCAGGCGCCAGGCGCGCTTGAAGTCACGGCTCCACACGCCCGCGGCCAGCGCGTAGACGCTGTCGTTGGCCTGTGCGATCAGCTCTTCCTCGTTGTCGAAGGGCATCGCGACGAGCACCGGCCCGAAGATCTCTTCCTGGCTGATGCGCGCGTTGTTGGTCAGGCCTTCGAGGATGGTCGGCGTGTAGAAGTAGCCACGGTCCATCCCATTGCCGTGCGGGCGCACGCCGCCGGTGCGAATACGTCCACCCTCGGACACGCCGAGCTCGACATATCGCTCGATCCCCTCACGATGGCGGGCGGTGATCAGTGGACCCATCTGCGTGCGCTCCGAGGCCGGGTCGCCCACACGCAACGCGTTGGCGCCTTCGGCGAGCCGCGTCAGGAACTCGTCGTAGATCGAGCGCGCCACGAACAGGCGCGAGCCCGCGATGCACGATTCGCCCGACGAACTGAAGATGCCGTAGAGCACGCCATTGACCGCATGGTCGAGGTCGGCATCTTCGAGCACCATGGTGGGCGACTTGCCGCCGAGCTCCAGCGACACCGGCATCATCTTGTCGGCCGCGATGTGCGCGATGTGCTTGCCGGTCGTGGTGCCGCCGGTGAAGGACACGCGCTTGACCAGCGGATGCTTGGTGATCGCGTCGCCGATGACCGAGCCTTTGCCCGGCAGCACGCTGATGATGCCCTTGGGCACGCCGGCCTCTTCGCAGATGCGGGCGAGTTCGAGCGCCATCACCGGGGTGACCTCGGCGGGCTTGACGACCACCGCATTGCCGGCCGCAAGTGCGGGGGCGAGCTTCTGCGCTTCGCTCGCAATGGGCGAGTTCCACGGCGTGATGGCGGCGACGACACCCATCGGCTCGTGCACGCTCATCGTCACGAAGGGGCCGCGCGATGGGGTAATGGTTTCTTCGAGCGTCTCCAGCGCAGCGGCAAAGAACTGGAAGGTGCCCGCGGCGCTCGCCACCAGGGCACGCGTCTCGCTGATGGGCTTGCCGTTGTCCAGTCGCTGCTTCTGCGCCAGCGTCTCGGCCTGTTCGCGGATCAGGTGGGCCACGCGATGCAGCACCGCGGCGCGCTCGTGCGGCAGCTTCTGGGCCCAGCCGCTGGTGAGGAAGGCGTGGTGCGCACGGGTGATGGCTTCTTCGACATCGGCGAGGCTCGCGGCCTGCAGGCGCGCGATGGGTTCGCCCGTGGCCGGATAGAGGCTCTCGTACACGTCGCCGCCGCCGAGGCGCCATTCGCCCGCGATGTTGAGGGGGAGCAGTTCAGAGGAAATCATGAGAGGTGCCTCGCTTCAGATCGAAAGTGCCGCGACGCGGTTGCGCAGCGCCCGCACGGCGCTGTAGACAGTCAGTGCGGAAGTCTTGGGATTGGCCGCCAGCGCCTTGTTGCGCATCGTCAGCTCGAAGCTGCCGAAGGCACCATCGGCTTCGACCGTGTGGACGTTCTCGGCGACGGCCGGGTCGGCAATGAGGCGCACGTGGGTGCGATCGAGACCGAGGCCGGCGAGCGACACCGTGGCAGCGACGTTGGCGTTCTTTGGATAGAGCGTTGCGGCCTCGCGGGCGCTGCCTTCGAAGATCACGGTTTCGCCCTTGAGCGCAGAGAGATCGCGGCCTTGCTCTGCCGGGGTCCCCTTCCACGCATGGGGCGGCTTGCGGCCGGTGTAGCGCACGCTGTCGAGTCCGCCGATGCGGGCTGCAGCCAGCGCATCGATGGCGCCGATGGCACCTGCGATCAGTTGCACTTGCGTCCTGCCGGCTGTTGCCGCCGCTTCGAGCTGCTCGGCCAAGCCTTTCGCCGAGAGCGCGCCCACCGAGGCCACGATGCACGGCGTGCCGCGCTGCAGGGCCGGAAGGACGTGCGCTTCGATCGCCGCGTGGCCGGCCGCCTCGATCACGAGGTCGATGCCCTGCTCGGGCACGGACGACACCACCTGCGCGCCGGGCGCCAGACGCCGCGCGACGACCTGGGCGGCCTCGAAGGCATCGGCGGGCACGACGATCGCCGCGACCGACAGGCCCGCATCGTCGCGCAACAGTTCGAGCGCGGCGGTGCCGATGGCGCCACAGCCGATGAGTACAACGCGCAGGACGGGCACGGACATCTTCATGGCCTCGCTCACTTGCCCAACACGCCGAGCGCGGGGATCTGCGTGATCTTGTTGGTCGGCGGGCCAGCGAAGGTGCTCTTGAAGCCCCCGATCGACAGCATGTCGATCTCCAGCAGGAAGGGACCATCGGTCGACAACGCCTCGTCCAGGCGCGCCGGCAGCTCGTCCAGGCTCTTCAGGCGGGCGTGCGGCAGCGCGAGCGACTTGCACAGCAGGTCGTAGTCGGGCGTGTGCAGCTCGGCGTAGCAGCGGCGGCCGCCGTACTGCACGTCCTGGATGTTCTTGATGACGCCGTAGCTCTTGTCGTTCATCAGCACGATCACCATGGGGGCCTTCTCCTGCACCATGCAGGCCAGTTCGCCCAGGTTGAGGATGAAGCCGCCGTCGCCGGCCAGGCAGAAGGTCTTGCGGCCGGAGCCGGTCACCGCCGCGCCGATGGCCGCGCCGATGGCCATGGGCATGCCCTGGCCGATGCCGCCGCCGGTGGCGTGCACGCCGGCGCTGGGTTCGAACACGCGCAGTTCGCGGTTGCCCCAGGTGCTGTTGGAGACGGTGACGTCACGCACCCAGTTGAAGTTGCGGCCCGCTACGGCCTGCAGTTGGCGCACGAGTTCGGCATACGGGCCGAGACCGTCGCGCAGCGTGGCCACAGCCTGGTCGTGGGCCGCGCGCAGGTCGCTCAACAGCTTCGGGTCAGCCTTGTACCCGATCGCTTCCAGGCGGTCTGCCAAGCCTTCGAGCGCCAGTGCAGAGTCGCCGCAGACAAAGGCGTCGGTGGCATAGCAGCGGCCTTCCGCGGCAGCGTCGGCGTCGATGCGGTACAGCGGGCGCGGCAGCTTCAGCTCGTACTTGAGCGTTTCGTTGCCGCGCAGGCGCGAGCCCACCACGAGCATGGCGTCGCAGGTCTGGTAGAGCGCTTCGACGGGCTTCTGGATGTTGTAGGCGCCCAGCGACCCTGCATCGTCCTCGGGCACGATGCCGCGGCCCTGCGTGGTGGTCACGACACCGAAGCCGAGCTTCTGCAAACGCTTGATCGCCGCACCGGCGTTGCGCGCACCGCCGCCGACCCACAGCATCGGGCGCTTGGCCTTGGCCAGGCTTGCAGCCAGTGCATCGAGGCCAACCTTCGAGGGCACGGCGGCCTCGATGGGCAGCGGCGACAGGTCCGCCGGCATCGTCGTGAGTGCCGACTGAATGTCGATTGGAATCTCCACGCTCACGGGGCCGGTCGGCGCGGTCATCGCGACCTGCACCGCGCGCTTGAGCGTGCCGAGCACGTTCTCGACGCTGCGCACGCGGAAGGCGGCCTTGGAGACGGCCTTGAGCATGGTGAGCTGGTCGGGCGCCTCGTGGATGTACGACATGCCCTTGTCGATGTAGGGCGTCTCGATCTGGCCGGTGATGTGCAGCAGCGGCGCGCCGGCGGTGAGCGCCTCGACCATGCTGCCGGCGATGTTGCCCGCGGCGGGGCCGGTGCTGGTCACACACACGCCCAGGCTGGCGGTGGAGCGCGCATAGGCGTCGGCCATGTTGCCCGCGCCGGCTTCGCCGCGTGCCGAGATGAAGCGGATCGCGCCGCGCTGTGCGAAAGCGTCCAGGATCGGCATGTTGTGGATGGAGATCACGCCGAACGCAGCCTTCACGCCGCACTGTTCGAGGAAAGCCGCGACGACGGCGCCGACGGTCACGGTGTTGGTGGGGTTATGCATGGCGGGAATGACCTCCGGAGATATCGATGTGGGCACCCGTCGTGTAGGACGCGAGGGGCGAAGCGAGGAAAAGAATGGCACGCGCGGCTTCGATCGGAAGTCCCAGGCGGCCCAGCGGGATGTGTTTGCTGTGGGCGAGTTGACTGCTCCAGGCGGACCAGTCGAGCGACTTGTCTTCGCGCGCTTCGAAGCGGCGGCGCCATTGGCCGGACTCGACCAGACCGATGAGGATGCCGTTGACGCGCACGCCCTGCGGCGCGAACTCGGTCGCCATGGAGCGCACGAGGTTGAGCAGCCCCGCGCGTGCGGCCGATGTGGCGACCATGTGCGGCTCGGGCTGGCGCGCGAGTAGCGAATTGGCGCAGACGATCGCGGCGTCGCCAAGCACGACGCGCTGGGCCGCCAGTTGCGGCAGGAAGGCGCGCGTCGGATGGATGACGGAGAAGAACTTGAGGTTCAGCTCTTCGGTCCAGGCCTTGTCTTCGGTGTCGGCAAAGGTCGACACGCGGCCCTGGCCTGCGTTGTTGATGAGCATGGAGGCCGGGCCGAGCGCGGCCTCGCTCTCGGCGGCGAAGCTCTGTACGGCGGCGGGATCGAGCACATCGCAGGTGCGGGCGAAGAGCTTGGCTTGCGGGCGCTTGGCACGCAGGGTGGCCACGGCGCTATCGAGGCGCTCGGCATTGCGGCCGCACAGCGCAACGGCGGCGCCGCAATCCAGAAGCTGCTCGACCGTCGCCAGGCCGATGCCGGAGGAGCCACCGGTCACCACCGCCACGCGGCCCGAGAGGGCGTGGGGCGAGAAGAAGGATGCGGAAATCGTGGGCGTCGTCATGATCGTCGTCCCCTGCCCTTCAGGCGCGGTTGCCGCCGCGCAGCGGAACCACCTTGGACGCCGGCGAATAGTTCAGCAGCCCCGAGATGCCGTCGGCCGTCTCGCGCACCCGCTGCACCATCTCGTCCATGCGGGCTTCGTCGATGTGACCCGAGGTGATGGTGGCGCCCAGCGCAGCCACGATATGGCCGCTGTGGTCGCGCACCGGCGCGGCGATGGTGGAGATGTTCGACTCGAAGAAGCCCTCGCCCAGCACATAGCCGCGCTCGCGGTCGCTCTGGACCATGTCGAAGAGTTCGTTGACCGTCTTCGGCGTGCTCGGCGAGAAGGTTTCGAGCTTGTCTTCGGGATAGAGCGCGCGCAGCTGCACCAGGCTCAGGTCTTCGAGAAGGATGCGACCGAGCACCGTAGCGTGCGCGGGCAGCCGCGTGCCGACCGTGACGGAGCTGGCGAATGGCGTGGGCGGCGCGACCTTCGCCACGTAGACGATCGAGCGGCCGTCGCGCACCACCAGGTTGCACGGCGTGCGCAACTCCTCGCACAGGCGCTGCAACAGCGGCGTGCCGAGCTGCGTGAGCTCCAGCGAAGCCAGGTATTCGAAGCCGAGACGCAGCACGGCGAGGCCGAGCCGATAGTCGCGACCGCCTTCGGCACGCTCCAGGAAGCCCATGTTCTCGAGCGTCGTCAGCAGGCGAAACACCGTCGAGCGCGGCAGGTCGAAGCGGCGCGCAAGTTCGGGTGCGGACAGCGTGCGGTTCTCGCGGCTGAATTCGCACAGCACGCGCAGGCCGCGTTCGAGCGCCGGAACGTTGTAGCGGTCGGCGCCCTCTTCGATCACTTCATTGCCAGGGGTGGTCATAAGTCTCTGGTTCCTGTTGTTTGTTGTTCGGTCAGGACGACAGCGTGTCGCGCAGGATCGCGGCCACGGTCTCGGGCTGTTCCACGTAGCTGGCATGCCCGGCGCCCGCCAGCAGTTCGAGCGTGACGCCGCACTTGCGCGCGACTTCGTCGCATGCGGCGGGCGTCGTGACGACGTCCAGCGCACCGCAGGCCACGCGGACCGGTATCGCGGGTGGCAGATCGGCGAGAAGATCGCCACCGCACAGCAACTCAACAGCTTGGCGGTAGCCGTGGTCATTCAAACGAGCCATGTTCCAGCGCACCCATTGGCGGGCCAGCTCGCTCGCGTTGTCCGACACGAGGCGGCCGGAACGCTGCGCAGCCATGCCGGCGATGCCGAGCTTGGCGAGCGTGTCGAGTCGTTCCGTGTGGACGCGTTGGCGGGCTTCCGCACGCGCGGGCGCGCCGTATCCACCGGCCGGGCTGATGAGGACCAGCCTCTTGATCCGTGCGGCCGACGGTGATCCCGCACGCGCAGCGGAAGCAGCCGTGAGCGCGCCGAGTGAATGCCCGACCAGCACGCAGGATTCGATGTCCATCGCATCCAGCAAGGCATGCAGGCGCTGCGCATAGTCCGCTGCGGTCGGCACCTCGGGCGTCACCGGCGTCGATTCGCCGTAGCCGGGCGCGTCCCACGCGATCAGGCGAGCGTGCGGCGCCAGCACCCATGCCGTGTCGAGCCACGAGGCCGCGCCCGAACCGATGCCATGCAGGCACACCACGACAGGCCCCGCGCCGCACTCGCGCACGGACACCACGCCGCCGCTCACCGGCACGCTGCGTGCCGGAAAGCGCGCGTCAAGGCGCGCGACTTCGGACTGGGGCAGGACAGAGGTCATGGCGGCTTCGCTCATCGCAGTGCTCAGCGTTTGATCTTCGCCAGGGGGTGATCGGCTGGGTACGTCGGCGTCACCGGCTTCTTCGCGCCGAGCATCACGCACATCAGCGCGTCTTCGTCGCCGATGTTGATTTCCTCGCGGTAGACGCCCGGGGGCACGGAGATCAGGTCGCGGTCGGTCATGATGGTCTCGAAGCGCTCGCCGTCCTTCTCGATGACGACCTTGAGCTTGCCGCGGATCAGGAAGAAGACTTCTTCCACGTCGGTGTGCAGGTGCGGCGGGCCTTCATGGCCGGCCGGGATCACCATGGTCGAGAAAGTGAAGTTCTCGGCCGGGACGGTGTTCATGTCGCTGGCGACGCCGGTGCCACCCGTGCCGATATAGCGCATTTGCGCGCGGCGGAACTTGGGGTCGTGGTCGGCCTGGAATTTCAGCGCATCCCAGTCGTACTTGCGCGTCGAGTAGCGCGCGATGCGGGTGTTCATCCACGCTTCGAGGCTGGCGCCTTCGGGGCACGCCCAGCTCGGCGTTTCATCGATGTTTTGTTGTTCGGACAGATCGCTCATCAGGGTTCTCCTTGGTCGAAAAAATCAGTGCATCACGAAGCCGCCGTTGACGGCGAGCAACTGGCCGGTCACGAAGCGCGACAGGCCGGACAAGGCAAACAGGACCGCGCCGCAGACGTCGACCGCCTGCTGTTCGCGCGGAATGGCGCGGCCTTCGAGGTATTTCTGGTGCCGCGCCATGGGCACGTACTCAGTGGCTTCCACCAGCGTGAGGCCGGGTGCCACCGCGTTGACCGTGATGCCGTCGCCGCCCCACTCGCGCGACAGCGAACGCGTCATCGAGATGACCGCGCCCTTGCTCGACGCGTAGGCCAGCAGGTTGGGCGCGCCCCACAGCGCGGTGTCGGACGCGAGGTTGACGATGGCGCCGCGGCCGCTCTTCGCGAGCGCAGGCTGGCAGGCGCGGCTCATGAGCCAGGTGCCGCGCACGTTGACGTTCATCACGCGGTCCCACATGTCGATCTCGAGGGCATGGGCATCGCGGCCGCCGGAGTTGGTGATGGCGGCGTTGTTGACCAGTCCGTCGAGCCCGCCGAGCAGGTGGACGGCTTCGGCGCCACCCTTCTCGATCGAGGCCGGATCGGACAGGTCGATCGTGAGCGCGTGCGCAGTGAAGCCGGCTTCGCGCATCGCCTGGGCCTCGGTCTGGGCGAGGTCGGACAGGATGTCGGCGAGCACGACGCTCGCGCCGGCCTTGGCGATGCACTTGGCAAAGGCGAGGCCCAGCCCGCGCGCGGCGCCGGTCACGAGCACGCGGCGGCCGGCGAGCAGATTGGCGGGCAGCTCGGCAAGCAAAGCCTGCAGGCCAGCGGGATCGGGGGTGGTGTTCACTGAAGTCATGGCGTCGACGTCTTTGCGTACTTTGCGTACTTTGGATACTTTGGAGAGGGCCTCAATCGGCCTGGATACCCAGTTCCTTGATGATTCGGCCGAAGCGTTCGAAGTCGGCGGCGTTGGTCTTGGCGAGCACATCCGGCGAGCCGCCCAGCGGCAGCGCGCCCAGCGTCGCCATGCGCGAGACCACGTCGGGCATCTTGAGGATCTCGTTGAAGTGGCCGTTGAGCATCTTCACGGTCTCGGGCGACATGCCCTTGGGGCCGAAGAGACCGTGCCAGGCGGTGACTTCCACGTCCTTGATACCCAGTTCCTGGAAGGTCGGCACATTGGGAGCCAGCGGGGAACGCTTCTTGTCGGCGACCGCAAGCACCACCATCTTGCCGTTGGGCAAGTAGGGGTCCACAGGGCCCAGCGTGATGTAGGTCAGCGGCACATGGCCGCCGAGCACGTCGTTGACGGCCGGTGCGACGCCGCGATATGGCACATGGCGAAGGTCCAGACCCGTCGCTTTGTTGACCATCTCGCCGAGGATGTGCATCGGCGAGCCGCTGCCGGGGCTTGCGTAGGCCATCGACTGCGACTTGGCGGCGGCCATTGCGCCCTTGAAGTCCTTGAAGCCGGCGCCCGAACTCGCAACCAAGGCGAGCGGCAAGGTGCCGGTCTCGATGATGGGGGTGAAGCCGTTCAGCACGTCGTAGCTGGACGAGCCGTTGGTCTTGAGCACCAGTTGCGCGATCGAGAAAGTGCTCGGCGCCAGCAGGAGCGTGTAGCCGTCGGCGGGCGCCTTGGCGACATAGCTGCTGCCGATCACGCCGCTGGCGCCCGGCCGGTTGTCGACCACCACGGGCTGCCCGATGCGGGTGGAAAGCTTTTCGGCGAAGAGGCGGGCCAGGGCATCGGTGTCGCCGCCGGCCGGATAGGCCACCACGATCGTCACCGGCTTGCTCGGGAATGCTTGCGCCCAGGCGGGGCCGGCGGACGCCGCGGCGGCGAGCGACAGGGCAAGGGCGAGAGCTTGGCGGCGTGTCTGCTTCTTCATGGTGGGTTGCGATCCGTACGAGGGTTGGAACTGAAAACCGGCCTCCGCTCCGGGTTCAAATCCGCTGATCGACTGTCAGCTCGTTGATCCGGTTTGTTTCACTAATAAAACAGTGGTTTATTACTGGAACGACCTACGAAGAATATTCGCAAACGTGTCACGGAAGATAGGTACAAACCCTGATTTTTTCGTTCGCTTACAGGAAGCCGCTGATCGGCGGAATGCGGCGCCAAAACCCGTCACCCGATCACCTGATCGGCGCCTGACTTGAGCGCCCGGGACAAACCCCGACTGCGAGGATGGCCGTTCGACGGCTTCGCTCCCTACGATGAGGAGACTCCGCACCCGCGGCCCTGGCCATCATCTGGAGACACAGCCATGAGCACCGCCACCCTGGCCTCCGGTCAAGCAGCGCCTCCGCACAGCACCTCCAAACTCGGCGCCGTGCTGCGCGTGACGAGCGGCAACTTCCTCGAACAGTTCGACTTCTTCCTGTTCGGCTTCTATGCCACCTACATCTCCAAGGCCTTCTTCCCCGCGAGCAGCGATTTCGCCTCGCTGATGCTGACCTTCGCGGTGTTCGGCGCGGGCTTTCTGATGCGCCCGCTGGGCGCGATCATCCTGGGCGCCTATATCGACGAAGTGGGCCGTCGAAAGGGCCTGATCGTCACGCTCGGGATCATGGCCAGCGGCACGGTGCTGATCGCGTTCGTGCCGGGCTACGCGACGATCGGCCTGATCGCGCCCGTGCTGGTGCTGCTCGGCCGTCTGCTGCAGGGCTTTTCGGCAGGCGCGGAGTTGGGTGGCGTGTCGGTCTACCTGTCGGAGATGGCGACGCCCGGGCACAAGGGCTTCTACACCTCGTGGCAGTCCGCAAGCCAGCAAGTGGCGATCGTGCTCGCCGCCGCGCTCGGCTTCGCGCTCAACGAGATGCTCGATCCGGCCGTGCTGTCTGCCTGGGGCTGGCGCATTCCGTTCTTCGTCGGCTGCATGATCATCCCGTGCATCTTCGTGCTGCGCCGCTCGCTGCAGGAGACCGAGGCCTTCCAGCAACGCAAGCACCATCCGACCACGCGCGAGGTGTTCCAGTCGATGGCGCGCAACTGGCGCATCGTGCTGGCCGGCATGCTGCTGGTCGCGATGACCACCACGACCTTCTACCTGATCACGGTCTACACACCGACCTTCGGCAAGACCGTGCTCAAGCTGAGCGCGCGGGACAGCCTCATCGTCACCCTGCTGGTGGCCGTGACCAACTTCATCTGGCTACCGATCGGCGGTGCGCTATCGGACCGCATCGGCCGCCGGCCCATGTTGCTGGCCGTGTCGATCCTCGCGATCGTGAGCGCCTACCCGGCCATGCACTGGCTCGCCGCGGCGCCGAGTTTCGGGCGGATGCTCGACGTGCTGCTGTGGTTCTCGTTCCTCTTCGGCATGTACAACGGTGCGATGGTCGTCGCGCTCACCGAGGTGATGCCGGTGGAGGTGCGCGTGGTCGGCTTCTCGCTCGCCTACAGCCTCGCGACGGCGGTCTTCGGCGGCTTCACGCCGGCGATCTCGACCTGGCTGATCGAAGTGACCGGCGACAAGGCGGCGCCCGCCTACTGGCTGAGCGTGGCGGCGGTCTGCGGGCTGGGGGCGACCCTGGCGCTCTACCGCAAGGGGCGCCGGCCCGCCGTCGCGTAGCTGCCGTCAGCGGCCCCAGCGCAAGACCAGCGCGTCGAGGCGGCGCGCCGTCTCGATCAACAGCGAGCGGCTGGCAGGATGGATCGCGGGGAATGGATGGCGCGGTGCCTCGCACGCGATCACGCCACCCTCCTTCATGAGCGACTTGGCGGCCAGGAGCCCGCACTGTCGATTCTCGAGATTGATCAGCGGCAGCCAGCGCTCGTAGGCTGCGATGGCTTCGTCGCGCCGCCCCGCGCTGTACGCGTCGAGGATCGGACGGATCCCGTCGGGATACCCGCCGCCGGTCATTGAGCCTGTCGCGCCGGCTTCGAGGTCGGGCAACAGCGTGATGGCTTCTTCACCGTCCCACGGCCCTTCGATCGCATCGCCGCCGAGGCGGATCAGTTCGCGCAGCTTGGCCGCGGCGCCGGCGGTTTCGATCTTGAAGTACGCGACATGCTCGATCTCCTTCGCCATGCGCGCGAGGAAGGCGGCCGACAGCGGCGTGCCGGCGGCCGGTGCGTCCTGAATCATGATGGGAATGCCCACGGCATCCGACAGCCGCGCATAGAACTCGTGGATCTGCGGCTCGGCGACGCGAAAGGTGGCGCCGTGATACGGCGGCATCACCATCAGCATCGCGGCGCCCATGTCCTGCGCGCGGCGGCTGCGTTCGGCGCACACCTTGGTGCTGAAGTGCGTGGTGGTCACGATCACCGGCACGCGGCCTGCGACGTGTTCGAGGATCGTGCGCGTGAGCACCTCGCGCTCGTCGTCCGACAGCAGGAACTGTTCGGAGAAATTCGCCAGGATGCACAAGCCGTCCGAGCCCGCGTCGATCATGAAGTCGACGCAGCGCTTCTGGCTTGGGAGGTCGAGGTCGCCTTGTTCGTCGAAGGTGGTCGGCACCACCGGAAAGAGGCCTCGATAGCGGGCGGTCGTGTTGGAACTCATGTCGTCCTTTCAGATGTATCGAATGAAAAGCACCACGCCCTCACGTCCAGCCGCCGTCGACGATGAAATCCTGGGCAGTGCACATGGCGCTCTCGTCGGCCACGAGGAAGAGCGCCATGCTGGCGATGTGATCGGCCATCAGCGGCTTGTTGATGCACTGCCCGCGCGCGATGTCGACACGCGCCTGGTCATCCACCCACATCTTCAGTTGCTTGTCGGTCATGACCCACCCCGGCACCAGCGTGTTGACGCGGATGTTGAAAGGGCCGAGGTCCCGCGCCAGGCTGCGCGTCAGCCCCTGCACCGCCGCCTTGGAGGTGGTGTAGACCGGCATGCCGCCCTGCTTGAGCTTCCAGCTGATCGAACCGAAATTCACGATCGAGCCGCCGCCCGCCTGGCGCATGTCATCCATGACATTGCGCGCTGCGAAGAACTGGTGCTTGAGGTTCACACCGACGCCGGCGTCCCACGATTCAGGCGTGGTCTCCTCGATGCGGTGGCGGCGGTCGTTGGCAGCGTTGTTCAGCAGCCCGGTGATGGGGCCGAATTGCTGCCGCACCGAAGCGATGGCGCCTTCGAGTGCCGCGATGTCCGTCAGGTCCGCCGTGACGAACAGCGGCGCATGGCGCGCGCCCGCCAAGGCTTGCGCAAGTGCCGCACCGGCGGTGGCGTCGATGTCGACGAAGCCGACCTTTGCGCCCTGCGCGACGAAGCGTTCAACCAGGCACGCGCCGATGCCGGTGGCACCGCCCGTGATGAGGACAGTGCGGTCGACCAGACTGGGGTACTGGGCAAAGGTGGTCATGGCAGGAGGTGCGAGCGGATGAAGCGCGAATTATGGGGTGTTGCTCGATCACGGATTCAGACCTCTGTCACCTGATCGCGGCAGAATCCCGAAATGAGCACCACCCTCCCCACGGCCGTGGTTTCGGCCTTCGCACCCACCGGCGCGCTGCGCGCCTCGATCAATCTCGGCAACCCCATCCTCGCGAACCGGGATGCCGCCACCGTGGAGCCGGTCGGCGTCTCCATCGATCTCGCCCGCGAGTTCGCGCGGCGACTCGGGGTTGCGGCAGAACTCGTGGTCTTCGAAAAAGCCGCCGCTTCGGTCGACGCGGTGCGCAACGAACAGGCGGACATCGGCTTCTTCGCGATCGATCCGCTGCGCAGCGAAGGCATGCAGTTCACCGCGCCCTATGTGCTGATCGAAGGGAGCTATCTCGTTTCGGCAGCCTCGCCGGTCATGCGCAACGAAGAGGTCGACCGCGACACGCACCGTATCGCCGTCGGCGCCGGCAGTGCCTACGACCTCTTCCTCACGCGCGAGATCAAGCAGGCTCAGATCGTGCGCGTCCAGGGCGCCAAGGGCGTCATGGAAAGTCTTCACGCCGGCCAGGCCGACGTGGCGGCCGGCATCCGGCAAGTGCTCGAAGCCGAAGCCGGGCGCGTTCCGGGCCTTCGTCTCCTGCCAGGCCGTTTCATGGTGATCCAGCAGGCGATGGGCACGCCCGCGTCGCGCGGCGCCGAAGCGGGTGCAGCGCTCGCGGCGTTCGTCGAAGAGATGAAAGCCAGTGGCTTCGTGGCCGACGCGCTCGCGCGTCATGGCATTCAAGGCGCCAGCGTCGCGCCAGCAGGCCGGGCGGTCTAGAAGCGGCCTCGGGCCTACAAGCCCAACTCTGTGACCAACTGCCGCGCCGCCCAGCGCTCCTTGCGCTCGGGCCAGGCTTCGAGCAACTCGACCATCTTCGCGTTGCGCGGCGCCTTCGAGCCATTCGCCTCGGCGAGCCGCACCACCTCGCCGCACAGCGCGTCGATCTCGGTGCGGCGGCCCAGCGCCAGATCGTCCGCCATGCTCGAACGCGCCTTGCGGTCGATGCGCAACATGCGTGCCGCAACGATGCGAAAGACCGGCGTCGGCAGCCGCAGGATGCCCGGCAACTTGGCAGCCGGCACGGCCGCGAGCTGCGCCGGCTGTATGCCGGCCATGGCGAGTTCGGCCAGCGCCTCGTCCATCAGCGCGGCAAGGCAGCGGCGATAGCCGCGTTGCAGCAGTTCGTCTCGCAAGGGCAGGCCCGACAGCGCATTGATCGGATTGTTCAGGTTGAGCAGCAGCTTGCCCCATTGGATCGGCTGCAGATCGGCATGCAGGTCGATCGGGACACCCGCTTGCTCGAACACCGCCACCCAGCGCCGAAGCGTCGGATCGTCCTTCGCCGCCAACCGGCCGACCGTGCCGCGATGGAAAGCGCCGGGTCCGATTTCCGCGACGTTGTAGGGGACCATCGCCGGCAGGATGTTGAGCCTCGGCGCCGCCTCTGACGCCACGGCTGCATTCGAGATGCCGTTCTGCAGCGAAAGTACCGCCGTGTTTGCCGGCAGCCTTGCGGCGAGTTCGGCGGCGGCCTCGGCGGTCGCGCCACTCTTCACGGTCAGGAGCACCAGCCCCGGACGAATGCCGGGCGGCACCGCTTCCGCGAGCCGGATCATGCCGGGCGCGACGTGTTTGCTGATGCCGTCCAGATCGGTCAGCGTGATGCCGCGCGACGACAACGATCCCAGCACGCGAGGCCGCCCGACGAACGCGACGCGCACGCCAGCCGCCGCCAGACTGCCCCCGATGAAACATCCGATCGTCCCGGCCCCCATCACGAGGACGTCGACCGGCAGTTCCTCGCCGTTCATCCCTTGGCTTGCAGGCGCTCGGCCACCCAGCCCTGCACCGACTTCAGCGCCGCCGGAACGCCGGCAGCATCGGTCCCGCCGGCCATCGCCATGTCGGGCTTGCCGCCGCCCTTGCCGCCGACCTGCTGTGCGACGAAGTTGACGAGATCACCGGCCTTGAGCTTGGCCATCGTGTCGGCCGTGACGCCGGCCGCGATCTGCACCTTGGCGCCATCCACGGCGGCGAGCACGATGGCAGCCGTCTTGAGCTTGTCCTTGAGCTTGTCCATGGTGTCGCGCAGGGTCTTGGCATCGGCGCCGTCGAGCTTGGCCGCGAGCACCTTGATGCCGTTGACGTCGACCGCCTGGGCCAGCAGCTCGTCGCCCTTTGACGACGCGAGCTTGCCCTTGAGCGAGCCGACTTCGCGCTCCAATGCACGCACCTGTTCAAGCACCTGCGCGAGGCGCGCCTGCAGCTCCGAGGCCGGCGTCTTCAGCGTCGCCGCCGCGCTGTGGACGGTGGCTTCGAGCTGCTGCAGATAGGCCAGCGCGTTGGCACCGGTCACGGCCTCGATGCGCCGGACGCCGGCAGCCACGCCGCCTTCGCTCACGATCTTGAACAGGCCGATGTCGCCGGTGCGCGAAACGTGCGTGCCGCCGCAGAGTTCGCGGCTGCTGCCGATGTCGAGCACGCGAACCGTTTCGCCGTACTTCTCGCCGAAGAGCATCACGGCGCCGGTCTCCTGGGCCGACTCCATGTCCATCAGGCGGGCCTGCGTCGCCTCGTTGGCGAGGATCTCGGCGTTCACGCGTCGTTCGATCTCGACGATCTGCCCGGCCGTCACCGGTGCGTTGTGCGCGAAGTCGAAGCGCGTCTTGTCGGCGTCGACCAGCGAGCCCTTCTGCTGCACATGGCCACCGAGCACTTCGCGCAAGGCCTTGTGCATCAGGTGCGTGACACTGTGGTTGCGCATGGTGGATGCACGGCGCTCGGTGTCGACGCGCGCCGTGACGGTGTCGCCGACCTTGAGCGAGCCCTGCGTCTGCGCACCATGGTGGCCGTACACGTCGGCCTTGATCTTCTGCGTGTCGTCGACGCCGAACTGCACGCCCTCGGCGACGAGCACGCCCTGGTCGCCGACCTGGCCGCCGCTCTCGGAATAAAAAGGCGTGGTGTCGAGGACAACGATGCCGGGCTGGCCTTCATTCAGTTGCTGGACCGGCGCGCCTTCGAAATACAGCGCGACGACGGTGGCCTTTTCTTCGAGATGCTCGTAGCCGGTGAAGGCGTTGCCCGCGCCTGTGTATTCGACGGCACGCTCCATCTTGAACTTGCCCGCCGCGCGGCCTGCCGCCTTCTGCTTTTCCATGGCGGCGTTGAAACCGGCCTCATCGACCGCCACACCGCGCTCGCGGCACACGTCGGCCGAGAGATCGAGCGGGAAGCCGTAGGTGTCGTGCAGCTTGAAAGCCACTTCGCCCGGCAGCACCTTGGCACCATCGGCCAATGCTGCATCGAGAATTTCCATGCCGTTTGCGAGGGTCTCGAAGAAGCGCTCTTCCTCGGCCTTCAACGTATCGGTGATGCGCTTTTCGTCGGCGCGCAGCTTGGGGTAGGCATCGCCCATCAACGCCACGAGGTCGGGCACCAGCTTGTGGAAGAACGGTTTCTTCTGGCCGAGTTTGTAGCCGTGGCGGATCGCGCGGCGCACGATGCGGCGCTGCACGTAGCCGCGCCCTTCGTTCGACGGGATCACGCCGTCGGCCACCAGGAATGCGGTCGCGCGGATGTGGTCGGCGATCACGCGCAGGCTCTTGTTGCCGAGATCCTTCTCGCCGGTCTCGCGCGACGCGGCCTTGATGAGCGCGTCGAAGAGATCGATCTCGTAGTTGCTGTGCACGTGCTGCAGGATCGCTGCGAGGCGCTCCAGCCCCATGCCGGTGTCGACGCAGGGCGCCGGCAGCGGCTTGACGCTGCCGTCCGGCTGCATGTCGAACTGCATGAACACGTTGTTCCAGATCTCGATGTAGCGGTCACCGTCCTCGTCGGGGCTGCCGGGCGGGCCGCCGGCGACCCCGGGGCCGTGGTCGTAGAAGATCTCGCTGCACGGGCCGCAGGGGCCGGTGTCGGCCATCATCCAGAAGTTATCGGACATGTAGCGGCCGCCCTTGTTGTCGCCGATGCGCACGACGCGTTCGGGCGGCAGGCCGATTTCCTGGGTCCAGATGTCGTAGGCCTCGTTGTCCTCGATGTAGACGGTGGCCCAGAGCTTCTCGGCCGGCAGCTTGTAGACCTCGGTGAGCAGTTCGAACGCCCACTTGAGCGACTCGCGCTTGAAGTAGTCGCCGAAGCTCCAGTTGCCCAGCATCTCGAAGAAGGTGTGATGGCGTGCGGTGTAGCCGACGTTCTCGAGGTCGTTGTGCTTGCCGCCGGCCCGCAGGCAGGCCTGGACGGACGCGGCGCGCACGTAGGGGCGCTTGTCGGTGCCGAGGAACACGTCCTTGAACTGCACCATGCCGGAGTTGGTGAACATCAGGGTCGGATCGTTGCCCGGCACCAGCGAACTGGAGGGCACCACGGTATGGCCCTTGGTCGCGAAGAAATCGAGGAACGACTTGCGGATGTCGGCGACGCTGAAGGTGGGCTGGCTCATCTTGGGTTTAGGCTTGTGGCGAAGGCGGCCGGTTGCGGGCAGCCCCTGCATCGAACCCACCTAACTGCTTGATCTGCTTGAACATTCGATTATAGGTTTGGGGAAGAATCTCACCGCATGCGTGACCGCATCCTGGCCGACGCCCTGCTCCTGCTGCACGGCCTCTTCATCGTGTTCGTCCTGGCGGGCGGCGCGCTGGTCTGGCGCCTGCCCCGACTGGCCTGGCTGCACCTGCCGGCGGTGGCCTGGGCCGCGTGGGTGGAATGGACCGGATGGATCTGCCCGCTGACGCCGCTGGAAAATGCATTCCGGCACGCGGCCGGCGAGGCCGGCTACGAGGGCGGCTTCGTCGAGCATTACCTGCTGGGCCTGATCTACCCGGATACGCTCACACGCGGCATGCAGATCGGATTGGGCGTGGGAGTGGTCCTGCTCAACCTCACGGTGTATGCGCTGCTGATTCGCGCACGGCGTCGGAAACGTGGCTGATGCCAGAGCGACACCGCCGCGGCCGGCTACGCGAATGCCGCGCCGCGCAGGATCTCGACGGCGCGCTTGAACTGAAGCGCCCTGATCGCGCCGTCCAGTTCCGCGAAGCGTTCATGCCCGATCGCGCCGCGCAGCGAGGGGCCGACTTCCTCGAACCAGGACATGGCCGAAAGATCCTGCCGTCCCAAGGCGTCGATCAGCAGCGCAAGACCTTCCGGATCGACGGGTGGGTCGGCCTCTCCGCTGGAATCTGCATCCGCCGCCGTGTCCGCCTCCAGATAGGGCTGCGCCGATACGCTGAGCCTGCGCAGTGCAGCGTTCAGGTCACGCAACGCCTGCTCGGCACGGCCGGTGTCGCCGGCTTTCAAGGCCGCCTCGCCGGCACCGGCCGACTGTCGCACGCCCTCGATGCCGACCAGCCCGGCACTCCCCTGGAGCTTGTGCAGCCGTGCCGCCAGCGCTGCGGCCCCGTCACCGACCGGCAGGGCGACATCCTCGCCAGCCAGGTCCCCGAACTCCCTCAGCAAGCCCCGAAGGACACTGAGCAGGAGCGGTCGATCGCCTCCCAGCCGGCGGAACGCATCCGCCGCATCGACGCCATCGATCGCCGGCCAATCCGGCGGCAACGGCGTGAGGACCGGCGCCTCATGCATCGTCGACACCCGTCTGCCCTTGGCCCGCTCCGCGCAGCGGCGCACCGTGCGCACCAGCAGCTCGACATCGAAGGGCTTGCCGATGAAATCGTTCATGCCGGCTTCCAGTGCGCGGTCGCGCTCGGCGATCAGGGCGCTCGCCGTCAGCGCGATCACCGGCAATGCCCGGAGGCCGAGTTCGCCGCGGATCCTGCGCGTGGCCTCGTTGCCGTCGAGGACCGGCATGTGGACGTCCATCAGCACCGCATCGAAGCCCTGCGGCTCGACGCGCAGCCGTTCGACCGCCTCGCGGCCGTCCGACGCAACACCGACCTGGGCGCCCTCGCGTTCGAGGATGTGCTGGCACACCTCCAGGTTCACGGGGCTGTCGTCCACCACGAGGATGCGCATCCCCGAAAGCCGCCGCCCAGGCGAATCGCCGCTGAGCACCACCGGCGACACGTCACCTTCGCTGACGATATCCAGCGGCAGGACGACCCAGAACTCGCTGCCCTCGCCCGGCGTGCTGTCGACGCCGAATTCGCCGCCCATCAGCTCGGTCAGTTGCTTGACGATCGACAGCCCGAGCCCGGTGCCGCCGAAGCGCCGCGTCGTCGACGTGTCGGCCTGCGTGAACGGCATGAACAGGCGCTCCAGAACCTCGGGCTCGATGCCGATGCCCGTGTCCACGACGGCAAGGCGCAGGCGCACACGATTTTGCAGTTGGTTCTGAACATGCGCGGTCAGCCGCACCGAACCCTGCGCGGTGAACTTCACCGCATTGCTCAGCAGGTTCACCAGGATCTGTCGGATGCGCGTCACGTCGCCGCGCAGGCGCGGCGGCAGATCGGCGCCGGCGTCCAACCGCAACGTGATCCCCTTGTTGCCGGTGTCCACCACGGTCATCGCGATCACGTCGTCGAGCAGCGCGCGCAGGCCGAACTCGGCTTCGTCGAGCACCATTCCGCCCGCCTCGATCTTCGAGATGTCGAGGATGTCGTTGATGACGCCCAGGAGCGCATTGCCTGCCGTGTCGATCTTCTGCAGGAAGTCGCGCTGCCGGTCGTCCAGCGCGGTCTGCCGCAGCAGGTAGGCCAGCCCGACGACGGTGTTGAGCGGCGAGCGGATCTCGTGGCTCATGTTGGCCAGGAACTCGCTCTTGGCCTTGCTCGCCGACTCGGCCTGCGCGCTGCGCTCGTTCAGTTCCAGGTTCAGGCTCTCGAGCTGGTCCTGCGCCTCCCGCATGTCGCTGACATCCACAGCCACGGTGATGAAGCCCTGCACGACACCCTTCTCGTCGCGATCGGGGACGAAGTGCAGCCAATAGTGGAGCGTCGAGCCGTCGCTCATGTTGCGGGTGCGCATCACGCGCTGGTCCTTGCCGGCAAGCACAGCCCGGACATAGGGCTCGTTGATGCGGAAGATCTCCGGCCCGAGCATTTCCTGGAAGGTGATGCCGATCATCTGCTCCGCCGTGCGCCCGAGCCATCGCAGATGGGCGCTGTTGGCAAAGGTGCAGTGCAGGTCGGGCGACCAATATGCGACGACGCCGGGGATGTTGTCGGTCACGATGCGCATGAAGCGCTCGTTCTTGCGCGTTCTTTCTTCAGCGGCCTTGCGCTCCGACAGGTCTGTCGCAATGGCGATGAAGCCGATCACCGTGCCCGCGGCATCGCGCAGCGGGCTCACGTTCAGGTGCACGAGCACCCGGCTGCCGTCCTTGCGGACGTAGGTCCACTCCCTCGGCTGCGCCCGGCCGGTGCCCGCCGCCGGCGCGAAGACTTCGCACACGTCGAGCGGACGGCCCAGCTCGGTGGTGAGCGCCATGGAACGCCCGTGGATTTCGAAGGCATCGTGGAAACTGTTCATCTCCATCCGGTCCACCACCTCGGCGGCGGAGTAGCCCAGCAAGGCCTCCGCGGCAGGATTGAACAGCGTCACCATGCCATGGACATCGGTCGCGATGATGGCGCTCGCCGCACCTTCGAGGATGGCGCGCTCGCGCGTCGACAGCGCCGCGAGTTGCGCGGTGCGCTCGAGCACCTGCTGTTCGAGCGTCGCGTTCAGTTCGAGGATGTGCGCCTTGCTCGCCTTCTCGTGCGTGATGTCGCGCACCGTTTCGGCCGCTCCGATCACGCGGCCGCTCGCCGAGCGGATCGGCGCGGCCGCCACCGACACGGCGACGGGAGAGCCGTCGCGATGCCGCCGGAAGGTCTCGAACGCGGCGACCGATTTGCCATCGGCGATATGCCGCAGCAGCGTCTCTTCTTCTCCCACGTGGTCCGGTGGCAGCAACAAGGCCTGCACGCGCTGCCCGAGGGCTTCCTCGATGCTGTAGCCGAAGATCTTGGTCGCGCCGGCATTCCAGTCGGTGATCGTTCCGTCGGGGCGCAGGCCGATGACGGCGTCGTTCGAGCTGGTCACGATGGCCGCGAGCCGCGATTGCTGCTCCCCGGCTTGCGCCTTGCGGCGCCTGTTCGACTGCTCGATGAAAGTCAGCAGCGCCAGAAGGACTGCCAGCATCGCGCCGATCAGGAAAACGATCCACGGGCTGCGCAGGTTCAGTGCTTTGTCGAACGGCGGCTGGGCGTTCACCTCCACCATCCAGGTCCGCCCGTAGAGTTGCAGTGGCAGCGCACGCTTGAGCGCATCGGGCGGGGCGCTCGCCTGGCCCGGCGACACGAAGAAGCGATCCGGCGTGCTGCCGGGTGTCGTGTCGACCAGCGCCATCGCGAACTCGCCGTCCTGGAAGTCGAGCCCCTTCAACACTTCGTCGATCAGCAGTGGCGCGTAGACCCAGCCGATCACCTCGTCGGGCCCGCCGCGCGCGGCAGCCGAGCGACGTTGGCGCTGCTGGAGTTTTCTGAGTTGCGCCTCGGCCCGGAAAACCGGCAGGAGCAGCGCGACCGAACGCTGGCCCCGGGGCGCCGGCTGCGCCTGCACCAGGGAGATCGGCGCGGTCACCGTGGTCTCGCCGGTCCGCATGGCGCGCTCCGCGGCCGCGCGTCGATGGGGCTCCGACGCGATGTCGAGCCCGATCGCAGGACTGGACGCTTCCAAGGGTTCGAGATACTGGATGACAAAACGCTCGCCGTCATTCGCACCCAGTTGGCGCACCTGGAAGTCCGGCTTGCCGTCGAGCCGCGCCGCGGCGACGAATGCAGCCTCCTGCGCGACCGGCACGCGGCGGATGAACCCGAAGCCACCCGCGCCGGGAAAATCGCGCCCGATATCGCGCGAAGCAATGGCCTGGGCAAAGCGCAGCCGCGTGATGCCGCCTTCGCCGCCGGCCGCAATGACAGCGCCCCGCACACCCAGCAGGCCTGTTTCGTAGGCATGCATGCGCGAGTTCACCTGCTCGACCGCCCGCCGCGACAGCACATCGAAGCGTTCCTGCGACAGCGTCTCGTTGTAGTTCGCCTGCCACAGCGCGGCACCCGCCGCACCACAAAGGCCGACGGCCAGCCAGATCAGCGATCGGGCGGACTGCCGAAGGCCCACGGTGAAGCTCAATCCATCTCTGCGCCGGGCTGCGGCGCGGCCTCCGGTGCCTTCAGGCCGGCCTGTGCGCGCCCTGCCCTCGCCGCCGTTTCGAGCGCGGCGCCGGCTGCGCTCGCCAGTGCTTCCGCTGGCGAGCCGCCTGCTGCCGACAGTGCGCTGCGTGCGGAAGCATCGAGGCACGTCACGCCGGCGCTGCACGTCACGTGTCGAGACACGGCGGAGCCCTGGTGGCTGATGTCCAGCGTTTCAACGGCGCGCAATGCGCGATTCGCGACGTGCAGCGCGTCGTCGGCATTCGTGTCGGGCAGAACCAGCGCGAAACGTTCACGCTCCAGCCTGGCGGCGAAGTCGCCCGGACGGCGGGTGCTGCGCCGCAATGCATCCCCGACCGCCGCGAGACAGGCGTCCGCCGCCTTGCGGTCGTACAGGGCTTCGAAGGATTGGAAGAAATCGACTTCGATCAGCACGACCGAAATATCCTGCCCCGCCTCCCCGGCCCGGGAAATTTCTCGTGCCAAGGTCTCGGCGTAGGCACGATCGTTGGCCAGTCCCGTGAGCCCGTCGATCCGCGACAGCCTGCGCAGGTCGTCGGAAAGTCGCTTCAGCTTGAGTTGCGTGTTGACCCTCGCGAGCACCTGTTGCGCATTGAAGGGCTTGCGGATGAAGTCGACGGCGCCCATTTCAAGCACGGCCACTTCGAGCTCGGACTCCTGATGGCTGCTCACGAAGATCACCGGCACTTCGGCCAGTGACGGATCGGCCTTCAGCGCTTCGCACACCTGCAGGCCGCTCATGTCGCCCATCTGCGCGTCGAGCAGGATCAGGTCCGGCGTCGCCTCCTTGCTGAGTTGCAGCGCATCGGTGCCGCTGGTCGCGAATCGGACCGTCGAGTAGTCCGAAAGCATCCGGCTCAGAACCTGGATGACGGAAGGATCGTCATCGACGAGAAGCAAGCTCGCTTCGACAGGAAGTTTCTTCATCGCCGAATTTTGCCGCACCTGCAAGCAAAGGTTACGTCGCGCGGTGCAAGGGTATGTCCCAAGCGGGCCCCGACGCAACGAATTCGTATGATGATCGTGCAACCCGCTCACCGGAAGGCGGGCAGGTGTGCGCGGCGTAGTTTTGCCTGTGGCCGGTCCCGCGCAACCGGGCCTCTATCCAACAACAGGAGACGGCAATGACTTTTCGCACTGGCATCGTCGCCGCGGCTGCGGCATTGGTTGCATCTTCCGCCCTCGCGGCCGGCCCCTCGGTCGTCAGCGGGCCCGGCGAAAACCCGGCGTGCTTCAAGCCATGGGACGCCAACACGAAGTACTTCCAGTGGCCCGCCAAGAAAGGGCCGTATCGCATTGCCCTTGCCAACGGCTTCGTGGGCAACACGTGGCGCATCCAGATGATCAAGATGGCGAAGGCTTATGCGGCCACGCCGGAGATGAAATCGCAGATCAAGGAATTCAAGATCGTTTCCACAGGCACCGACGTGGCGGCGCAGATCGCGGCCATCGACAACTTCATCAACTCCGGCTACGACGCGATCGTGACGATCGCGGTCAACCCGACGGCTTTCGCGCCGGTCATCAAGCGTGCCAATGCCGCCGGCGTGGTGGTCGTGCCCTTCGACAACGTGCTCGACAGCGACCAGGTGATGATGGTCAACGAAGACCAACTCGCCATGGGCCAGCAGTCCGGCGAGTGGGTGGTGAAGAACATCCCGAGCAAGAGCGGCAAGCTGCTGGAGGTCCGCGGCGTGCCGGGCAATTCGGTGGACCGTGACCGTCACCTGGGTTTCCGCAAGGTGGTCGAGGCGCCGGGCAACAAGTTCGAAGTGGTCGAGGTGGTGGGCAACTGGGACGACGGTACGGCGCAGAAGGCCGTGGCCGACGCGGTCGCGGTGCACAAGAACTTCGATGGCATGTTCGTGCAGGGCGGATCCACCGGTGCGGTGCGTGCCCTGATCGACGCGAAGCACAAGATGATTCCGGTGGCGGGCGAGGCCGAGAACGGCTTCCGCAAGCTGTGCGTGGAGCACGCCAAGGAAGGGCTGGTCTGCGCCTCGCTCGGGCAGTCTCCGGGCCTGGTGGCCATTTCGATGAAGGCGGCCGTGTCGGCCCTGCAAGGCAAGGTGATGCCGCAGATGATCTCGGTACCGATCCCGATGGCGTCGCACCCGAACTTCAAGGCCGGCGAGAACTACTTCCCCGACCTGACGGACAACTTCTTCACGACCAACGATTTCCCGCCCTGCGATGTGAACCTCAAGGCGACGGACATCATGTCGAAGGACGAGAAGAACAACTGACGCGACTGACCACCGGTCTGGCGGCTCCGCCTTGGAACCGATCCTTCGCCTGATCGACGTCTCGAAGCGCTACGGCGGCGTGCGTGCGCTGGAGCATGCGAGCTTCGCCTGCGCGCCGGGACGCATTCATGCGGTGCTCGGCGAGAACGGTGCGGGCAAGTCGACGCTCATCAAGATGATGGCCGGCGTGGTGCAGCCCGACGAGGGCCGCATCATGCTGGAAGGCGTGGAGCGCCGCTTTGCGCATCCGCAGGAAGCGGTCTCCGCCGGCATCGCCTGCATCTTCCAGGAGTTGTCGCTGATGCCCGACCTGAGCGTTGCCGACAGCATCTGCATCACCAACCCGCCACGGCGCCTGGGCCTCATCGACCGCGCCGCGCAACGGCGCATCGCCGAAGCGGCGCTGGCGCGCACGGGCGCGGAGGACATCCATCCGCTCGCCCCGGTCGAGAGCCTGACGCTGTCGCGGCGGCAGATGGTCGAGATCGCCAAGGCGCTGGCGCGCGACCCGAAGATCCTGATCCTCGACGAAGCGACCTCGGCGCTCACGGCCGCGGACGTCCGGCGGGTCTTCTCGCTGCTCAAGCGACTGCGCAGCGAAGGCCTGGCGATCGTCTACATCTCGCACCGGATGAACGAGATCACCGAACTGGCGGACGACTGTTCGGTGTTTCGCAACGGCAGCCATGTCGCCACCTTCGAGGCCGGCACGCGCAGCAATGCGGAGACGATCGAGATGATGATCGGCCGCGACATCGAGCACGCCTTCCCGCCCAAGCCACCAGCACGCGCCGCGACCGCAACCGGCGCGCCGGCCCTCGAAACGCGTGGCCTCACGTGGAACGCGCGACTGCACGACATCGACATCGCGGTCTGGCCGGGCGAGATCGTCGGTCTCGGCGGACTCGACGGACAAGGCCAGCGTGAGCTCTTCCTGGCCCTGTTCGGCGTGCTGCGCGGCGTGAGCGGTGAAGTCCTGCTGAGCGGCAAGCCGGTGCAGGTGCGCGACCCCAGGCAAGCCAAGAGCGCCGACTTCGGCATCGCGCTGGTGCCGGAGGATCGCAAGACCGATGGCCTGATGCTGCCGATGTCGGTGAACGACAACCTGAGCCTGGCCGCGCTCGACCGGCTCAGCCGCACCGGCGTCCTGCTGCCGGCCGAGGAAGCCAAGGCCGTTGCCGGCATCGTCCGGCGCCTGTCGATCAAGGTCGCGGACACCGGCGATGCCGTCGGCACGCTCTCGGGCGGCAACCAGCAGAAGGTGGTGATCGGCAAGTGGTTGATCAACGCCCCGCGCATCCTGCTGCTGAGCGACCCGACGCGCGGCATCGACGTCGGCACCAAGCAGGAGATGTACACGCTGATCCGCAACCTCGCCGACGAGGGCGCCGCGGTGATCCTCTACTCCACCGACTACGCCGAGTTGATCGGCTGCTGCGACCGCGTGGCGGTCTTCTTCGACGGCCGCATCGTGCGCTGGCTGGCCGGTGCCGAACTCACCGAACGGGCGCTGGTGTCGAGCGCCCTGAACCTCGAAGCGGCAGAAGCGTGATGCGTCCTGACTGGCACTTTCATCTGCGCGAACACCGCGCCACCTTCGCAACCGTGGCGATGTTCATCGTGATCTTCGCGCTGTACATCACCAAGCATCCGGTCGGTTGGAACGCGGCGGTCCTGACGACGGCGGCGAACAAGGGCGTGCTGCTCGCCATCGTCGCCATGGCGCAGACGCTGCCGGTGCTGACGGCCGGCATCGATCTCTCGGTCGGCATGGTGTTCGTGCTGGCCAACTGCATGGCGTCGCATCTGGTGGTCGGAACGCCGTTGCAGGCCGGGCTGGGCATCGTCGCGGTGCTGGCGACCGGTGCACTGTGCGGCTTCATCAACGGCGTGATCATCGTGTACGGGCGCTTGCAGCCGATCATCACGACGCTGGCTACCGGCATCGTCTACTTCGGTCTCGCGCTGGGCCTGCGTCCGGTGCCGGGCGGCGATGTGCAGGCGGATCTGGCCGACGCATTGACCGGTGCGTTGCCCGGTGGCATCCCGACCATGCTGATCGTGCTCGTCGGCATCGTGTGGGTGATCTGGGTGCCATACCGGCGCTCCGAGACCGGCCGCGCAGCGATGGCGATCGGATCCTCGGAGACGGCGAGCTACATGTCGGGCGTGGCGATCGGGCGCACGAAGATCATCACCTACACGCTCGCGAGCCTGCTGGCGGCCATTGCGGGCCTGCTGCTGACCTTCGTGACCTATTCGGGCGAGGCCTCGTCGGCCATCGGCGGCGTCTACACGCTGAACTCGATCGCGGCCGTCGTCATCGGCGGCACGGTGCTCTCGGGCGGCGCCGGCAGCGCGATCGGCTCGATCTTCGGCGCCTTCGTCCTGCGCACCATCGGCGATCTTCTCTTCGTCTTCGACCTGGAGCCGCTCTGGCAGCCGCTGTTCCAGGGCGTCATCCTGCTGACCGCGGTGAGCTTCGGATCGATCCGCCTGCTCAAGGTCAACAACCGACTCGAACTTTTCAAATGAGCATGAAGCCATGACGACTTTGGCGTTGCGTCTGAAGCGGTCGGGGCATCTCCCCGTGCTGGCGGGCGCCTTGTGCACCGTCGCGCTGCTGTTGATCGGCAGCCTCTATTCGAAGAACTTCCTGTCGCTCGACTACCTGTTGCTGCAATTGCAGATCGCTTCCTTTCTCGGCGTCATCGCGACCGGCGCGATGCTGGTCATCCTGTTGGGCGGCATCGATCTTTCGGTGCCGTGGCTGGTCACGGCGGGCGGCATGATGTCGGCCGCCGCTGCGGGCTGGTGGGGTGGCGCCGGCAGCGCGCTGGCCATCCCCTTCGGCATCCTGTGCGGCGCCGCGCTCGGGCTGCTCAATGGCATCGGCGTGGCTTACCTGCGCGTGCCGTCGATGATCTTCACGCTGGGGATCAACGCAGTGGCGCAAGGCCTGATCGTGGTGCAGACCGGCGGCTTCGCGCCGCAGGACCGCGCGACGCCCGCGATGCACCTGATCGCCACCGGCCGTTCGCTGCTCGGCGTGCCCAATGCGCTGCTGGTGTGGATCGTCGTCGGCGGGGCCACGATGTTCATGCTCCATCGGACGACACTGGGCCGCGCGATCTATGCCGTCGGCAATCGCGAGCGCGCCGCATACCTCTCGGGCATCGACACGCGTCGCGTCACGCTGCTGTGCTTCGTGATCGCGGGAGCGTGCTCGGCGGCGGCCGGCGTGCTGCTGACCGGCTACTCGACCAAGGCCTACCAGGCCATGGGCGACGCCTACCAGCTTCCGGCCATCGCCGCCGTGGTGCTGGGCGGCACGAACATCCTCGGCGGCCAGGGCTCGTACCTCGGCACCGTGGTCGGCGTCATACTCATCACTTTGCTGCAATCCATTCTGTCGGTGATGCAGATCCCGGAGATGGGCCGCCAGGTCACCTATGGTGTGGTGATCATCGCGATGCTGCTGGTGTACGGCCGCGGCCGGCGGCAGTCCAACTGAAACGACACCTGAAAAGAAAACAGAGGAGCGCCACATGGCCATCGAACTCGCGGCCGGCTTCGAGGTGATCGACCCTCGATTCCATCGATTGATCAATCCGAACGTACACGTCGAGAAGCTCTACACGGGCTGCCGATGGGCCGAGGGTCCGGCGTGGTTCGCGGCCGGCCGCTACCTGGTGTGGTCGGACATTCCCAACGACCGGATGATGCGATGGGACGAGACGGACGGCTCGGTATCGGTCTTTCGCCAGCCGGCGCTCAACACCAACGGCCATACGGTCGATCTGCAAGGACGCCTCGTCTCGTGCGAGCACCGCGGGCGCTGCGTGTCGCGCATAGAGCACGACGGCACGCGCACCGTGCTCGCGTCGCACTTCGAAGGCAAGCGCTTCAATTCGCCGAACGATGTGGTCGTGAAGTCCGACGGCAGCATCTGGTTTTCCGACCCGAGCTACGGCATCGACAGCGACTACGAAGGCGACGCCGCGCCCAGCGAGATCGGCGACCGGTGCGTCTATCGCATCGAAGCCGACCTGAGCGCCGTCACCCGGGCGGTCGACGGCTTTGTGCAGCCCAACGGACTCGCCTTCTCGCCGGACGAGCAATGGCTGTATGTCGCCGACACCGGCGCCACGCACGTCGCCGACGGGCCGCGCCACATCCGTCGCTTTCGCGTCGCGGAAGACGGTCGCAATGTGAGCGGTGGCGACGTGTTCGCCCAATGCGGCAGCGGCCTGTTCGACGGCTTCCGCATCGACGCGAACGGCAACCTGTGGACCAGCGCCGGCGACGGCGTGCACTGCTACACGCCCGATGGCGAACTGATCGGCAAGATCCGATTGCCCGAGGTCGTCGCCAACGTGTGCTTCGGCGGGCCGAAGCTCAACCGCTTGTTCATCTGCGCGACGACGTCGCTCTACGCGGTCTACCTGAACGCCCGCTCAGCCGCTCGCCCGGCCATCCGGTGAACGGACGAAGAGCGCGTCGAATTGAAGCAACTGACTCGTTCGCCGGTCCGCGAACCCCGGCGTCAACGACCACAGCGTGAAGCCTGCTTCCTGGAAGAAATCGAAGAAGTCCCGATAGAGCAACTGGGATTCGTAGAGCGGCACGACCGACAGCTCCAACTGCACCGCCATGATGCGAGGCAGCGATGCACGCGCGCCATCGAGCACCTGTTTTTCATAGCCCTGGGTATCGATCTTCAGGAACACACGCTCGCCACCGGTGCAGTAACGGTCGAAGACAGAATCCAGCGTGACGACGCGGGTCAGGTCCTGGCCGATGTAGGCTGACTCGGGCGCGGCGTCGGAATGTGTCGCAAGCATCGGCAGCAGCGAGGAGCTGAACGAGTTCTGCGCCACGTTGATGTTCGCCTCGCCCGACGCAGCGCCGAGTGCGCAGCGCTCATGGACGATCCATCGCTCGTCGCCGCCCGCGCTCTGGATCAGCAATCCGTGCGCGACCGACAGCGGCTCGAACGAGACGATCGTGTTCCTGTAGCCCTCCTCCCTGGCGTTTCGCGCGAACTGCCCGACATTGGCGCCAACGTCGAACAGAAGATCGATGCCCAGCGAGAGCAGCGGCGAAGGCGGGTCCGCATGCCGCGTTCGCGAGATCCGAATGCCGCGTTGCTGGAGAGAACGCTTGATGGCTCTTTTGAGCCAGGTGTTCGCGGCACGAAGGCCGAGACCGTTGAACGACGCCGCAGCTTTCGGCGCGCTCATACTTAAACGCGTGGACATCAGTGAAACCCGTCTTCCTGCTGCGGCCGCGGCAGAATCCCGGATGCAGCCTCCGAGTGCCAGTACCTCAATGCCTCGGGTTTCTACTGGCCCGGCTTGCGCCGACGCTGATGTTGTAACGGGCGTTGTGTTGCAAAACTGACCAATTCTGTCAGGTAGCAATCATGCAGGCAATCCCTCGAAAGGCAATGGCGCCGCAACACCCGGGACCGGAGCCGGAACTCTACGTGTGGCTGGCTCCGGACACCGCGGTGCAGGCAGCGATCGATGCTCATCGCCGTCAGTGGCTGTGGCCGCGGGAGAGCCATCTGCCCAAGGCGCATCGGCTGCACCTGACCCTGTGCCTGCTCGGCACGCGCAGCGACGCCGAGGTCGAGGACATCGGCAAAGCACTGGCCGGCGTACGGGCTGGCAGCTTCGATCTCGTGCTGGACTGGTCCGGCGTGTGGTCACGCAATGGCGTGGCGGTCATTTGCCCAGGTGAGCACCCGGGTTTGACCCGGCTGCACCGTGCGATCGATCGGGGGATGTCCCCATGGGCGCGGCCCGCGGCGTGGAAGCCGCACGTGACGATCGCCCGGCGCGCCCAAGGAGCGGACGCGCCGCCATTGACGCCGATACGTTGGCAAGTGCGGGAGTTTCTGTTCGTGCGGTCCTGGTTGCCGCCGCATGCCCCGTGGCATGAAGTGCTGCGCCGCTATCCGCTGGCGTCCTGAGCCGGACCCCCGGCTGGCGAACTCACGATCCGGCGACGCACCGCTTCACAACAAACGGCGCTGGGTCCGTGCCGAAGAAGGCGTTCGTGCAGGGCACCGTCCCTGTGACCGTCTTTTGCACCCAGCGCGTATCGGCCCCGTAGCTGACCAAGGTTGCCGTCGCGACGGTGAAAGTGCCTCCTTCGGCTGCCAGCGTCGTCCCTGAGGGCGGAGCCGGCGGCGGCGGGGGCGGTGGAGGCGCCGGCGGCGGCGGGGTGCCCGACGGCCCCACGCAGGATTTCACCGTGAAGGGGGCCGGGTCTGAGCCGAAGAACGCGTTGGTGCAGCTTCCCGTACCAGTCACTGTCTTCTGGATCCAGCGCGTATCGGCGCCGTAGCTGACGACGGTCGGGGTCGCCACAGTGAAGGTGCCTCCTTCCGCGGCCAAGGTCACCCCGCCCGAAGGCGGCGGCGCCGGCGGGGGCGGCGGTGGCGGGGAAGGTGGCGGCGGGGGCGGTGGTGGCGGGGGCGGTGCGGGTGGCGGGGCCGCAATCCCGGTGTCCGCGACGCAGGACTTCACCACGAATGGTGCCGGGTCCGAGCCGAAGAACGCGTTGCTGCAGGTGCCGGCGCCGGTCACCGTCTTCTGGATCCAGCTCGTTCCGGTGCCATAGCTGACCACCGTCGCAGCGGCCATGTTGAACGCGGCGCCCTCGGCCGCTACCTGCCTGTCGCTGGTGATCCCCTGGGATCCCAACGTGATGCTGGAAGCCAGCGGCGAAAGAACATAGCAGCCCTTGCCGATGGTCGGAGATGGGTTGGTGCCGAAGAACTCGTTCCTGCAACTCACGGTGCCGGAGAGGGTCTTCATCACCACCTTGCCGGTGCTTCCGTACTGAACCGGCGTCGTCGATGGCAGTATCAGTGACTGCCCTTGCTGCGCGACCTGCGTCCAGGTGGCGTCCACCTTCACGATCTTGGCAACCGAAGGCACTCCGGCACTGTCGATCACGAACAGCATGTAGTGACCGATGGGAAGGGTGTTCGGGCTCTCGTTGATCTGGATGTCGACGTTCGAGTCGCCCGCCGCCTGCGTGAAAGGCAGTTCCAGGAAACGCTGCCCGAAATCGGTCGAGTGCGTGACGGAGCCCGTGCGCATCAGCGTGACGCGCTGGATCGGCAGGGACGACGCAACCGTGATCCGGAACGTGGAGCCCAGGTTCACCTGGGCAGGCGTGGTGTTGATGATCGGGCGTGCAGCGGGTTGGCCGGTACTGTCGAACAGATACGGCGGCGAATAGACCTCGGCGTTGAGGTTCGTGACAGGACCGGGCGAGCCGCCACCCGAGGTCAGCACCGTGGCGTCGGGAAGCAGTATCGCGTTCGAGTGGTACAGGCGCGGCTTCTGCGCCGCCGCGCCGACAGACCACTGTTTCGTCGCCGGGTCCCAGATCATGGCCGAGTAGGCGGTGTCGACCAGTTCGTTGTCCGTCGCGGAGCCGCCGGTGACCAGCACCTTGCCGTCCGGCAGCACGGTCGCGTTGCCCCAGACGCGATTCGCACCCGGCCCTGCCACGACCGTAGCCACTGGCGTGGTGCCGTTGACGTCGAGCATCACCGCGCTGCCGTCGTCCGCGATCAACAGGACCTTGCCGCGGTCGTATATGGCCCACGGCAACATCCAGTTGAGTGTCTTCGGCAGCGTTCCGATCTGCGTCATGCTGGGGGCATCGGGGTCGATGCTGTAGAGGCTGCTTGCGCTGGCGACGAGCACCTTTCCATTCGGCGCCAGGAAGGCACGCGGATAGAAATAATCAGCCGGCCAACTCGAGATTTGCGTGAGGTTCTTCCAACTGCCCTGCCCCTGCCCCTGCGCTGGCGTGTAGATCTCGGGGATCGCGGCGCCTGCGCCCGTGGCGTCGAGGCCGGCGAGCGTCAGCACCCGCCCGTCGGCCAGGGGGACCACCGTTCCGTACCAGCGCGCCGAAAACATCCGTGGGCCGGCAGTGAGCTGATTGTTGGACGGATCGAAGAAATTGACGTCCGGCACGCCGTCGTTGACGTGGTTCGGGTCGACCCCGCGCGAGTCGCCGCCGGCCAGCAGCACCAGTCCTCCGGGCAACACCACCTGCGCCGAGCAAAAGATATCGGTGACGCGGGTGACCGTCTGCAGAAGCAGGCTGTGCGCGTTGGTGGACGGCGTCCACACGTCGTAACACATGGCACCCTGGCACAGAGCACCCTGATTGCCGCTCTGGTCACTGCCATAGTTCATGACCCTGCCATCGGGCGTCAACACCGTATGGATGGCATTGAGCGGCCAGTTCGTGGCTATCGACCATTGGCCGACAGTGTTGGGCGCGGGGGCTGCGGCCGCGTCCGTTGCCGACATCGCACCGGGCGACACCGTAGCGGGCTGAAATCTGCCGGTCGCGGTGCCGCGGTCGATGGGCGCCGGATGATCTCTTTCGAGCGCCCTGCGCGCGGCTATCTCGGCAGGCGTCGTGACCTTGCGCGAGGCGGCGAACCCGCTTTTCGGCGGAGGCGCTGGCTCGAGGGGCGGCAACGGGGGCGCACTCCCTGCCACAGTGACCAATGCCGCGGCAGTCGGGTCGCCGGCAGCCGCGCCGCTATCCGTACCCGTCGCGGATTTTTGGGGGGCCGTACCGACAACCGAGGCGCCGGTGACCCCAGTTCCGCTGCCGCCGCCGCAAGCTACCAAGACCAAGGGAACGCACACGGCGGCCCACTTGAACTCGGGGAGATCGCGCGGAGCATTGCGCATGGGACCACCTCCAAATGAAGACTTTTTGGTTATCAACGCTTCACAAAGCAATGTATCCGAAAGTTCTACTTTTTTCGCCATCTGTGAAGGCATATGGCGAGCGTAGGACGCAGGTGTCCACACAATTCTTTACGCAAGCGACAAGAAGCGTTGAACCGGCTTTCCTAAGGTCTCAGGTTGCTCAGCCCACAGCCACGCACACATGAAGCTCGAACCCCGCACCGGCCTCGCGTTGAACCTCGTTTCAACCGTTTCACGAGTCGCCTGGTTCACGGGGCTGTCAGGGGCAGGCAAGTCGACATTGGCCGTTGCGCTGCGCACGCGTTTCATTGCGCAGGGCACGGCGGTGGCGATCCTCGACGGTGACGACGTCCGCAGCGGCCTGAGCCACGGCCTGGGCTTCGGCCCCGACGACCGCACGGAAAACATCCGCCGCATCGCGCACGTGGCGCGGTTGCTCAGCGACCAAGGGATTGTGGTGATCGTGGCGGTGGTATCGCCTCTTTGCGATCAGCGCCGGCTGGCGCGCGAGATCGTGGGCCCAGCGTTCCTCGAAGTACATGTCAACACGCCGTTGGTCGTGTGCGAGCGCCGCGACGTGAAGGGGCTCTACGCGCGCGCCCGGCGCGGCGAGATCGCGCACTTCACTGGCGTGTCGGATGCGTACGAGCCACCGACCAAACCCGACTTGCTCATCGACTCCTCAACATGTGAACTGGCGCGCGCGGTAGATTTTCTTTTTTCATCCCTCAACGAAGGAGGGCGGATCGCTGCGCAACGCTCATGAAGCATCACCTGATCATCGGCGGCACTGGCCGCGCCGGCACCACCTTCCTGGTCCAGTACCTTGACGGCTGCGGGCTGGAAACGCACATCTCCAGCAACCCAGGCCATGATCACTACGACGAGAACGCGAACGCGGGCCTCGAAGATGTGCCGATGGGCGAAGACGACTATCCCTACGTGCTCAAGTCGCCCTGGCTTTACGAATATGTCGGGCGATTGCTTGCGCGCGACGATATTGCGGTGGACGCGGTGATCCTGCCCATGCGCGGCATCGTGGAAGCCGCAGCGAGCCGCACCCTCAACGAGCTGCGTGCTCGTTGCGGCCACGGAACGATCCTGGACGATTGCACGCTTTGGGAGACGTGGGGGACCACGCCGGGCGGCGTCGTGTATTCGCTGAACCCGCTCGACCAGGCAAGGCTGCTGGCCGTGGGTTTTCACGAAGTGCTGCACGCCGTGGTGAAGAAAGATATTCCGGTCGTGCTGCTCGACTTCCCGCGCTTCGTCGAGGACGCGGAATACCTTTGTACCAAGCTGCAGGGCGTACTCGGCGACAAGGTCACGCGCGCCCAGGCGCTGGAGGCTCACCAGAGGTTGGCGCAGCTCGACAAGGTTCGCGTGGGACGCGACCTGGCCATCGGCGCCATGGCGGCCTCGGCGCACAGCGTGGCCAAGCCGACATCCGGGCCGGCGTATCCCGACTTCAATTCGCTCGACCGCGTTGCGCTCCGACGCGAACTCGACCGAAGCCGGGCACGCAGCGCGGACCTCGAGCGGCAGCTGGCGCATGTCAAGAACTCACTCTATTGGCGCTCGATCCAGCCACTGCGCAATCTGCTAAACGGAGTGCGCAATGGACTCCGGCGCGCCATGGCGGCGTACGCGCAGCACTGAGCCTCCACTATCAGCGACCACAGTAGAATCTGCGCCGAGACGCGGGCGTAGTTCAATGGCAGAACGGCAGCTTCCCAAGCTTCATACGAGGGTTCGATTCCCTTCGCCCGCTCCATCATCTGTCGAGTGAAAACGCAAGTTCCCAGCGAAGCTGTGGACTATTGCTGTGTACTGGATGCGTACCACGTTCATCATCCGAACCGTGGAAAAAGACGTGTCACTGCCAACCGGAGTCGCCAAGCGCGGCTCGAACTACCATCTACAAATCAAGGTGCCGCTTCGGCTGCGCCCAGTCATCAATCGCGAGTTCTGGGTCCGTACATCGCTGGGTACCGACGACCGACCAACGGCAGCCGCCCTGGCCCATCGTCACTGGGCCGAGGCTACGGCCGCCTTCGCTGCTGCTGAAGCCAAGCTCAAACCTCGTGAGGTTGTACCGCTCACGCCTGCGCTGTCTGCATATGTCGTGGCCGAGGCCAGTCGTGAGGCGCTTGCATTCGATGATGCTGTCCGCTTCGAGCCCGGCGCATTGCTGGCGCTGTTGCGGTCTATCGAACCGCCGCCCCGGCGATTCCTGACGACCGACGCTGACGGCCCCTTTCCCGAGCCCGAGCACCTGAAGCCGAGCCCCGATGGCTCGCTCACGCTCGTGCAAGTTGACCGCCTCCGCGCCATCGCGCAACTGAACATCGACGACCTCGGGCGCTCGCTGTCCATGGGCCGGCTGGACGTTGCCAAATCCTTCGCCGAGACCGCCTGCGCCGCCATAGGCGTCTCCGTGGACTGGACGGCACCTGCGGCCCGTCCGACGCTTGTGGCCGTCCTGCCAGAATTGCTTGTCGCTTGGATCGCCGCCGCTGACCGCAACGAAGGCAAGCCGACCGAGACGCCGCCGAAGCCCGAGGCGCCCATGAAGGTCGCGGCGATTCCCAAGGCGTCCAAGGGCAAGACGCTGGAGGACGTGTTCGACGAGTGGAAGGTCGGAAAGAAGCGCGACGCGGTCAACAAGACATCGAGGTCGCTGGCGCTGCTCAAGGCGGCCGGCATCAAGGCGCCGCTACGCGACCTGACCCGTCAAGACGGACTCGCGTTCCGTGATCACATCAACGCCACCATGACTGGAACGAGCGGCAAGACGCGGTCGGATGTGCTGGCGTCCATTCAGGCATTGTTGAACTATGCCGTCAAGGAAAAGGGATGGATCGATTTCAACCCGTGGAGCGGAACCGCCATCGCCAAGGGCCAGCGCGAGGCATGGGACAACGAGGCGTTGACGACCCTGCTGACTGCACCGCTTACCGAGGACCGCCGCGTTGATCTGGCCGCGCAATACTGGCTTCCGCTGCTGGCGCTGATGTCCGGGGCCCGACAAGCTGAACTTTGCCAACTGCGCACCGCTGACGTGATCAAGCGCGATGGCGTCTGGCTGCTGGACATCAACGAGAACGACGACGGCAAGAGCGTCAAGAGCGCAGCCGGCGAGCGATGGGTCGCGATCCACTCGAAGCTGATCGAGCTTGGCTTCATAGATCACGTCGAGCGCATGCGAGAGGCCGGCGAGTCGCTGGTATTCCCCGGAATCCTGACGGCCAAGAGTCGCACCGCTTCGCTATACGTGTCGGACTGGTTTCGCGTGCGCTGCAGAGCGCTCGGTCTGTACCAGAAGTGGCGCGACTTCCATGCGCTGCGAACGACGGTCGGGACCGCTTTGCGTGCTGTGGACCCGCCGCTCGGCGAGGCGCTTATAACGGCCATCATGGGCCACGAAGCCGGCAACGTCGGCGCAGCGAACTACCACCGTCCGGCGCCGCAGACCCTACAACGAGCGATTGAGAAGCTGAGCTTCCCAGCCCTCGACGCGGTCAAGCCCTACGGCGTTTCCACACCACCTGACGCCCTGCCCCTAGAACGGGTCAGCCCTGGGGCTGCGCTGACGTTTACGTCGGCGCCCGGCGCCGGCCGGGGCCACCGCCCAGGGGCACTCGACTTCCGGGGTCTGCATGTGGCCCCAGAGCGTGCCCTATTTCACACCGACCCGACTTTTCGCAGCCGCACACAACCAACGCGCAGGCAACCTCCTCCCTCGAAGTTAGGCTCGGCCCGGCTCTTGGGTCCACTGGCGACTCTGGAGCCGCAGAACTACAAATCCACATGAGGGGACTGCACGCATGTCGTGGCGCTTTCGTAAGAGTTTCAGCCCGATCCCGGGCGTTCGCCTGACCCTTTCGCCGCGAGGCATCACCACCTCGGTGGGTGTGGGACCTCTGCGCCTTACGCACGGGATCAACGGGGCTGCCCTGACAGCCCGCATTCCTGGCACAGGCATGTCATTCCATCAGCCGCTAACACCACGTAGCGGCCCGGCATCGCACCCCGGCAATGCAATACCCCTTCACTTGAACCCGCCTGCTGCACCGCCGCTGCCAATGCCGAGCCGCGAGTTCCCAGCGGTGCAATCGCCCGCATTGCAGGAGATCAAGAGCGCAGGCTCTGCGGCCCTAACCAGTCCTGGCCTCGCCGCCTTCAAGGAAGCCTTGGCGCAAGCGCAGCGGCAGCACACGAGCGTCCAGGATGACCTAGCGAGCGCCAAGGAAGCCGAGATGCGGGAGGTAAGCCTGTACCGCAGTTGGTCCAATGGCTGGCTCTACAAGCGCCTGATGAAGCGGCGGTTCGCTGAACTCCAATTGAAGGCTGAGGACGCCCAGGCGCTGCGCCGCGAGTTGCAGGAGCAACTCGAATTGTCTCGGCTGCATACGCAGTTCGAGATTCCTGACGCGTTGGCCGCTGCATTCGCGCGACTGTGCGATGACTTCGTCGCCTGCTCGCGTTCGGAACGAGTATGGGACAACGTGGCCCACCGGGCCGCCAATCAGTTTGCAGAGCGCACCGTCGCGAATCGCGTCGTGGACCTGAAGCCGGTCAAGTTCAGCCTCGGGCACTGCGGTGTCATCGCGACGCCGATGCCGGTACCCTGTCTGCAGAACGCCAACGGCGGGGACATCTACGTTTACCCCGGTTTTTTGATCTACCACGCGGCGGCAACCAACTACGCCTTGATCGAGACCGCTGATGTTGATCTGAAGGTTCAGCGAATGCGCTTCCATGAGGAGCAAGCCGTTCCTTCCGACGCCGTTCAGGTGGGCACGACCTGGGCAAAAACCAACAAGGACGGCACACCGGACAAAAGGTTCAAGGACAACTACCCGATCCCCGTGATGCAGTACGCCCGTCTCACGGTGCAGTCATCCTCCGGCCTCAATGAAGAATACATGTTGAGCAATGTAGAAGCTGCAGAGGAGTTCGAGCGGGCTTGGCAGACCCTTCGCGAGACCACACGCCAAGGCGCATAGGCAGCCGTGAGCGAGCCACTGGGTCGGCAAAGTCGGCGCCGCGAACTGCCACCGGCCCGGTGCTCAAGACGATCTAGCGGCCATTGGAAGGTCTAACAGCCTCTCGGGGCTGACACTTCAACGCGCCGAACCGGCTCAGAGCGCCCGCTTGTTCCATACCAGCGGGTAGAACTGCTTGATGTAGCCTAGGACCCAGTCTCCACCTCGCGTGAGCCTGTACAACGGCCCCTCAGGCGGGCCCACGTTTTCCATGAGACCCTGGTTCAACAGGAACGCTAAGTAAGCATGGATCGCCACCGGCTGCGGCGCGGCCACCAGCGCGACATGCTTCTCGTGGAACGGCATTAAGTCCCCCAGCGGGTGACTTCCCGGACTCAGGCGCAAGTACTCAAGCAGATCGACCTGGGTCCCGAAAATCAGGTTGAAGCAGCGTTCCGCCTTCAGCGAGGAATTTGTCATCACAAAGTCCCTGACGGTCGGTCCGGGGTTCCTGTGGACCCAATGTGCGACCGCGTTAAGGTCGACCCCTGCCGGCGCTAGGCTGATCGCTTCCTCCGCAATCGTCCAATCAAACGCGGGCTCCTGGGCATCTCCCTGCGGCATCAGTTGCCCCGGCTGCTCCTGGGGCGCCTGATGCACGGCTGCCGGTACTGGTGGCGCGAGCGACTCCCCTGGACCTTCCCCAGGAAGTGGGAACGTGGTCTCAACCTTGGCGGCCTGGGCCTGTTGAGCGGCCCCAATGACCGCTTCGACACTCCCGGCCTTGAACTTCTCAAGTCGAGCGATGACCCGCGCTATCTCGGCCTGAAATCGCCACAGGCAGACCATGACGCCGATGAACACCAGCGGCGGCCACGACAGGGCGACCTTCACGTACTCCAATAGCACGAGCCAATTGACCTCATACATGCGCTCTCCTCCAGTTATTGACGGCGAGCGTAACTTGTGAAGCGCCGACAGACCGGTCCCGGGGTTGCATGTTCAAGGAGCGGCCTGGAATTTTTCCCGGAAATCCGTGACCACTGCTGGTGCACCCCGGCCCTCGCGAGGCGCCCCCCATGGCCCCCGGGTCGATCTTGGGAACTTTGCGAGCAAACTGAGCAAGGGATTCTGAAGATGACCCAGGACGATCTGTTGGACCTCTCCACCTGGATCGAGGCTCGCAGGGAGCGCCTGGAGGCCCGGGGACTTCCTGTGTCTGACCCGCAAGTCGGATTCCTTTCGGACGGCCGGATGTGCTGCCCTAAGTGCATGAGCCTGTCTCAGGACTGCAGGGGCCACCGGGAGCCCTTTGAGCCTTACGTCTCCAAGTTCGGGCTACCAACGGGCTGGCACCGCCTCAAAGGCAGGCCCTTCGATCCCGCCATCTGATCCCAGGGGTCGCTACCCAATGGCCGGAATCCTCTTCAGGCCGGACACACAAGAGGGTTGTATTCCGGGTCCAAGCAATATGCAATTTTTTCACCAAAGTCTTGCACTGACTGCACATCGGGACGGCATCGACGAGCCCTGGCGAAGGCGTCCGGAGTCGATGTCGCATTCGGCACAGCCATTATTTGGTTCGTCGATAGGGTTGCGGTAAATCTGGTGTAGATAAAAGAATCACAAGTCAATTCCGCTGACGCGTGGCGCTCGATATCTCGCGCATCGCGCAAAGCATTTCCAGAAAGGCAGAGGCCTTCGACAAATTGTTCAGCGCCGTCGTCATCTTCAGATGCGAAAGTAATTTCGCATTGCAGCTTTAAAGTGCCATTCAACGGTGAAATTTGCATCAGAGTCTCCAAAAGTTTATGGTACGGCCGCCCACCATCCCTCAGTACGATAGTGCATTTCGTCCTGCATTCGGTCAATAAGGGAAAGGCTCCCCGTCCTTGTGGTGGAGCGGGAATTCAGTCTTTCCTCCGCCTTTGGAAATGACATTGGTCGGCCTGCACGGAGGCCCGTGTGCGCCAGTTACACAATACTTAAACGGAATGAAGCCTGAGCATTCATTGGTTACCGCATGCAATACAAACGGTCCTTGATTGCTGAAATTAGGACCATAAGCAACATAGATCTGGTAATCTAGAGCGCTATCATTCTGCCACTGATGCTCCCATTGCTTACACTGCTGCGGCGCAGGAATTATTGCTTGGCAGCGCCCTGATCCTATATAGCTCGGGTCACATTGACATACCCCAGGGCCTACGCTCTCGCCGGGGTTGACGCCGACAGATTTAGGTTGTCCTACAGAATCGTTATAGGCGCAATGCGATCCTCTGTCCATGCAGTACCAGCCAATCTTATGGCCTCCACGCATTACGGCCTTAAGTGCCACGCCGGGATAGCAGCTATTCGAAATACACGTGGCGTCACGTGCGCCCCATGAACTGGGCGGTCCGGGATCTTTTCCCGGCGCCAAACACTGACCCCCATTGGGTATCGTGCCCGCCGCCAAAGCAAAAGGGCCTAGCAATTGCGAAACGGAAATCGCAAAGATTCCGAAGTGATTCCAGCTCATTTGCCGTACCCCGCTTTTCCATGCCGATCGCAGCATGCTCGTCGTGGGAGAGCCGGTCAAGAGCTTCCGTGACTGACGGTAGTCAGTGCAAGCGACCTGTTTTGCCCTCTGCGGGCCGCGCCGCCGCATGCCGACCGAAGACAGTCAAGACGGGCTGCTGATACGGGAATCGGATCTACTGCAAATCAGCGGCGGTAGCGCTCTGCGTCTGCTACATTCCCGCTTCGCCGTGTGTACCAGCCCTGAGTACTGACACTGGCTGATGCTGGAGTTTCCCAATGGAGAGCGCCAAACCCTATGGGTTCGATTCCCTTCGCCCGCTCCACTCCTTCCCCGACTTTCTCCCTAGGCCAAGAACGGCAACACGATCAGCGCATCCGGATCAAGCCCCGCGCGATCGCAGATATCCATCGCCAGCGCCATGTAGCGCTCCGCCCGCACCCCGTCGCCCAGATCAAGACACAAGGTCGCCAGACCGTCGTAGCACGGAAACAGCAGCTGCGGCTCTGCGGACTTCTCCGCCAGCGCCAACGCTTCCTGGTAATGGCGCAGCGCACGCGCAGGCTCGCCATGGCACTGGTAGATCTGCGCCAGCACCACAAGCGACACCGCAAGATGATCGAGCTGCCCTGTGCTCCGGTCGATCCGAATGGCCTCATGGGCAGCCCCCATCCCGCGTTCGTCGCATCGGTTGGTGAGCGTGCAGTAGGCCACCGCGAGGTTCGCCGACAGCCGCGATTGAAGCCCCAGGTCACCGATGCGGTTGGCCGTCTGCAATCCACGTTCGCAAGCGTCGATGGCCCTTTGCGGGTTGCTTCCGCTGTAGAGCACGCCGAGGTTCGACAGCGCCCGGCATTCCGCCTGCGGCAGGTCGGCCTTGCGCGCGACCTCCACGCTGTGCTCCAGGCATTCGACAGCCTCGTCCAGCCGATCCAGCCGCGCGAGTGCGACACCCTGGATGTTGAGCGCGAGCGCGACCGCGGCGCAGGTGGCCTCGTCGTCGCGCGCAGTGAGCCCTTCGATATGCGTCAACGCGCGCTGCGCCCATTCCAGGGCCCCGCGGCTGTCACCGCTGCGGAACGCGAGTTCGCCCATCTTCTGATACAGCCAGGCCAGTTCGATGTGAGGCACCGCCTCGTCCATGAGCGCAAGCCCAGAGGCCAGGCATTGCCTCGCGTCGTCGCGCTGGCCGGCCTCCCACCGCAAGGCAGCGATCTTGCGCAGCACGCGCGCCTGCGCGATGGGGTCGCCGGCCGATGCATGCCCGTCGCGCACGGCTTCGAGGTGCGCCGTCGCATCGGCGATCCTGCCCGCTGGTGCCAGAACATCGGCGAGGCGCTCGCGGACGGAGAGTCTTTTTTTTGTGTCCGCATCGTCGTCGGCGCCGAGCGTCTCGAGCGCGAATTCGTAGTGCCGGATCGCATCGGCGTTGGCGTAGGTGTTGCGTGCCCAGTCGCCCGCGGCGACCAGGTAATGCACGGCGCGCGGCTTGTCCGCGCCAAGGCGGAAGTGATGGGCCAGCGCCTGGAGTTCTTCCAGGTGCCGGGGCGATCCGCCGCACAGGCGCTCCAGCCCTTCGCCGATGCGCGTGTGCAGATCGGTACGCCGGCTCATCAGCAGGGTCTGGTAGGCGACCTCCTGGAAAAGCCCATGGCGAAATCGAAACTGCCGAGCCTCCAGCCCGGCCGGCCCGGAAGCGGTCGGCGCAACCGAAAGCAGGCCGGCGTCGACGAGAGCGTCCAGCGCTTCGGTCAACGCATGTGCGCGCGCGGTCGCGATGTCGCGCAGCAGCGCCTCGGCAAACACGGGGCCGATCACAGCCGCCTCGCGCAGCGTCTGGCGCACCGGCACGGCCAGACGGTCGATGCGGCCCAGGAGCAGACCATGGATCGTCAGAGGCACCTGCACCGCCGAAGCGCGCGGAAGATAGACCCACACATCGTTCTGCCGCTGCAACACACCGTCGGCGATAAGGGCGCGCACCATCTCTTCGAGGAAGAGCGGATTGCCGCCGGCGTGCTCGACGATGCGCATGCGCAGTTCGTCCGGCAAGGTATGCCGCGCGGCTCCGAACAGTTCGTCGAGCATCTTCGCGCTGCATTGCGGCGACAGGGGTTCCAGCGCGACCGTCGTGTGCGCGACCGCGTCGCTCGTCAGGCTCGCAGCCTCGGGCGTGGGCCGATGCGTCACCAGCAGCATGAAGGGCTGACCACCCAACTGGTCGAGCAGGTAGCGCAACACGTCGAGCGACGCTGCATCGGCCCAATGAAGATCCTCCACGATCAGCATCACCGGGCCTCGCTGAAGACGGCGCCGGATGACCCCGAGCACCGCGGAAAAGATCTGCCGCTTGAGCTGCTCCGGGTCCAGGTAGCGCGTGCGCGCGTCGTCGGCTTCGAGCCCCAGCACGTAGGCGAGATAGGCGGTCGTTTGCTGTCGCTCCTGATCGTCCACACCCATGTCCGCGAGCGCTGCCTCGATCTTCCGTTGCGCTTCGCCAACCGGCTCCTGGGAGGACAGGCCGTAGGCATCGCGCAGCAGCGCGGCCGGCACACCGTAGGTGCGCTCCCCCAACGACGAGCAGGCTGCATTGCGCACGGCGACGCCCGCCAACGCATCGCGCGCGAGCAGTTGCGCGAGGAACTCCGACAGAAGCCGGCTCTTGCCTGTACCCGCCTCGGCGACGATGCGCACCTGTTGGCTCTGCCCGCTCCGCATGGCCTCGAAGGCTTGCCAGAGCACGCGCAGTTCCGAATCCCGCCCGACGAGCGAGGTCGCGAGACCGTGTGCCTGCAGGCCGCGCACGGCATGCGGCGCGGCCAGCGCGCCGACGAGACGAAACGCCGCCATCGGCTGGGCCTTGCCCTTGACCGGCAACGGACCCAGTTCCTCGAATTCGAAGACATGCTGCGTGAGCATGTAGGTCGACCGGCTGATCAGCGTTTGGCCCGACGCCGCCGCGGACTGCAGGCGCGCCGCTGCGTTCACGGTGTCGCCCGTCACCGCGTAGGTGGCCGCAGGGTTCGAGCCGATGTGGCCGGCAACCACGGGCCCGGTGTTGATGCCGATGTGCAAGGCCAGCGGCCGGCCGATGCGTGCCATCCAGCGTTCGCTCAATGCGCTGATCTTCTCGTGCAGGAGGATCGCCGCGCTGACCGCGCGTTCGGGATCTTCATCGTGCGCGACCGGTGCGCCGAACACAGCCATCACGGCGTCGCCGACGTATTTCTCGACGAAGCCATCCAGGCGTTGGATGGCGGCGGACATCTCTGCGAACAGCTCCGTCTGCAGCGACCGCACGACTTCGGGATCGAGCGATTCGCTCAGCGACGTGAAGCCTGACAGATCCGCGAACATGACCGTGACCGGACGGCGGTCGGACTCCGCCTGGGCGGGCGGTGCAGCAAGCCGCTGCCCGCACTTCGGACAGAAGGCGAATTGAACGTCGGCTTCAAACCCGCAGGCAGAACAGGCCATGACGCGGGCATCGTACTGCGAAGCGCGCTGCCTTCATCCCGTGGTTGCGCGAGTCCCGCGCCTACAATCGGCCCCATGTGCTCTCCAGCGCCCTTCCGCATCAACCGCCCCGCCGCAGCGAACCTCGCTGGCGCGGCGAGTTTTCGTGCGGGACTGCGTCAGCCGGCCGCACCCTTCCCAGCCCGGCGATCACCTCTTCCCCTTCTTTAGCGCAACCATCGATCGCCGGGCCTCAGCCCCGCGCGGTAGCGGCCGCCCCAGAGGTATCCGCATTCGACTGGAGTGCTCCATGCAAGCAACGATTCACGGCGAGCGCGTGCTCACCGAACTTGATCACGTCCGACTCACCAGGCTGCTCGACGCGAAGTCCCACAACAACCTCGAGGCTTTGCTCGACAACGCGGAACTGGTGGAGTCGCGCGATGTCCCTGCCGACATCGTCACGATGCATTCGCAAGTGACGATCGTCGATGCGCGCACCGGGCATCGCGACCAGATGACCCTTTGCTATCCACGCGAGGCCGATCCTGCCAAGGGCTTTCTCTCGGTGCTTTCGCCGGTCGGCATGAGCCTGATCGGGCTTCGCCTCGGCGCCACGGCCACATGGAAGACGCCCGGGGGCGAAGAAGGCAGCGCCAAGGTCGCGGAGATCCTCTACCAGCCAGAGGCCAGCGGCGAATACACGAGCTGAGCGAGCCGCCGCATGAGCATCGGCACGCGCCGTACCCTGGCGCTCGACGACCATGAACTGGCCTCCTACCCGCTTCGGCAATCGCTGTCGGTGGATGCGCAGAAGCTCGCGTCACTGCGCGAGAGTGGCGCAGCGGAGTGGCTCTCCAAGCCGGAACGCCATCTGCTGGTGGACGACGGCAAGCAGTTCACTCTCTGCGCGGCCAACGAGCAGGCGCTGGATGAAGCGACGCCCCTGGTCGCCGCCGCGCTCGGTGCCTCGGCGCGATTCGATGCGCCGCGCGCCCATTGCGCGCTTCGCGCGCACGACGGCGTAGGCCTCCAGCCGGTGATGTTCGTCCGCATCCGGGCGCCGCATGCGCACGCCGCGCGGGTACGCGAAGAATTGCATCGCCGCGGCGCACGCGTCGTCGAGGAAGATGTGCAGGGCGACCGCATCGTGGTGCGCGCCGAAGCGCGTCTTGCCGACCTGATCGGCTACACGAAATTCCTGCGCGAAGCGACGAACGAGAGCGCGGAGCTCTGGAGCTGGCTCGTGCGCTATGAGACCGACACCTGAGCGGCCACGTCCTCCTGCGGGGACTGGATGGCCGCTGGAAGCGCTTCGAGAGCGTCCTGGTACTTGGCCAGCAACTCGCGAACGACGGCATCCGGCTGGCGCGCCAGCCGCGTCACCATCTGCTCGCCGACGCACAGGCCTTCGTAGCGGATGTAGACACGCGGAAAGTAGGTCAGCGCCTCCGCCGCATCGCGAAGGCAATCGGCGAACGAAGTCAGCCCCAGGTCGACGTAGCAGGCTTCGGGGGGAGGCTCGCCCCGCGCGCGAGTGGCGCGCACGGTGTAGGTGTATGAACGCTCGCCTAGCTTGCTGATTTCGAGAACGGGCTGCATGGCGGTTTCCTTGTGATCGTTGCGCCAACAAGGGCACTGTTTCGGCGGGCCGTTCTTAGTTTACGTTCTGTCGCACCTGTGACAAGGTGACTACGACTTCCGGCCAGGGTCGCGGCGTCAGCGGTGCGTCAGGTCCCGGGCACGTTCACCTTCTTCAGTCGTCGATTCCGGGCAGCGAGTCCTGCAAATCGTCTTCGAATCCGGCCACGGGCTGCGCCTTGGCCAGCGCCATCCAGACTGCGAAAGGCATGCGCGGCAACGCGCGATGCACCGCCGAGCGCGCGACCACGAGCCGCTCCGCCTGCGCGACCAGTACGCCGCATTCGGCCGGAATCTCGTCCGGCTCGCCGATGGGCCGGCCGCGTGCATCGCAGCCCAGCACGTACCAGCATTCGCCGCCGAGGTCGAGATAGGCGGCGCGCTTGTCGGGCTTGCGCAGATCGCTCAGGAGATCGGCCCTGCTGACCTTCACTTCATGCACGATGGGCTGCGCGTAGGCCTCCACGCTGGTGTTGCGAATGGAAAACAAATCCGGCCGCGCGATGCACCATCGGGCCTTGTCGCCTTCGCCAGCGGGCGGCAGTTGCGCACGCAGGCTCAGCCCGCGCCAGGCGATGCGGCCCGCGCGCGTCATCTCGCGTGCGATGCGCTCCACCAGCGCTTCGTGCCGCGACAACATGCCGCGGTTGGCGACCAGCGAGGTCGCGATGTGCGAGATGCCGGCGTCGGTCACGCGCAGCGTTTCATGGCCCTGCATGGAGCGGACGCGCTCCAGGAGGCCGGCGGCCAGCAGATCGACCTCGACGGTGTCGCAGCACGGCCAACCGGCAGATCGGTAGACATCGCGTAATCGGCGCGCGTGGATACGTCCGAGCGCCAGCGCACCCGGCGGCGGATCGGCCACTGGCGGCGGCGCGCCGGGTTCAACCCGCGGAGGGTCTGCCGCCGGAGGGTCGACCACGGGCGGCGGCGGCGGTGCGACAGGCGGCGGTGGCGTGGGCAGGTCGGGCGCCGGCGGCGGCGGGCCTATCGGTGTTGCGGCGTCGCGCTGCGTAGCGAAAGCGTTCATCGCGCTAGGTTAACGCCGCGGAGCCTTAGCATTCGCGTCATGACAACTTCCCCTCCTCCACAACAAGCCGATTTCCTCATCATCGGCGGCGGCATCGCCGGCGCTTCCGTCGCCCACTGGCTCGCGCCGCACGGTCGAGTGATCGTGCTGGAGCGCGAGTCGCAACCGGGCTACCACTCCACCGGCCGTTCCGCGGCGCTGTTCATGGAGAGCTACGGCACGCCGCAAGTACGTGCCCTCACGCTGGCAAGCCGTGCCTTCCTCGACAACCCGCCCGAAGGTTTCACCGAGCATCCGCTGCTCACACCGCGCGGCGCCATGATGGTCGCCGGTCCGGGACAGTTGCCTCAGCTTGAAGAACATTGGCAGGTGCTGCACGCCATGGCGCCGCATGCGCGCCGTCTGAGCAGCGAAGAAGCCTGCGCCATGGTGCCTGCGTTGCGCCCCGAGCAGGTGATCGGCGCAGCCTACGAGCCCGATGCCGCGGACATGGATGTGCATGCGATCCATCAGGGCTACTTGCGCGGCATGCGACGTGCCGGCGGCAAGCTGGTTTGCGACGCTGAAGTCACGGCCATGACGCGCGAGCAGAGCCAATGGCGCGTGAAAGCGGGCGGCCATGTGTATGAAGCGCCAGTCGTCCTGAACGCGGCCGGCGCCTGGGTCGACGTCATCGCGCGGCTGGCAGGCGTGCAGCCGCTGGGCATCGAGCCACGGCGTCGCTCCGCCTTCATCTTCGAGCCGCCCAGGGACATGGACATCTCCGGCTGGCCCCTGGTCCACGGCGCCGAGGAGAACTGGTACATCAAGCCCGACGCCGGCATGCTGCTCGGTTCGCCGGCCAATGCCGATCTCGTCGATCCGCAGGATGTGCAGCCGGAGGAGATGGACATCGCGCTGGCGATCCACCGCATCGAGGAAGCGACCACGCTTGCCATCCGCCGGCCGACGCGCATCTGGGCCGGGCTGCGGTCCTTCGTGGCCGATGGCGACCTGGTCGGCGGTTTCGACGACGAAGCGCCGGGCTTCTTCTGGGTTGCCGCGCAAGGCGGCTACGGCATCCAAACTTCGGCGGCGATGGGCGAAACTTGCGCCGCCCTCGCGCGCGGGATGCCGGTACCCGCGCATCCTGCATCCTTCGGGATCACTGCGGAGATGCTCGGCCCCGGTCGCCTGCGACGGGCGGCTGCCGGCAACTGACTTCCGCCCTCAAGCCCAGGCTTCCAGCACCGCGCCCCGCACCGCATCGACCGCCGCGGTGCGTGTCCCGCCGGCAGGCGCGACCCAACAGAGCCACGTATGCGATCGCCAGCCCTGCCAGATGGCCAATTCGCCTTGGCGCTCGGCCTGCTCCGCCTGGTCGAGACGCATCAGCCCCGCACCCAGCCCGCTGGCGATCATCGCGCGCATGGCGCTTTCGCCGTCGGCCGTCTGCGTCGGACGGTACTCGCGGCCGATGCTCGCGAACAGGCCGTCCAGATGCGCGCGCATGACGCATGACGGCGGCGTGCCGACCCACGGCAGGCTGGTCAGGGTTTCGAGATTCAGCGCCGGGTGCGCTTTCGCGAGCGACGGCGGCAGCGTGACGACCAGATCGACAACGCCGAGCCGCTGCACCGCCAGGCCATCGATCTCTTCGCTGTCGCTCAGCGCGTAGGCGCAGTCCAGTTCGCCGCGCCGAACGCCTTCCAGCGTCTGGTACGACAGCCCTTGCTGAAGTTGCAGCGTCACCTGCGGATGGCGCTCGGCCAGCTTGACCAGCACATGGCCCAGCCGCAGCGCCACCGGGTCTACCACGGTGCCGAAGCGGACCACGCCCTGCGCCGCCCCACGGATCTGCTCCGCCGTCGAGCGCATGCGCATCGCCGAAGCCAGTGTGCGCTCGGCTTCTTCGAGCAGGCTCAGGCCGGCTTCGGTCGGCGTCATGCCGCGCGGCGTTCGGTCGAAGAGCTTGACGCCCAGCTCGTCCTCCAGCGCCTTGAGCTGCGCGCTCACCGCCGGCGCGCTCGTGAACACACGCTCGGCCGCGCGGGTCAGGCTGCCTTCCCGGGCGATCGCCACGAAGGTCTTGAGTTGATAGAGCTCCATGCCGCAAATTGTGCGTGTATCGGCCGACCGCGGCCATTCGCAAATCCTGAGGGCCCTGTCCAAAGAAACGAATGGCCGGCGGCGGCTTCGGCGCCCATGCTTCAAGGCATCGATTCAACGCCTGAGGCACCCCATGACAACCCAACCTCGCTCGCTCGGCATTGCCGCCCTGCTACTTGCCACTTCCGCATGGGGCGGCATGTTCCTCGTCAGCAAGGGTGTGCTGCATCACGTGGACCCGTTCTGGCTCACGCTGATCCGGTACAGCCTTTCCGCGATGCTGTTCATCGCGTTGCTCGTGCCGCGCGGTGCGACGCCGTGGCTCAAGCTGCGGGCGCATGCGATGCCGCTGGCGATTCGCGGTCTTGCGGGCTTCGGCGTGTTCAGCGTCATGCTGCTGACCGGGCTGGCCCACTCCGTGCCTTCGCACGGCGCGATCATCATGGCCACCACGCCGATGACGACGCAGCTATTGCGCTGGGCGCTCGACGGCGTTCGCCCCACCAGGGCCACGGTGCTGACCAGCCTGCTGGCGCTGGCGGGCGTGATCATCGTCTCGGGGGCGCTCTCGTCGCATGGCGCGCAAGCAGGCGAATCCACCGCTTTCGGCGACGCGATGGCCTTCGTGGGCACGCTGGGCTGGGTCTGGTACACCCGCGGCGCCGCGCAGTTTGCCAACAAGCTCGACGTCGTGGAATACAGCGCGCTCACCGTGCTGGCCTCCTGGCCGCTGCTTCTGATCGGCGCCGTCGTCGCCACCGCCGCAGGATTGGCCGAGGTTCCGAGCGGCGCGGGGCTGATGTTGTCGTGGCACGCGCTCGCCTATGTGGGCCTGATCTCTTCCGCGGTGGCCGTGCTGGCCTTCAACTTCGGCGTTCGGACCATGGGCGCGGTCACCGGCACCGCCTTCCTGAACTTCGTTCCGGTCTCGGCTCTGCTGATGAGCGTCGCGCTCGGCAAGCTCCCTTCGGGCAACGAACTGCTGGGGATGGCGATGGTGGTCGGCGCCCTTCTGATCCACACCGCCAGCACGCGGACGAAGGCCGCCCTGCCCGTCCGCGCGGCCCGGCCGGTGCGGGCGCAAGCCCGCGGCGTTTGCGGCGCCGCATCATGACGCCATAGGGAGGGAAGACCCGGATCTCCGAGTGCTCGTAAATCGATACAGTAAATCGATACACAAGCACCACGGAGACAAACCATGGCTTCGATCTCTCGCCGTCAGTTCGTGCAGGCAGGCTCCGCGGCATCCGTTGCCGCCATCGCCGGGTTTCCAGCCATCACCCGCGCGCAGCAGGTCGTCTCGCTGCGCTTTTCGTCCTCGATGCTGGCGGACGACAACGCCGCGCACTACGTCTGGTACCAGCGCCTTCAGAACAACCTGCAGGGCAGCGTGGGCGACAAGATCAAGCTCGACTACTTTCCCAACAACCAGTTGGGCAAGGAAAGCGACGTGGTGCAGCAGGTCAAGGTCGGCTCGGTCGACATGATGGTGTCCGGCTCGTCGATCTTCGCCACGGTCTCGCCCGAACTCGGCATGCTCGACCTGGGCTACCTGTTCGACAGCTATGCCCACGCCGGCAAGGTGCTGGAAGGTCCGGCCGGCAAGACCCTGAGCGACCTGCTGGAGAAGCGCTCGGGCATCGTCATCCTGACCTGGGCATCGCATTTCGGCGCCCGCAGCGTCTACACCAAGGCGCCCGTCCGGTCGCTGGCCGAGATCAAGGGCGTCAAGCTGCGCGTGCTCCCGACGCCGGCATTCATCGAGACCTTCAAGCTGATGGGCGCGATCCCCACGCCCATCCCGTTCGGCGAGCTCTACATGGCGGCACAGACCGGCGTGGTCGACGGCTTCGAGCATGACGCCGCGACAGTGCTCGCGAGCAAGCTCAACGAAGTCGTGAAGTCGTGCTGGCTCACCGAACACCTGTTCAGCCCGATGGTGGTCGTGATCGGCAAGCGCGGCATGGACAAGATTCCCGCCGAGCTGCGCCCTGCCTTCCTCAAGGCGGTGAATGACGCAACGCTGCAGCAGCGCGCCGTCGCGGAAGACAAGGGCAAGGCTGCGGTGGAAGAACTCAAGCGCAAGGGGATGACCTTCTTCCCGATGTCTCCTGCGGATCGCGCCACGGTCCGCAAGGAGATGGAAGCCAACCTCTGGGCGGGCTTCGCCAAGCAATACCCCGTCACCGCCCCGCTCTTCGCCGACGTCAACGCTGCCCGGGTCTGACCGTGGCGGCGATCGTCGACCCAGTGGAGACGCGCCACGTACCGGCCTCGCTGGGATTTCGCCATGACACGACGTCGGGCGCGTGGCTGGGCACCCTGAACCGCTGGACGGAGTACGTCTCGGGCGCCGTACTGGCCGCCGACGTGATGGTGGTGTTCGTGTCGGTCGTCTTTCGCTACTTCCTGCACGACCCGCTGGACTGGGCCGAGGAGATCGCCCGGGCGTTGATGATCGTGCTGGTCTTCTTCGGCGCGGCCACGGTACTGGCGCGCAGCCAGCACGTGGGCATCGACCTGTTCCGGCAGATGCTGCCGGGGCACTGGCAGCCGGCGTTGATCCAGGTCGGTCACTGGATCATCGCGGGTGTCGCGGCCAGCCTCTTCGTCTCGTCGGTGCTGCTGCTGGTCGACACCTACGACCAGACCACGTCAATCGGACTGCCGCAATGGCTGTATGTCTATCCGGTGGTGGTCGGCAGTCTGTTCATGACGCTGTTCGGCATTGCGAATGCCGTCAACGGGCCGCGGCGCGTGGTGGCCGGCACGCTGCTCGGATGCGCCGCACTGGCTGCCATCGTCTTCGGCTGGAACACGCTCGTGCCCGCCCACGCGATCCCCCACGGCCTGCTGCTGGCAACGGGTTTCATCGGCGCCCTGGTGCTCGGCGTGCCGATCGGCTTCGTGCTGGCCTTTTCGTCGCTGCTCTATTTCCTCTCCGACCCCTCGCTGCCGCTGCTGATCTACTCGCAGCAGGTCATGGCGGGGACGGACCATTTCGTGCTGCTGGCCATCCCCTTCTTCGTGCTGGCCGGTCTCCTGATGGAAGCCAACGGCATGTCGTCCCGGCTGATCGAACTGCTGCTGCGGGTGTTCGGCCGCGTGCGCGGCGGGCTGGGCCTGATCACCATCACCGCGACGGCCTTCTTCTCGGGCGTCTCCGGCTCCAAGCTGGCCGACATCGCGGCCGTCGGCGGCATCGTGATGCCCGCGGTGCGCCGCACGCGCCAGGACCCCAACGAGGCTGCGGGGCTGCTGGCCTGCACCGCCGTCATGGCCGAGACGATCCCGCCTTGCATCAACATGATCATCATGGGCTTCGTGGCCAACATTTCCATCGCCGGGCTGTTCATGGCAGGCCTGGTGCCTGCCGTCGTGTTGGCAATGTCCCTGGCTGCCCTGACGGTGATCGTCGGCCAGAAGATCGACCCGGACCAGGCGTTCGAGCAACGCACGCCACTGCTGAAACTGCTCGGCGGCGCGCTGGTCGCGATCGTCATGGTGGGCATGATCGGCAAGGGCGTGACCTCCGGCGTCGCCACCTCGACCGAGGTGTCGGCCTTCGCCGTGATCTACGCGCTGGTGGTCGGTGGCCTCGCGTTTCGCGAACTGACCGTGCGCGCGCTGGCGCAGCTCTTCGTGCGTTCCGCGTCGATGGCGGGCGGCATCCTCTTCATCGTGGCGGCGGCGTCGAGCGTGTCGTTCGCGCTGACGATCGAGCAGATCCCGCAACTCGTCTCGGGCGCACTGATCGCGTTCGCACACCAGTACGGCAGCACGATGTTCCTGATCGTGTCGGTCGCGATCATGATCATCTTCGGCGCGGTCCTCGAAGGCGCGCCCGCACTCATCATCTTCGGGCCGCTGCTGACGCCCATCGCACAGCAACTCGGCATCCATCCCTTGCACTTCGGCACCGTGATGGTCATCGCGATGGGGCTGGGCCTGTTCGCGCCGCCGATCGGGCTCGGCCTTTTCGCCACTTGCGCGATTACCGGCACGCAAGTGAAGGATGTGGCGCGGCCCATGATGAAATACCTGGCAGTCCTTCTGGTGACGCTGGTCCTGCTGGTGCTCGTGCCGGCGTTCTCCCTGTGGCTCCCGAACCGGCTCGGGCTGTAGCCGACATCAGGACAACCGAGTGCCCACGATCCAGGACGTCGCCCGCCATGCCGCCGTGTCGATCAGCACGGTCTCCAACGTGCTTAACGGGAGGACCGACCGCATGCGCCCCGACACCCTCGCGCGCGTCAGGGAAGCGATCCAGACGCTCGGTTTCCGGCCGAGCACGCTGGCCCGACAGCTCAAGACCGGGCAGACCCCGCTGCTGGGTTTGCTGGTCCCCTCGATGGCCAATCCGATGTATGGCTACATCGCCCGCGAGATCGAGACCGTCGCGCAGGAGCAGTACGGCTTTCGCCTGCTGATCGGCAGCACCTACCGCGACAGGCAAAAGGAAAACGCCTTCTTCGAGGACCTGCTGGCGCAAAGCGTCCGCCGCGTGATCGTGATCTCGTCGCTGGCCGACGAGCGGCACTTCGAATCCGCCGTCGAGCGCGGTCTCGTCGTGGTCAGCTACGACCGCGGCGCGACGCCCGGAAAGCGCTCGAAGGTTGCCCACGTCATGCCGGACAACTTCGAGGCGGCGCGCATGGCGACCACCCATCTCATCGAGAAAGGCCACCGGCAGTTGGCCTTCGTCACGGTCGCTGGCATGACGATGAGCCGCAGCGCCAAGATCGACGGCTTCCATGCCGCAGCCGAAGCCGCTGGCCTGCGGGACAGCGCACGGGTTCTCGATGGCGGCCCGCTGAACGAGTACGGCGATTCGGTGATCGCCGAAGTCGGGCGCGCGACGGCGCTGCGGATTCCCGAACTGCCGAATCCGCCAACGGGCATCGTCGCGCTCAACGACCTGATGGCGCTCGGGTTGATGTCGGGGCTGCGCGAGGCCGGCCTGCGTGTGCCGCAGGACGTTTCCGTGGTGGGCATCGATGGCCTTTTCCTGGCGGCGCTGTCGAACCCGACACTCACGACCGTACAGTTGCCGATACGTGAGATGGCGCGTGCGATGGTCGAACGGGCGATGAAAACGGGCGCCGATCTTGCGCAGGAAGAGCACGAGATGGTCTTCACCTCGAACCGGCTGATCGAACGCGAATCCGTCGCACCCCCACCCGGGCACAAGCCCCGCCCGACGAGATCGAAGGCGGAGAAGGCGCCCACATGACCACTGTTTTCGTCACGCATCCGACGGACAAGTTCGCGCACTACTTCGGGCCTCGGGCCCTGCTGGCGCTCGAATCGATCGCGCAGGTCCGACTCAACCCGCAGCCGCGCGACCTGTCGACCGCCGAACTCGTCGTCGCTGCGCGGGACTGCGATGCGCTGATCGCCTACCGCCAGACGCCCGGCCCCGAAACCCTCTTTCGCGAACTGCCTCGATTGGCGGCATTCATGCGATGTGCAGTCGATATCCGCACGATCGACGTCGAGGCAGCGAGTTTGCACGGCGTGCTGGTGACGCAGGCCAGCCCGGGCTACACCGCTGCGGTTGCGGAATGGATCATCGCGGTGATGATCGATCTGGGGCGAGGCATCGGACGCTACACGCGTGCCTATCACCGCGACCAGCCGCTCGCGCCTTTCATGGGCCGCGAATTGCGCGGTTCAACGCTGGGGGTCATCGGCTTCGGCCAGATCGGGCAGTACCTGAGCGATCTGGCGCTGGCCTTCGGCATGCGCGTGCTGGCCAACGACCCTCATCCGGTCGCGGAGCATCCGATGCTGAAACACGTCCCGCTGCCCGCGCTGCTGTCGCAATCGGACTTCGTCGTCTGCCTGGCGCCCGCCAATGCGCAGACGAACGGGATGATGAACGCGCAGGCCTTCGCGTCGATGCAGCGCGGCGCCTTCTTCGTCAACGCGGCGCGTGGCGAACTGGTTGATGAGGCTGCGTTGCTCGAGGTGCTGGATTCGGGCCATCTTGGCGGCTGCGCGCTCGACGTCGGCCGCGCGCCCGACCAGATGCCGAGCCCCACGCTCGCCCGTCATCCGCTGGTGATCGCGACGCCGCACATCGGCGGACTCACCCTGCCCGCCGTCGAGCATCAGGCGCTTGAAACCGTCGCGCAACTCGCCGCATTGATCCAGGGCGAGTTGCCGACGGGCGCGGTCAACGCGGCGCACGCCACGCGATGGCGGCGCTGGTCTCATGCGCACGCGAACGCTGAACAGCCGCCGGGATTTCCATCATGAGCACGCCAGTGCAACCACCCGAAGACGCATGCGACTGCCACGTCCACGTCTACGAAGACGCGTACCCGCTTGCGCCGACCGCGACCTTCAAGCCGCCCCATGCACCGGCCGAGGCTTGCGAGCGCGTGCAACAAGCCCTGGGCTTCACCCGCGTGGTCGTGGTGCAGCCCACCGGCTACGGATTCGACAACCGCTGCACCTTGGCGGCACTCGCTCGACTCGGTGCAGGCGCCCGCGCCATCGTCGTCGTGCCGCACGACGTGACGGACGACGAACTCGCGCGCCTTCATACGGCAGGGGTGCGCGGCATTCGCTACATGATGCTGTCGGGCGGCGGCCTGCTGCCCTGGTCGACACTGGAGACGACGGCCGCGCGTATCGCTCCGCTCGGCTGGAACATCAATCTGCAACTGGACGGACGCGACCTGCCGTTGCACGAAGCGATGCTGAATCGGCTTCCCGGCCGGCTTGCCATCGATCACATCGGCAAGTTCCTGGGCCCAGTGGCGCTCGACAGCGAACCCGTTCTCTGCCTGCGTCGCCTGCTCGACAAGGGCAACTGCTGGATCAAGCTCTCCGCGCCCTACGAAAGCTCGCGAAGCGGCCCACCGGACTACGCGGATGTTGCCCCGATCGCGCAGATGCTGGCGAAGCACTATCCCGAGCGCTGCCTGTGGGCCAGCAACTGGCCTCATCCCAACGTCCATCCGGCCCCCTCCGAAACCAGCCTGCTGGCGTGGTCGCTTCGGTGCGTCCCAGACGATGCCGGACGCCGCAGGATGCTCTCGGACAACCCGGCCGAGCTCTATGGCTTCTGACAAAGAGCGAACGGGACCGAAGCTAGAAGTAATCGAGTCCGGCCACCACCATCAGCGCGACGCCCGCAGAAACGCTCGCCCAGTGGGCCACATTCGCGAACAGATCCCAGCCGCAGTACCTGTCCTCGGCGCTGCGCGCGAAGAACTCGGCGATGGGATCGGCGCCCCTGTTGCCAACATCGATATCGGTCCGTTGAAAGTCCAGAAACATGACTGCCACCTCGTGCTCCATCGTAGGGTCGCAATCAGTTTTGCTTCGATGAAAAGAGGGGGAGAGATTGATGCGGACGGCGCATCAATAGAGGGTCATGGAGACCTCACTCCCGCCTGCCACCACCCGCGCTCAGCTCGGCCCAATCAAGTTCCTGCACCAGCACGCGAAAGGCATCGTCGCCGATCACGTCGTCGCGCCGCATCTCGAACGCGCGCTGCCGGGCGACCGCAATGGCACGGCGCCTGAGCGGCCCGCCGGGCACTTCGTCGAGGCGCGCCTCGTTCGCATCGCTGGTGTTCAGTTCGACGACCGCAGCGTATTCCTTGCGCAGCAGCTTCGCGGAAAGGGTGTCGTCGTCCTTGATCGCATCGAGCAGCGCGCCGTATGCATGCGCACGGCCGAGACGGACCTCGCGACCGACCGGGTCGTCGTCGGTCAGGCCCAGGCGCCTGATCAACGGGCCGATCGTCAGTCCCTGCAGCACCAGCGTGCCGAGCACCACCGCGAATGCACACAGCAGGATCAGGTCGCGATACGGGAATGGCGATCCGTCCGGCAGTGTCTCGGGAATCGCGAATGCCGCCGCCAAGGTGACGATGCCGCGCATCCCCGCCCACGAGAGCACGACCGCGCTGCCGACCACCGGCCTCGGCGGCGCGGTTTCGGCCTCGCCCGCACGACTCTGGCGGTGGTGCGTCAATGCCTTGTAGCTCATCACCCACGCGAAGCGCGCTGCGATCGTGACGCCGAGCACCACCGCCGCGGTCACGATCGCATCGGTGCGCGAACCGCCGGCCTCGAGCCGCTGCCAGACCGGACGCAACTGCATGCCGATCAGGACGAAGGCAAAGGCGTTCAGCACGAAGACGACCGTCTCCCACACCGCGAAGATCGGCACGCGCATGTGCGCCGGCATCTGCGCGCCGCCACGGCGCGCGACCGTCATCGCATACGCCACAAGCGTCAGGATGCCGGACAGGCCGATGGCCTCGGCCGCAATCCAGACGCCGAAGGTGAGCGAGAACTGCACGATCAGCGCGATCGGCACCTCGCGCAGGCCTGACGTCAATGGCCGCAGCACGAAGGCGCAGCCCACGCCCGCCGCGAGGCTGCCGAAGACGGTCAGCAGAAACACCGGCGCGAAACTTCCGAAGCCGAGGTGGCCGGCCAGCACGGTCATGATCGCGAGCCGGTAGACCAGCAGCGCGCTCGCGTCGTTCAACAGGCTTTCGCCTTCGAGGATCTTCAGGAGCTTGTGCGGCAGCTTGACCTGCCGCATCACGGCGGTGGCAGCGGCGGCGTCAGGCGGCGCGACGATCGCGCCCAGCGCGATGGCGACCGGCCACGGCATCTCGGGCACCAGCCAGCGCACGGCGAGTGCGACAGCGACCACCGTCGTTCCGACCGCGGCAATGACGAGCCCGGCGATCGGACGCCAGTTCAGCCGCAGGTCGCGCAACGAGGTGTCGTAGGCTGCATCGAGCAGCACCGGCGCGACGAAGAGCGTCAGCGCGAGTTGGGGGTCGAGCGTCCAGTTCGGGCTGGCGGGCACGAATGCGAGCGCGGCGCCGCCAAGCGCGAGGAAGGTCGGGTACGGTGCGCCGACCTTGCGTGCCAGCGCCGCCAGCAGCGCCGCGCCGAGCAACAGCACGATGATCCATTCGAACGTGGCCATGGTGGGGTTGTGTCCTGCGCGTTGGACAGGCCGGGCTCAGCCTTCGGCCCGTTCGTAGCCCACGAACGGGCCGAAGAAGACCATTTCGTGGTCGAAGCCGTCGACGATTTCGTTCTGCTTGGGAAGCTCGTCGATGAATTCCGGCCACGATTGCGCCACGTGGCTCGACCATTGGCGGGGGTCGAGCCGCGTGATGGGCCCCTGCGTGTCGAGGAATTCGAAGCCCTTCGACGTGAGCCTGGTCACGGCAACCCTCACAGCGGAATCCTGATCATTTGCCGTCACATAGGCCGACACATAGGCGCCGGCGAGCGTCCTGGGTATGTCGCCATTGGAGCCTCGCCCCAGCTTGAAATTGATCAGGAACAAGCCGCGCCTCGGCGCCGGCCGCTTTGACTTGAACAAGCCAAACATCGGTTTCACCCCCTCGAATAGAGCCGGTATCGTAGCGTTCCGGCGGATCGACCCTGCCCATCAGGGCAGTGGCGCGAGGCCCTTGTGGCTTCACACAATGAAGCCATCTAAGGAGCTTCCATGGCCGATACCACTGTTTCTTCCCCTCTCGAACAATTGTCGGCGGCGATGGCCGACGCGGTGGCTGCCGCATCGGGCAGCGTCGTCGCCGTGCATGCCGGGCGTTCGCGCACCAGCGGCTTCGCCTGGCGCGACGGGCTGATCGTCACCTGCGAAGAGGCGTTGCCCGACGACGCGACGGACCTGTCGGTCCACCTGCCGGGCGGCGCGAGTGCTCAGGCGACCCTCGTCGGGCGTGATCCCGGCACCGACATCGCCCTGCTGCGCGTCGATGGCGCGCCACCCTCCCCGATCGCGTTCGACGCAACGCCGGTGCGTGCCGGTTCGATCGCACTCGCGCTCGGGTCGGTCGCCGGCACCCCGGTCGCCGCCGCCGGGGTGGTCGCGCTGTCCGGCCCCGCGTGGCGCAGCCTGCGCGGCGGTGAAATCGAAGCGCGGATCGAACTCGGACTGACGATGCGCCGCAGCGCCGAGGGCGGACTGGCGCTCGATGCGCTCGGCCGTGCCATCGGCATGAGCGTCTTCGGACCGCGCCGCCGCGTGCTCGTGATTCCGGGCGCGACGATCGAACGCGTCGCCGCACAGCTCGCCGCTCACGGGCGGGTGCCGCGCGGCTATCTGGGCGTGGCGCTCCAGCCCGTGAAGGTCGAGCCCGACGCCATCGGCGCGATGGTCATGGGCGTCGACCGCGACGGACCCGCCGCGGCGGCTGGACTGCACCAGGGCGATGTGATCCTGGCCTGGAACGGCGAGCCGCTGCGCAGTGTGCAGATGCTGCTGCGCGCACTGGGGCCGGCGAGTGTCGGGACCATCGTGAAGCTGTCGCTGCAGCGCGCCGGCGGCTCCGTCGAAGCCGAGATCACCATTGGCGAGAGGCCCGCCGATTGAACAAGACGAGCGTCACGGAACCGATCGTGATCGCGATCGACATCGCCGACGCCGAGTTGTCGGAGCGGCTGCTCGGGCTGCTCGCGGAGGTGCCCGGCCTGCGCATTGCGCGACACGGTGAGCCGGCGGATGTAGAGATCGTTCAGGCGGACGCAGCGCCCGCCAGCGATGCCGACACCACCCTGACCCGGCGGGAACTCGAAGTGCTGGCCCTCATGGCCGAAGGCGCATCGAACAAGGCGATCGCGCGGCGGCTGGGCATCTCGGTCCACACGGCCAAGTTCCACGTCGGCTCGCTGCTCGACAAGCTCGACGCCACCGGCCGCACGGACGCGGTGGCACAGGCGGTCCGGCAAGGCGTCATTCATCTTTGAGGTTCTCATGTTCGACGACAACTCACCTTCCATCCTCCCCAGCGGCGACGAGACCGAGCCAAGCCAGGACGCGCTCATCGACGCGTACTCGAACGCGGTCGCGACGGTGGCCGACAACGTCGGCCCGGCTGTAGTGCGCGTGCAGAGCGGCTCCGGCCGGCGCAGCGGTCTCGGCTCGGGCGTGGTCATCGCCGGCGACGGACTGGTGCTGACCAACAGCCATGTCGTAGGCGGCGCGCGCCGGGTGCGCATCGGACTTGCCGACGCCGGCGACAAGGAAGCCGAGGTCCTCGGCGACGACCCCGCCACCGATCTCGCGCTGCTGCGTGTGGAGTTGCCGCGCGGCGTCGTCACCGCGACGCTCGGCGATTCGAAGATGCTCAAACGCGGGCATCTGGTCGTCGCCATTGGCAATCCGCTGGGCTTCGAATCGACCATCACGGCCGGCATCGTCTCGGCGCTGGGTCGCTCGCTGCGTTCGCAGAGCGGGCACCTGATCGACGACGTCATCCAGACCGACGTGGCGCTCAACCCGGGCAACTCCGGCGGTGCGCTCGTGGCTGCATCAGGGCTGGTCGTAGGCATCAACACGGCCATGATCGCTGGTGCACAGGGCCTCGCGTTCGCGGTGTCGAGCAACACGGCGCGATTCGTGATCGGCGAGTTCATCGCCCACGGCCGCGTCAGGCGCGCGCATCTCGGCATCGCGGCGCAGACGGTGCCCTTGTCGCGGCGTGTGGCGCTGGCGATTCATTCTGGCGCGCACGCCGTGCGCATCGGCGAAGTGCAGGCCGGCGGCGCGGCGGATCTGGCGGGCCTGCGTGTGGGCGATGTCCTTGTTGCGCTCGATGATGTCGTGGTGGCGGGCGCGGATGATCTGTTGCGTCTGCTGGGTGCGGATCGCATCGGACGGCCCGTCCAGATGTCGCTGCTTCGCGAAGGCAGGCTCATCAAGCGGACGGTGACGGCGCAGGAGCGGCCCGTGCCGGCGCCCGCGCGGAGCTAGAACGCGCGGCTACACAGCGATGGCGGCTTCGACGTCGCGGTGGAACTTCGCCGAGCGCCATTCGGTCGCGCCGAAGCGCAGCGCCTGGTTTGCACCACTGGCCAGCGTGGACTGAACCGACACACCGAGCGCGAAGTCTTCGTCGAGTGCGCTCCAGAACGATTCGACGTTCTTGCGCCAGTAGTTGATCGACTTCTCGGTCTCGGGCAATCAGCGACGCTGCGCTGGATGAGGACTTCGGCGCGCCGGAAGACGCCGCTGTTTACGGCTCGCAGGTGTCGCCGCTTGGGTAGGTAGTACTGCTGCCGAAACTCGCCTTGTTGTATTGCATGTACCGCTCCGCCCGCTGGCGGGTGTTTGCTGTCATAGCTTCGATTTTGTCGGTCACTGGATAAGAATCGCTGCGGACCGGTGCAAATCGATCGCCGGCACATTTTGTAGACGCCATCAGCCCTTCACCTGCGCGCTGTACGGCAGCCTTATCCGCCGGGTCAACAAGGAGGGTCTGCTGCAATGCTCTTGCCTTTTGCATGAGCGCCTTGCGCTGTGCCTCGGTCACGTTGAGCGTATTGATCCAAGCCTCGATGTCGTCGCGCACGCCGTTCTTGTTAGCGTCCTGCCCGGCGATATCGGACGAGCGGTCCAGCGTCGGATAACCTCCCTTACGCTCCAGTTGTTCGCCGGACCCGCCACCACTACCGCCATCGCATGCCGTGAGCATCGCCGCCAGGAAAAAGCCACCGATGAGCGGCTTCAAGGGCGCAGACATCAAGGCTCGCAGGTGTCGTGATTGGGCAGCGTTGTGACGCTTCCCGAACTCGCCTTGTTGTATTGCATGTACCGCTCCGCGCGCTGGCGAGTGTTCGCGGTCATGGCCTCAATTTTTCCGTTGAGCCGAGAAAATTCCACATAGGGAGTGAATCTATCGCCGCCACAGTTGGTTGATGCCATGAGTTCTTCGCCAACACTCTGTACAGCAGCCTTGTCCTTGACATCGACAAGAAGAGTCTTTTGCAATGACCTTGCCTTTTGCATGAGCGCTTTGCGTTGTGATTCGGTCACGTCGAGCGTATTGATCCAAGCCTCGATGTCGTCGCGCACGCCATTTTTGTTGACGTCCGGCCCGGCGATATCGGATGAGCGATCCAGTGTGGGATAGCCTCCCTTGCGCTCCAGTTTTTCGCCGGACCCGCCACCACTACCGCCACCGCATGCCGTGAGCATCGCCGCCATGAAAAAGCCACCGATGAGCGGCTTCAAGGGTGCAGCCATCAAGGCTCGCAGGTGTCGTGATTGGGCAGCGTTGTGCTGCTGCCAGAGCGCGCCTTGTTGTATTTCATGTACCTCTCTGCGCGCTGGCGGGTGTTCGCGGTCATGGCTTCGATCTTGGATGACAGTGCGTAAGAGTCTCCCGGGGTGGGCTCAAACCTATCGGCGCTGCAGTTAGTTGAAGCCATCAGTCCCTCGCCGGCTCGCTGCACCGCCGCCTTGTCGCCGACGTCAACTATCAGCGTCTGCTGCAATGCCTTCGCCTTCTGTATAAGCGCCTTACGCTGCGCCTCGGTGACGCTGAGCGTATTGATCCAAGCCTCGATGTCGTCTCGCACGCCGTTCCTGTTGGTGTCCGGCCCTGCAATGTCGGACGAGCGATCCAGTGTGGGATAGCCTCCCTTGCGCTCCAGTTGTTCGATCTGCTGCGTGAGTGTGAGACCGCCCGGAGCGGTGGGCGAGGTGACGGATGACGAGCCAGATGACGATTCGGACGAACTGCCCGTCAAGGACGCGGAAGAACCGGAGCCCGTCGCGGAGAAGCCAGAGTTGCTATTTCCACCCCCACAAGCCGCGAGCATCGCGGCCAACAGAAAACCGCCGACAAACGACTTCAAAGACACTTTCATTTTCATTTCTCCCTTACTTCAAAAACTCAGAGTGAGCCGAACACAGTCTGAACCATGCCGTTGATCTTTTCGCGCGCTGCGCGGGTCGCGTCGAGATAGGTGCCGACCAGGGTGTGACCGCTCAAATCGCTCTTGCTGATCGGCAGGTTGATGTTGTTCGACGCCACGGAGTTGATGCCTTGAACGCGCAATCCATTGATGACCAGATCAATGTCGGCCAGCAGGTGTTCGCCTCGCAAGGTGGGTGAAGCTGGAGCGACATGAACCACACCGGCCCCGGTGTCTGGATGGCTACTGCGAAGTCCATCGTAGGCACTGTTCACGAAGAGATTGCCTTGTGAGTGCGCGATAAGCGCGAAGGAATGATCTTCGTCGGCCAAGCTCCTGAGCTTTTGGAGTTGACCAGCCACGTCAGCCGCGGTGGGCGGATTACTGAGCATCTGCGAGTAGCCGCTGAACATTTGTCCGAGCATGGCATTGAAAGTTGCGTCCAACAGTTTGGCCAATGCCGTGCCGCCGGTGGCTAAACCATTCAGCAGGCGATCGGTGAGGGAATCGCCCGAGGCGTGTTTGCCCGCAAGCAATTCCCAATAGTGTTCCCATCGGTTGTCGAGCACGCCGTCCAGTTCCTTGCCACGCTGGATGAATACTTCGGCAATGTCTTGCAAGGTACTATTTCCGTTTCCTGTGCCCGTCTGGTTGTAGAAGTTCTCGTAGCGCAATTCAGACCCTTGATAGGTCGGACCGATAAGCCCTTTAAGAGCCCTCAATCCTTGAGACGCCTGCTCATCCGTATTCCACACCCCATTGAAAAACCCAACCACAATCGGCGCCATCCTCAGCTCCACCATCGCCGGCTCCGCGCAGCCCCGGCATGTGGCGCGGATGGTATCGACGCGTGCCTTCTGGAAGCTCCCCGGAAAGTAGTAAGTCGCGCCGAAACCGCCGCCATTGTTCGCAAGGCCGGTCGTCGGTGTCAGCGTGCCGGGCACACCTTCACTGGGAATCACCGAGAGTTCGACGGGCTCGCCGGACGCTCCTCGGCCGGACCCGTCGTTGAGGTAGACAGCGACCTTCAACTCGACCGGTTTACTTGCGCCGCCGGGCTTGAAGGTCGTTCTCGAAGCGGTCAACTCGATCCTGCGGGGCAAGATGCAGTGGCCGCCGCTCGCCATGTGCGGCGTACTTCCTTCGGGGCAGGTGCATGTGGTGTGGTCCAGTGACTTGACGTATTGCACTCGCACTGAGCCGAACGGCGGCGGCTCTGTATTTGGGACGTCGCCGCATATCGGGGCGATGTAGTAGCCAATATCGCCTGGGTACTCGACCTCCGACCCGTCGGGGTCCGCATAGGTGCAGGCTCCCGCGGGTAAGTCTGAGCAGTAGGAAGTAGCAAGGCTGGTGCAGTACTTGAAGGCACCGCGGAACCCGCGAATGAGTTTCTGGTTTTCCGCCTGACAGGCTTCTGCCTCCGTGGCGACGTTGAACAGGGGCGGTCTTTTTTCCCTATCGGCGTCGTAGAGGTCCCATTGTTCGGCATATCTGGCCGGCCATGTCACTGGAGCCGCATGGCCGGCAATTCCATGCAATGCCAGGAATGCCAGAACCACCCAGGATGCTGGCGCGATGACTGCTGCGAGCCATCTGCGCAATAGGCCGGCATTGCTTAAGGCAAAGCCCGGAGCGGGGAACGCACGGAAATGCGATCGGCCCTGCGCCGACCGCGAACGGTTCGTCATATTGAATCTCCCTGAATCTCTTTTTTACCGACGCAGATGCGCGTCGGCGCAGTCACTATAAGCCGAGGACGGTCACGCGAAGCGAGCCTGCCTGAGTCAATGGAAATCCCGGCTCCTGTTGCTTTGCGCGAGCCGCCCCAGCAGCGGCGTCAGATCCCTGAACCCCGTCGCCACCACGTGCCGCACCTCGCCGCCGCTGTCCTCGTCTCGCTGCCAGGTGCCCTGCACTGCCAGCAGCTTCGACTTGAGCAGCGGCTCGCGCCAGGCCTCGATCACATGGCTCCAGACGATCACGTTGACGTTGCCGGTCTCGTCCTCGAGCGTGACGAAGATGGTGCCGTTGGCGGTCTGCGGGCGCTGGCGGCCCTGGACGATGCCGCAGGCGCGCACGGTCTGGCCGCTGGGCAGCGAGCGCAGTTGCTCCGCGCTCATCAGGTTCATGCGGGCCAGCCGCGAGCGCAGCAGCGCCAGCGGATGGCGGCGCAGCGTGAGTCCTAGCGCGGCATAGTCGCCAACGATCTCCTCGCCCTCGGGCGCGACAGGCAGCTGCAACGCGGGCTCGTTGATCGGCACGCCCTTGAGCAAGGCCGGCGCGCGGCGCTGCGCGGTCGCATCCCACACCTGCTGGCGGCGATGGCCCGAGAGCGACATCAGCGCATCGGCCGCGGCCAGCGCCGCCATGTCCTTGCCGTCAAGTTCGGCGCGCAACGCAAGGTCTTCGGTGCTGGTGAAAGGCGCCTGCGCACGTGCGGCCAGAAGACGTTGGGCGCCGGCATCGCTGAGGCTTGAAACACGGCGCAGACCCAGGCGCACGGCGGGCTGCTCCGGATGGCCCAGGCGATCGGCATGGCGCGCCTCCGTGCCCGGGGGCATGCGCGGCGCACCGGGTGCATCAGGCGAACGGGCTTCGAGGCTGCTGTCGAATTCGCTCCTCGTCACATCGACCGGCCGCACCTCGACACCATGGCGCCGCGCATCCTGAACGAGCTGCGAAGGGCTGTAGAAGCCCATCGGCTGGGCATCGAGCAGCGCGGCCAGGAAGCAGGCGGGTTCGTGGTGCTTGAGCCAGGCGCTCACGCACACCAGCAACGCAAAGCTCGCGGCATGGCTTTCGGGAAAGCCGTAATCGCCGAAGCCCAGCACCTGCTTGAAGATCGCTTCGGCAAAGGGGCGCTCGTAACCCCGCTTGACCATGCCGTCCACGAGCTTGTCGTGGAACTTGCCGAGGCCGCCCTTGCGCTTCCAGGCGGCCATGGCGCGGCGCAGTTGATCAGCCTCGTCGGCCGTGAATTCGGCCGCGATCATGGCGATCTGCATCACCTGCTCCTGGAAGATCGGCACCCCCAGCGTGCGCTCCAGCGCGGGCCGCAACTCTTCCTTCTCGTACTGGATCGGAAGCCCCTTGCGCAATCGTTCGCGCTGCTTGAGGTAGGGATGCACCATGCCGCCCTGGATGGGCCCGGGCCGCACGATCGCGACTTCGATCACCAGGTCCTCGTAGGTGCGTGGCTTGAGTCGCGGCAGCATCGACATCTGCGCCCTGCTTTCGATCTGGAACACGCCGACGGTGTCGGCGTCGCAGATCATGTCGAACACCTGCTCATCATCGTTGGGGACCTGGTGCATCTGCCGAGCCGTGCCGCGCCAGTGGTTCATGAGTTCGAGCCCACGCCGGATGGCGCTGAGCATGCCCAGCGCGAGCACATCGACCTTGAGCATGCCCATGGCTTCGAGGTCGTCCTTCTCCCACTGGATGACGGAGCGGTCTTTCATCGACGCCTTTTCCACCGGCACCAGGCGCGTGAGCCGGGTGTGGGTGAGCACGAAGCCGCCGACATGCTGGCTCAGGTGGCGCGGAAAGCCCTTGAGCTCCCCCGTGAGCTCGATCCATTGCCGCAGCTTGAGTTCATCTTCCTGCACGCCCACGCGCTCGGAGGCGGTGCGCAGTTGCTCGCCGAGCACGGCCTCGTCGAACCAGTAGTGGTCCTTGGCGAATTCATCGACCAGCCGCGCGTCGATGCCGAGCGCCTTGCCCACGTCGCGCAGTGCGCTGCGTGTGCGGTAGCAGATCACGACGGCGGCGATGGCGGCGCGTTCGCGGCCGTATTTCTTGTAGATGTACTGGATGACCTCTTCACGTCGCTGGTGCTCGAAGTCGACGTCGATGTCGGGCGGCTCGTGGCGATGGCGGCTCAGGAAGCGCTCGAACAGCAGGTGGCCCTTGTCGGGCGGGATCGCGGTGATGCCGAGGCAGTAGCAGACCGCCGAATTGGCCGATGAACCACGGCCCTGGCAAAGGATGTTCTGCGAACGGGCGAAGCGCACGATGTCTTCGACGGTGAGGAAGAACATCTCGTATTCGAGTTCGAGGATCAGTTGCAGCTCGCGCTGTACCTGACGGCATACGTTCTCGGGGATGCCCGACGCATATCGCTCGAGCGGATAGCGCTTGAGCGCGCCCTCCCAGGTCTTGCGCACCAGCGTCTGCGCCGGCGTCTCCCCGTTGCCCACGCTTTCGAGCGGGTACTTGTAGTTCTCCCGGATCACCTCGGGATCGAAGCGGCAACGCCGCGCCACCTCGAGCGTGTTCACCAGCATCTCGTCGGTATAGAGACCGGCCAGCCGCACGCGCTGCCGCAGATGGCGCTCGGCATTGGACTGCAATGCGAAGCCGCATTCGGCCACGGTCTTGCCTTCGCGCACGGCGGTCAGTACGTCCTGCAGCGGCTTGCGCGCGCGTGCGTGCATGTGCACGTCGCCGGCCGCCACGAGCGGCACGCCGGCCCGCTCGCCCGCCTCGACCAGCGTGACGAACCAGAGGTCGTCGTCGAGTTCGTTGAGCATCTCCACGGCCAGCCAGAGATTGCCGTCGAACAGCGTCCTGGCGGCCGACAGGTCTTCGTGCAGCTGCTCGACATCGACCGCGCCGCCGGGCTTTCGATCGGGCACGAAAAGAATCTGGCAGCGCTGCAGCGAGGCCACGTCGCTGTCGTCCCAACTCACGCGGTATTCGCCCTTGGGCAGTTCGGTATTGCGCGCGGCGGTGATGAACTCGCAGAGGTTGCCCCAGCCTTCGGTGTCGTTGGCGATCACCACGAGCTTGAAGCGCTCGAAGCGGAACTCGCTGCCGAACAGCAGGCGGAAATCCGGGTTGCGCGGAATCGGCGGCTCTTCAGGGTGCTCGCGCTCGTAGACGTCGAGCTCGGCGGGCAGTTCGCGCAGGCCGACGTGCGCACGCACCACGCCGGCCACCGAGCATTCGTCGGTGATCGCAAGTGCTGAGTAACCGAGCTGGTAGGCGCGCTCCACCAGTTCCTCGGGTGTGGAGGCGCCGCGTTGAAAGCTGAAGTTCGTGAGGCAATGCAGTTCGGCGTACCCCGGCAGGCCGGGCACGGGCGGCTGCCGCTGCGGCAAGGCATGCACCTCGGCGAGCGTGAGCGCGCGGGTCTTCTTGTCGCTGAGTTCAGGCATAGAGGCCTTGCAGATACCAGCGCACCTCGCCTTCAGCGAAGCAGGCGGTCGAGCGCTCGCGGAAGATCCACACCAGGCCGGCCTCGGGGCTCTCGGCGACGTAGTAGTCGCGAACTGCCGGGCGGCCGCCCTCTTCCACGCCGCCCCACCAGCCGGCTTCGACCCGCTGCGGACCGATCAGCCTGCGCAGCGGTCCGCAGTAGTACGGGCGCTCGCCGTCCATGTCGAGGCGCAAGGGTTCGGGAAGAAGCCAGGTCGGATAAATTGGCACACCCCCAGGTTGGCTCACTTCGTGTAGCCGCCCACCCCCTTGCAGGGGGCAACACCTGTGGCCCGGCAAAGCCGGTTCCACGGTGTTTCCGGAACGGGCCTCGCTGCGCTGGCCGGGGGCGCGACCCCTGTGCAAGGCGGGCTGCCAGGCCTGCATGCGCTCCGGCCGGTGATCGGCCTGCGCCGTGGGAACGAGCACTTGCTGCGGACCGAGCCGTGCGCTGAGCCGCTCGACCATTTCATGGAGCTTGTCGCCCTTGCGGTTGTCCTCCGGCAGGAAGCTCGTGCTGGCGCCGGCCCACGGATCGGTTTCGAGCGAGCGCAGCCGCAGCCAGCTCGCGGGCGCTGCCAAGGTGGTGAGCGCGAGTTTCTCGGCCAGCAGCCGGCGCAGGTGCGCCATGTCCTGCGTGGGCTCGGCAGTGCGCACGGTGATGTGCTGGTGCGGCGGCAGGTTCACGCCGTTGAAGCGCTTGAGGTCGAGCGTCCATTGCAGTTCGAGCGCACGTGCGCCGCGCTGGCGTGCGCGCAGCCAGATCTGCAGCGCCGCGAGCAGGCGGTTGGCCGACCACATGAGTTCGTTGGCGCCCTCGGCCAGCGCGGGCAGTTCGAGCTTCTGCTCGAACACATCGGGCAGGCTGAGCCACGCATGGGTTTCGGGGCGCAAGCCCCAGGCCATGTCGAGCGCCTCGCGCAGCCCGGCGCCAAAGCGCCGCGACAGGCCGCCGCGCGGCAAGGCGGCCACATCGCCCCAGGTGCGGCAACCGAGCCGCGCGAGCAGTTCAAGGTGATCACGCGCGGCGCTCAGTGTGTCGAGCGGCAGGCCGGCGGGCATGTCGTCGGGGCGATGCTCACCGCGCACAAAGAGGCGCAGCCGCGCCAGCGCCTCCAGGCTGGTCGCGCCCTGCGCGCCTTTCAGGGCCGCATCGGGCGCGGGGTTGGCGTTGGATATCTGGCGCATCAAGCCCAGCCGACCGCCCCACAGTCTTTCGCAGGCGGAGACTTCGAGCATCAGCGCTTCGTCCTGCCAAGCCACGTGCGGCGTGAATTGCAGCGCCCACCAGCCCAGGGCTTCGGTGGGCGGCAGGGGGCCATTTGCGCGACCCGCACCCCCTGCAGCCGGCGCAGCCCAGCCCAGAGGTGGGCTTTCACACCACTGCAAGGCGATCCAGTGCATGGCGTCCTTCCTTCCACGCATCGATGCGCACCACGGTGGCCGCATCGCCCGCCGGCGCCGTGCCCTGCTGCTGCAGGCGAATCTTGCGGCGCAGCCGGGCGGCGGCGAGCAAGGCGCTCATGCGCTCGCTGCGCGCCGGCAGCACCACCGGCGTCGCGAGCGGCGGACCGCGGCGCTTGAGGATGTGGAGTTCGATCTGCGCCGCATCGGCCGCGCTGCGCACGATGTGCAGCCGCAGCCGTGCCGGAGAAGCCGCATGCGCCACCGCCTCGGGCCGGCAGACGAAAAGCAGCGCATCATGCTGCGCCGCCGCCAGTTGAAGCCGCCGCAATTCGCCGACCCGGGCCTGCGGCAGCCAGGCCAGCACGGCGCCGACATCGGCGCAGCGCAGCGCCTGCTCGCAGGCCCACAGTCGGGCGGCCGCGGCGTCGCTTCGGACCCACATCAGCGCTTCGGGCCGCAGGCCGTGCGCGGCGAGCGAGGCGCCGAAGGGCTCGCAGGGCGCGCCGATCAGCACCACCGGGCCGTCCCGCGCTTCCGCTGCCTGCACCAGGCCGGGCAGCACCAACTGCCAGACAGGGTCTTCGGGCGCGGCCTGCAGCAGTTCCGTCATGGCGCCGACCGGCCAGCCGCCCCCCGGCAGCTGCGCGTCAAGCGCAGCGTGGCCGGTGCCGATGACCTGTGCGTCGGCGCTGCCGAGCTCGTCGGCATGCCAGACGCCGCGACCGGCAGCAAAGGAAGAATCGAGGAAAGGGAGGCCCATGATGAAAATGTGAATGACTGTATTTTCATACAGTATTTTCTACCCTGCAACTGGACGGCCCAAAGAGAAAAGAAGGAAACTGGCAAGCCAACAAGGAGATTTCCTGATGACTTCATCCCCCACACAGATGACGCAGGTCTCGCAGGCCGACAAGGCCCGGACCTTCCGCGCCCTCCACGAATCCAGCGAGGGATTCATCATTCCGAACCCCTGGGACGTCGGCACGGCGCACCTGCTCGCCCGGATGGGATTCAAGGCACTGGCCACCACGAGCGCCGGCCTGGCCTTCTCGCTCGGCCGGCCTGACAACGCGATCTCGCGCGACGATGTGCTCGCGCATCTCCGAAGTCTCTCGACCATCGACCTGCCCGTGAGCGCCGACCTGGAAAACGGCTTCGGCGACGATCCCAAGGAAGTCGCGCAGACCATTCGGCTCGCGGCCGAGGCCGGCATCGTCGGTGGATCGATCGAGGACGCCACCAACCGCGCCGACGATCCCATCTACGGCCGCGAGCTTGCGGTGGAGCGCATCCGCGCCGCCGTGGAAGCGGCCCGCGCGCAGCCCTTTCCCTTCACGCTGACCGCGCGCGCCGAAAACCATCTCCACGGCCGCAACGACCTCGCCGACACCATCGCGCGCCTGCAGGCCTACCAGGAAGCCGGCGCCGATGTGCTCTATGCGCCCGGCCTCGTGACCCGCGAAGACATCTCGACGGTGCTGCGCGAAATCGACCGCCCCCTGAACGTGCTGATGGGCCTCGGTGCCGTCACCCTCGACGCGAAGACGCTGTTCGGGCTCGGCGTGCGCCGCATCAGCGTCGGCGGTTCGCTGGCCCGCGCCGCAATGGGCGCTTTCCTGCGCGCCGCCAACGAGATGCGCGAGCACGGCACCTTCACCTATGCCAGCACGGCCGTGAGCCATCGCGAGATCAACGCGATGTTCGCCCGCGAACCCTGAGCCAGGCATTGAACGTGCGATGACGGACGGCGGCTTCCTCCTCACGCGCACCCAGTTGCTGCGGCTGGGCATGGCGCTGTGCGCCGGCGTCGCGCTCCCTTCCCTCGCACAGCAAGGCAGACCGAAGATGAACACCCGTCCCATTCCCTCCACGCAGGAAGCCTTGCCGGTGGTCGGCTGCGGCACCTGGATCGGCTTCGACCAACGCCCCGGCACCGTCGAATACCAGCGGCTTCCGGGCGTGCTCGATGCCCTGTTCGCCGCCGGCGGCACGGTGATCGACAGTTCGCCGATGTATGGCCGCTCCGAAGAAACCACCGGTGAGTTGCTCGCCGCATCGAAGCAGCACGACAAGGCCTTTCTCGCCACCAAGGTCTGGACCTCGGGCCGCGAGGCCGGCATCACGCAGATGGAGCAATCGTTCACGCGACTGCGCACCGAGCGCATCGACCTGATGCAGGTCCACAACCTCGTCGACTGGAAAACGCACCTCGCAACCCTTCGCGGCTGGAAGGACAAGGGCCGCGTGCGCTACATCGGCATCACGCACTACACCGAATCGGCGTATGGCGAAGTCGAAGCCGTGCTTCGCGCGCAGAAGCTCGACTTTTTGCAGATCAACTATTCGCTCGATGCGCGCGCGGCCGAGCAGCGCTTGCTGCCGCTTGCGAGCGAACGCGGGGTAGCCGTGATCGTCAACCTGCCCTTCGGCGGCGGTGGGCTGCTGCGCAGGCTGCGTGACAAACCGCTGCCGGGCTGGGCGGCCGACATCGCCTGCACGAGTTGGGCGCAGGTGCTGATCAAGTTCGTGCTGAGCCATCCGGCCGTGACCTGCACCATTCCCGGCACGAGCCGGGCCGAGCACATGGCGGAAAACGCGGCGGCCGGCGCGGGGACGTTGCCGGATGCCGCGTTCTGGCGGAAGAACTCGGCGTCGCTGCCTGGCTAGGCCAGTCCGAGCCTTGATCCACGGCGGGCCACCACAAACTCGTGGAGAGATTAATAACGGTTCTGCCGAACCTATAATGAATTGAAGAAAGTCACCAACTACCCGGAGTGGATCATGTCGGTTGCTGCCCGCACCCTCGCAGCTGCCCCTTCTCCCCAGAAGCGTCAGGCTCCAACCCCTGTTGTTCAGTACAACATTTCTGACAAGGGCGTCGCGTCGATTGACGCGAACGTAGCGCTGCAGAACGCGATCGTTCAAAAGCAGTTGACCGCAGTTGCCCGTCTGCGGGAGGCCGCCGCCCGCGCCGCCAAATAATCGGCCCGGCTTGGACCCGACAATCGCCCTCCTGCTGCCGCTCATCGGCGGGCATCAGTTCATCGTCGGCTATACGGCGCTCAAGTACAAGGTTGCTCGTGAAGACGGGCACAGGCTGTACTTTCGTGTTGCATATCATGGTGTGTGCCTGTTCGTCATCTCGCTGTTGATCTTCGCAGGCATCTACTGGGCCCTGAATCAATATGCATGGTTTCCTGCGGTCGAAGCGACGCTTATCGGCATCGCCAAGCCATTGCTCAAGTCACCAGAAAACATACCCCCGCAACTTGGCTTCTTTATCGTATGCCTGATCTCTGTGGCCCTGGGTCGAATCGGCCCGATGGTGCTCAACAAGCTCAACAAGAGCCGCATCGATCAGGCCCTGTGGAAGGCAGCGGAGGAAAATGAGCTTGAAGAACTGCTGCTTGAGGCGTTGGGCCAACTGAGGACCGTATCCATCACGTTGTCTTCGAACAAGGTTTATGTCGGCCTGATTCTCACCACGCCCGAGCCGAAGACTGAGCGACGCGTCATTGCGCTGCTACCGTATATGAGCGGCTACCGCACCGAGACTGGCATGGTCATTTTCACGACCTACTATGACCAGTTCTATAAGGAAGATGACCCCGAAAGCGACGCAGAGAAGTTTCGGCTCGTACTACCTGTCGACAAGATGCTCTCGGTATCGTTCTTCGATGTCGATACGTACGCACATTTCAACACCGACCCGGCACCGCATATTGGGACTCGCAAAGTGACTCGCCGGCGCTCCTGACGCCTTGCAACTTTCATTTTTCGGCCTCGGGAAGCCTGATCGGTACGCCTCCGCGCTCAACCTGTCTCGTCTAGGCGAGGAACCGCAGCAGCAGCGCGTTGACCTCGTCCGCGCGCTCGAACTGCACCCAGTGCCCGGCGCCGTCGACCACCGCGCCTTCGCGCAGCGGATGCCCGGCGACGAGTTGCGCCACCAGCGGACGCGAGTCGGCCGTGACGTCATGCTCACCCCAGATCAGCAGTTGCGGGCCGCCGATGGTCTCCAGCGCCACCTGGAGGCCCCCGGCGAGCGAGATTTCCTTGCTGCGAAAGCGCGTGCCGTGGCACGAGATGTCGTGGATCGCAAAAGCCAGCGAGTCGATGGCCGACTTGTCGTGCAACATCAGTGCGGCGAGGTTGTGAAGCAGCGCGGCGCGCTCCTCGTCGCGATCCTCGGCGGCGCGCCAGTTGATCATCTCCACCGTCATCCGGCGCAGCGTGCCGTGTCCACCGCTGCCCATGAGGACCATTCGCCGGATGCCGCCACGCCGCGCGCCGAACTTCGAGGCGACCAGCCCGCCGAAGGAAAAACCGCCCAGATCGATCTCGGTGCCTGCGCCGATCAGGCTGTCGAGGGTCGCACCGAGTGCATCGAGCAGCCCGTCCAGCGCGGTCTTTCCGGGCGCCGGCTCGGGCGGCGTGCCGGAATCGTTGAACCCCGGCATGTCGGGCAGCCACAGCGTCCGCGTGGCCGATAGCGCCTCGACGTTGCGCAGCCAGTGCATCCAGCTGCCGTGCCCGCCGTGAAGCAGCACCAGCGGCGGATGCGAATCGTCAGTGCCGAAACGGCGCCATCGAATGCGAACGCCGCCGTGCTCGACGTCGTGATGGGTGGAGAGCGCATCGACGCGCTCGATCAGGCGGACGGCGTCGGCCTCAGCCTGCGGTTCAAAGGTCGAGTAATAGGGCACCGGGGGATTGTGCCGCGCCGGCCCTGCCGGATCACGCCGCTGCGTCGCCGAACCGGAAGCTCGACACCGCGATGCCGCCCATGAACGCGTCCTCGTGATAGACGCGCTCGCCCGCCTCGTTCTCCGCCGCGCCGACCGCGACCATCAGCGGTATCAGGTGCTCCTCGCGCGGATGCGCGATGCGGGCGGCCGGCGCCACCGACCACTGCAGCAGCTTTTCGTCGCGCTGGCCGGCGGTCGTGCGGACCACGGTGTCGTTGAGCCAGTCATCGAAGGCCTTCGACACATCGCGCGCCTGCGGGCCGAACGCGCGCAAATTGTGATAGCTCAGCCCGCTGCCGACGATCAGCACGTTCTCGTCGCGCAGCGGCGCGATCGCACGGCCGAGCGCCAGGTGTTCGGCCGGGTCGAGCCCGCGCCGCAGCGACAGTTGCACCACCGGCACGTCGGCCTTCGGATAGATGGCGACCATCGGCGAAAACGTACCGTGGTCGAAGCCCCGCTCGGTGTCCGTCTGCGCTGGCAGGCCCGCGGCCTCGATCAAGCCCTGCACCCGGCGAGCGAGCTCCGGGGAGCCGGGGGCGTCGTAATGCACGCGGTAGGTGTGTTCGGGAAAGCCGCCGTAGTCGTAGATCATGGGCGGACGCGGATTGCCCATCACGGTGAAGGCCGGCTCCTCCCAGTGTGCCGAAATCATCAGGATCGCGGCCGGCGTGCGGCCGATCTGGCGCGGCATGTCGGCCAATGCGGCTTCCAGCTTGTCGTAGGTGGGGCCCATTTCCTTCTTCATCCACGGCCAGGGGCCGCCGCCGTGCGAGATGAAATAGGTGGGAAGACGTTGCGTGGTGTGGGTGGCGTTCGTGGTGTTGCTCATGGATTGCTCCTTGGCAGCCAGTCTAGAGATTTCTGCGCGAGAAATCGATAGGCTACGATTCATCGATTCGTTTCCCACCAGGAAATCATGATGGATCGTCTGACCAGTCTGCGCGTGTTCCGGGAAGTGGTGGACGCCGGTAGCTTCGTCGCCGCGGCCGAGCGCCTGGGGATCTCCGCGCCGATGGCGAGCAAGCACGTGGCGCAACTCGAAAAATCGCTGGGTGCGCGCCTGCTGCACCGTTCGAGCCGGCACCTGAGCCTGACCGAAGCCGGCCAGGCCTGGTACGAGCAGAGCCGACGCGCGCTCGACCTGCTCGATGCCGCCGAAGCCGCCATCGGCCAGAAGAACGAAACCCCGCGCGGCCAGCTCAAGGTCAGCGCGCCCGTATGGTGCGCCACGCCGCGTTTCGCGCGCGTGCTGGCCGGCTACCGCGAGCGCTACCCTGAAGTGCTCGTCGACATGCACCTGGAGAACCGCAAGGTCGATCTCGCGGCCGACGGCTACGACCTCGCCCTGCGCGCCACGCAGGAGCCCTCGCCCGCCCTCTTCGCGCGGCCGCTGTGCCGCCTGCAGTTTCATCTGGTCGCCACGCCCGACTGCATTGCGCGGGCCGGCCTTCCGGCGACACCCGCGGATCTCGCGAAGATGGCGGCCATCGTGCCCAGCTACGTCAACCTCGAGAACTTCGCGCTGAAGGGCCCCGGCGGGCGGCAGGCGCCGTTGCGGCTGCAGCCGGTGATGAAGTCCGACGACACCACGCTCACGCTGCACGCGGTGCATGCCGGCGTCGGCATCTCGTTCCTGCCCGAATGGCTGGTGGACGACGATCTGGCCGAGGGCCGGCTGGTGCGGCTGGTCCCGGACTACGCGACCCCGCCGGTGACGCTGTTCGCGGTCTACGCGAGCCGGCAATACATGGCGCCGAAGCTGCGCAGCTTCATCGATTTCGTGGGCTCGCAATTGGGTGGCCCTGCGTTCTTCGTTCCATAACCCTTTCCGCGCGGAATGACCCTTGCGCCGCTACAGTGGCGCCTCATTGGAGACCGCTCGCCTTGTTCCGCTTCTTCGAAAAACTCCTTCACCCGTACCCGCCTCCCGAACCCCGGCTGCCGCCGCACGGCCTGTTCGCATTCCTGTGGGCCTGCAGCCACGGCCTGCGCGGAATGATCGCGACCATGGCACTGCTCGTGGCCACGGTGTCGGCCTTCGAGGCCTTGCTGTTCGCGGTGCTGGGCCGCATCGTCGACTGGCTTGCCGGGCAGGCGCCGGAGCGGCTGTGGGAAGACCGCGGCACGACGCTGACCTGGCTGGGCATCGCGATGCTCGCGAGCGTCGGCGTGGTCGCGCTGCAGACCATCGTCAAGCACCAGACGCTGGCGGTCAACCTGCCGATGCGGTTGCGCTGGAACTTCCACCGTCTCATGCTCGGCCAGAGCATGGCCTTCTACCAGGACGAGTTCGCGGGCCGCATCACGGCGAAGGTCATGCAGACCGCGCTGGCCGTGCGCGACGCGATCTTCGTTCTGGCCGACATGCTGGTGGCGATGGGCGTCTACGTCGCGACCATGATCGTGCTGTCGGCCGTGCTCGACCGCAGGCTGATGCTGCCCTTCCTGGTGTGGGTGCTGCTGTATGCCGTCCAGCTGTTCTTCTTCGTGCCGCGCCTTGGCAAGATCGGCAAGGCACAGGCCGACGCGCGCGCGCTCATGACCGGCCGCGTGACCGACGCCTACACCAACATCGCCACCGTCAAGCTCTTCTCGCACACGCAGCGCGAGGCCGGCTTCGCGCGCGCCGCCATGAAGGAATTCATGCACACCGGCTACGGCCAGATGCGGCTCGTGAGCGCCTTCGAGATCACCAACCACGCGCTCAGCATGAGCCTGACCGCCGGCATGGCGGGCATGTCGCTGTGGCTGTGGTCGCAAGGGTCGGTCGGCATCGGCGCCGTGGCCGCCGCGACCGCGATGGCGCTGCGCCTGCAGGGGATGTCGCACTGGATGATGTGGGAGATGACGAGCCTGTTCGAGAACATCGGCACGGTGCAGGACGGGATGAGGACGCTGTCGCGCCCGCGCACCGTGGTCGATGCGCCCGAGGCCGCCGAGCTTCGGGTGCCGCACGGCCAGGTCCGGTTCGAGCACGTGAGCTTCCGCTACGCCGACGCGGGTCGGCGCGTGATCGACGACCTCTCGCTCACGGTCGCGCCCGGCGAGAAGATCGGCCTCGTGGGCCGTTCGGGCGCCGGCAAGTCGACATTGGTCAACCTGCTGCTGCGCTTTCACGACCTGAGCGGCGGCCGCATTCTCATCGACGGCCAAGACATCGCGCACGTCACGCAGGACAGCCTGCGAGCCCACATCGGCATGGTGACGCAGGACACCTCGCTGATGCACCGCTCCGTATCCGACAACATCGCCTACGGCCGGCCCGATGCCAGCGAGGCCGCGATCCACGCCGCCGCCGCACGCGCCGAGGCGCACGAGTTCATCCAGTCGCTCGGTGACCCGAACGGACGCCGGGGCTACGAGGCCCATGTGGGCGAACGCGGCGTGAAGCTCTCCGGCGGCCAGCGCCAGCGCATCGCCATCGCGCGCGTGATGCTCAAGGACGCGCCGATCCTGCTGCTCGACGAAGCCACCAGCGCGCTCGACTCCGAGGTCGAGGCTGCCATCCAGGCCAGTCTCTATCGACTGATGGAAGGCAAGACCGTGATCGCGATCGCGCACCGCCTGTCGACCATCGCCGCGATGGACCGGCTGATCGTGCTCGACGAAGGCCGCGTGGTCGAGGAAGGCGACCACCGCACGCTGCTGGCGAAAGGCGGGCTCTACGCGCGCCTGTGGGCGCACCAGAGCGGCGGCTTCCTCGGCGACGGCAGCGAGGACGAGGACTACGCCGAAGCCGAGCCATCGACAGTCTGACCCGCAAGTCCTACAGTGGGCGGTGCCGCCCGCCGACATCGCAAATCCCGGCGAATGGCATGCTGGACTCGTCTTCAACAGAGGAGTTTCCACCGTGAATTCCATCATTTACATCGTCGGTCTGGTCGTGGTCGTGGTTGCCGTGCTCTCGTTCTTCGGCCTGCGCTGAAGCCGCGCCCTCCTCATTCACCTCCACCCCCCGCGCGGGGATGACGGGGCCGCGCTGCGGCCCTTTTTCGTGTGCCATCAGCTAACTTGCCACGGGCATAATTTCCCGCACCCCTCCGGTGCGCCGGCCTTGCTTGTGTAGATAAGGAAAGTTGTTGAATCCCGTGGCGCATCACTCTTCGTTCCAGGACGCGGCAATCACCGAGGCGGTCCAGTTGATCGAAGAGACCGGGCCGCTCGACGACGCGCAGGCCATGCGCGAAGCCACCCACCTTCGGCCGGATGGCGCCGGGCGGATCGAGGAACGCGCGCGCATCCTGGGACAGCGCGTCGGTCTCCAGCCCGAGATTTCTCGCGCACGCGCGTGGGCGCCCTGGGTGCTGCTGGGGTTGGTCGCGCTCATCGTCATGGCCGGCCTTTCGCTCGCCAGCAACGTGCTGGGTGGCGGCGAGCGCCGCATCAATGTCGTGGTCGCGCTGGCCAGCCTGCTGGGGCTGCATCTGCTGACCCTTGTGCTTTGGCTTTTCGGGCTGGTCCTGCCGCTGGGCTCCTTCAATGCTTCCTTCGGCTGGCTGTGGCTGGCGCTCACGGCGCGCGTCGCCGGTGGCCGTCGCGGGCAGTCGCCGGTGCTGCTGCGCGCTGTCACGCGGCTTCTGGCCCGCGCCCGGCTGCTGCCCTGGGCGCTCGGGTTCGTGAGCCATGCCATCTGGTCGCTCTCGTTCGCCGTGGTCCTTGTGGCGATGCTCTTCGCGCTCTCGTTTCGCAACTACACGCTGAACTGGGAAACCACGATCCTCGATCCGGACTTTTTCGTGCGCGGCGTTCAATGGCTGGGCCACCTGCCCGCGCAGCTCGGTTTTCCGGTTCCCGACGAGGAGGCGGTGCGTTCGCCGATGGCGGCCGCCTCGGGCCAGCGCGACCTGGCGCTGTGGCTCACAGGGTGCCTCATCGTCTATGGCCTGTTGCCGCGCATGGCGTTCGCCGCACTCAGCGCCGCGGTCTGCCGGATGCGCAGCAAGGCGGTGCAGCCCGATCTGTCGCAGCCCTACTACCGCAAACTGCTCGCACGCTTCGACGCGCTCGCGCCGCCACGCATCGTCGATGCCGATCCCGGCCCCCTGCCTCACTTGATGCCGCACAACCTGGCGATAGGCGACACCACCAACGCGTTGATGGCCATCGGCTTCGAATTGCCGGACGAACTTCCGTGGCCGCCGGCCGCGCTCGAGATGCGCGGCGCGACGTCGATGCGCATCGACGGCAGCGCCGGGGCGCGGCACCAGTTGCTCGTTGCGCTCGCCCGCCTGCGTCCGCGGCGCGTGCTCGTCGGCTGCCACGCAGGATCCAGCCCGGACCGCGGCACCGAACGTTTCTTGCGCGAGGTCATGGCCTTGTGCGGCGATTGCCGGCTGTGGCTCTTCGGCGCGGTGGTGGACGACGACGCGCGCCAACGCTGGCACGCCTGGCTGACCGACGCCAACCTCGACGGCATCCCCGCCGGCGATGCGCTGGAGCCCTTGCTCCACGACTGGAAATGACGAAGGACAACCCCATCCGCATCGCGGTGGTCGGCCACACCAATGCCGGCAAGACGTCGCTGCTGCGCACCCTCACGCGGCGTGTGAACTTCGGCGATGTTTCGGAACGCCCCGGCACGACGCGGCACGTCGAGACGATCGATCTCGTCGTCGACGGTGCGCCCGCGGTGCGCTTCTTCGACACGCCGGGCCTCGAAGACGCCGTCGCGCTGCGCGAGCATCTCGAGGTCTTCGACAAGAGCCTGACGCCGCCGGACCGCATCCGCCGCTTTCTGCAAGGCCCCGAAGCGCACGGCGTGTTCGAGCAGGAGGCCAAGGTGCTACGCGCCCTGCTCGACGTCGACGCCGCCTTCCTGGTGATCGATGCGCGCGAACCCGTGCTACCCAAGTTCCGGGCGGAAATCGAACTGTTGAATGCATGCGCACGGCCCGTGTTGCCGGTTCTGAACTTCGTGCGCCACCCTGCCAATCGCGAGACGGCCTGGCGCGACCTGCTCTCGGCCTACGGCTTGCACGTGGTCGTGCGCTTCGACGCGGCGGCGCCATTCGTCGGCGCGGAGCGCGAGTTGTATCGCGATCTGTCGACACTGCTGCGCGACCGGCGCGCCCTGCTGGACAGCGTCGCCGCATCGCTCGAAGCGGAATTCGCCCAACGCCGCCAGGCCGCAAGCAGGCGCATTGCCGAACTGCTGGTCGACGCAACGGCAATGCGCCGTACCGCCACCGGCGCCGAGTTCGCGGACGAGCGGGGCCGCAAGCGCCTCATCGCCGATTTGCAGAAATCCCTTTTCGACAAGGCGCAGCGCTGCACCGACGACCTGCTCGCGCTCTACGGTTTCCGCGAAGGCGACGCGGACGAGGCGTCCATGCCGCTGCTGGAAGGGCGATGGACCATGGACTTCTTCCATCCGGAGGCGCTGAAGGACGCCGGCATCCTGCTTGGCAAGGGTGTCGCCGTGGGTGCGGCGGTCGGCGTGGTGGCCGATATCGCGCTGGCCGGCCTGTCGCTGGGCACAGGCGCGGCGCTCGGCGGCGCGATCGGCGGCGCGATGTCGCAAGGCCTGGGGCCGCTGGGCCGCAAGCTCGCCAACAAGCTGCGCGACGTTCATGAACTTACGGTGGAAGACCGCGTGCTCTTCGTGCTCATGGGTTGGCAACTCAGGTTGATGCGAGCACTCGAACACCGCGGCCACGCGGCGGTCGACAGGATCGCGACCAGTACCGCGAATGCGACGGACCAGCGCGCGCTCGTCGATCTGGTCCATGCCGCCCAGCCGGCACGCAGCCACCCCGACTGGGAAACCGGCCTGCGCCTTCGCTGGCGCGAATCGCCCCAGCGACAGGACCTCGTGCTGGAGGTCGCGCACCGCGTCGAGAGCACGATCGAGGCCGGCGAACAAAATTAAACCAAGTGGTTGAACAATGTCGGGCATCGGTCTATATTCAACTACATGGTTGAACTAGACGACGAAAGGCTCGACGCCGTTTTCCACGCCCTTTCGGACAGCACCCGCCGCACGATGCTGCAGTTGCTGGCGCAAGGCGAATGGAGCGTGGGCGAACTCGGCGCGCCCTTCCACATGTCCTTCGCAGGCGCATCCAAGCACGTCAAGACGCTGGAACGCGCGGGCCTGGTCTCACGCACGGTGCAGGGCCGCGCGCACGTCTGCCGGCTCGAACCGGCAGCGCTCGCAGAGGCTGACGAATGGCTGCGCTACTACGAGCGGTTCTGGAACAGCCACCTCGACCTGCTGGAGCGCGAGCTTCGGCGCGATCCAAACCCCGACTGATCTTCTCAACCTCAAGGAGCATCCACGATGAACAACTACGGCATCGTCGACGAATCCGGCGTTCTCCGCATGGAGCGCGTCCTGCCAGCGCCTATCGAGCGCGTCTGGTCCTATTTCGTCGAACCCGACAAGCGGGCCAAATGGCTCGCAGGCGGCACCATGGCACACGAACCCGGCGGAAAGATCGAATTGCAGTTCGATCACATCTACCTGTCCGGCGAAAGAGCACCGGAGCGTTTCAGCGCATGCAACGAAAGGCAGTCCGCGACTTCGCACGTTGTGCGCATGGACGCGCCACGGCTGCTGGTGATGACTTGGGACGACGGCGGACCGGCCGAATCCGAAGTGAGCTTCGAACTCGCGCCGGAGGGCGCGCACGCAACGCGGCTGGTGCTGATTCATCGCCGCCTGCCCGACCGCAAGCAACTGCTCAGTCACGCCAGCGGATGGCATGCGCATCTCGACGTGCTCGATGACGTGCTGCACGAACGCAAGGCGCGGCCGTTCTGGACCCATTTCCTCGAAGTCGAAGCGGCTTACGAAAAGCGGCTGCCGGCCTGAGCCGCCGCTGCCTCCGGGTGCGGCATGATTGCGGGATGGAAGATATCTCCCCCCGCCCCCTTGCAATCATCAAGGCCGGCGAAACCTTCGATGCGCTGCGCGAACAACATGGCGACTTCGAGCACTGGATCGCCGCCGGCCTCGGCGACACGCGGCTGCCGGTCATGGTGCTCGATCCGCGCCGCGGCGACACGCTGCCGGCGCCCGCTGAAATCTCCGGCGCCATCGTGACCGGCTCGCACGCGATGGTCTCGCACCGCGAGCCGTGGAGCGAAAGCACCGGTGCATGGCTCGCGCAACTGGTGGCGCACGGCACGCCGGTGCTGGGCATCTGCTTCGGCCATCAGTTGCTGGCCGACGCGCTCGGCGGCGAGGCCGGCGATCATCCGGTCGGCATGGAAATCGGCACGGTCCAGGTCGAACTGCGGCCCGAGGCCGCGGACGATCCGCTGGCGCGCGATCTGCCGAAGCGCTTCGATGCGCATGTGGTCCACCGCCAGAGCGCACTGCGGCTTCCCGACGGCGCGGTGCGCCTCGCCGGCAACGATTTCGAGCCGATCCAAGCCTTTCGCATCGGCGAGAACGCATGGGGCGTGCAGTTCCATCCGGAGTTCGACGACGAGATCATGCGCGGCTACGTCGAGCATCTTGCGGAGTCGCTGCGCTCCGAAGGCGCGGACCCGGCGGCCTTGCGCGACGGCGTGAAGCCCACCGCGTCGGCGTCCGGCCTGCTCGGCCGCTTCGCGCGCATCGCCGAGGCGTACGACGCGGACGCGGGCCGCAGCTAGACATCGCATCGCTGGCACCTTGGCGACTGTGTCCGTTTGGGGTCCGCCCGGTATGCGGTGCGGCTGGGGCGACCCCGCTGCGCCGGCCCTTCGGGCTTCCCTGCAGTGCTCGCTTCAGGCGGGGTCCGCGCGAAACTCGCCTCCGGCTCAAACACGCGCGGCCCTGATCCGCCTGAAGCTGCGCGCTTCGGCGGCGCAGAAGGGTCGCCCCAGCCGCACCGCATACCGGGCTCCTTGGTTGATTGACGAGGGCGCTCGCCTTTGGCGTCGTCCATCGACCTCCGCTCGCCCTTTGCTCTTCGCCTCAGCGGAGCACTACGACGCCATCGGCGGCACGCACGCCCGCGCCGTCGGGGAGCACGAAGATCGGATTGATTTCGGCCTCTGCCAGTCGATCGCCCAGTTGCGCGGCCATGCGCGAGAAGGCGATGATGGCATCGACCAGCGCTTGCACGTCAGCCTTGGGACGTCCACGAAAGCCATCGAGCAGCGGCCAGGTCTTGAGCTCGCGCGCCATGGCCAAGGCCTCTTGCCTGGTGAGTCCGCCTTCCGCCGGCAGCAGGCGGATCGCCGTGTCATTGAACAGTTCCGCGGTGACCCCTCCCATGCCGAGCAGGATGGCCGTGCCGAGCGGATCGCGGTGCATGCCGAGGATCAGTTCGATGCCGCCGCTCACCATCTCCTGCACCAGAAAGCGCTTGGGATGAACGCCTGTATTTCGCTCCACCTCGGCCGCCATCGCGTCGAGCCGCGCTGCAATCTCTTCGGGCAAGACGTTCACCGCCACGCCGCCTACATCGCTCTTGTGTGTGATGTCGCTGGAGAGAATCTTCAGGACCACCCGCCCCCCAAGTTCGCGCGCGGCGCGCTCGGCCGCCTCTCCGTCCTCGACGACCAGCTCACTTGCGCAGGGCACGCCGAAAGATGCGAACAGCTCCTTGGCCTGCGCCTCATCCAGCGAGCCTGGGGGCAGGTCATGCGTTTGCGCGCGAGCTTCGGAGGCGGATTGCACGGCCGGCGCTTTCCATTCGCTCGCCTGAAACATCCCCGCCAGCGCTGCCGCACAGCTTTCCGCAGAAACGAACGCGGGTACGCCGCGTTGCGTGAGCAGCGTCGCGGCTTCGGGCGCATGCGGGCTGACGTAGGCGAGCACAGGCTTGTCTGAATGCGTCAGGCAGTCCTCGATCGCGCCGGCCATCAACTCGGGCCTGCCGACGCCCGAGGAACCAACGATGATGACCAGGGCGTCATAGGTCGGACTCGCCAGCAGTGTCTTGATGGCACCGCGCAACAGATCCGGTTGCAGGCCCGCCAGGGTGACGTCGATCGGATTGCGATCCAGCGCGGCGTGGTCGCCGGTCTGCAAGGCTCGCAAGGCCGCCGCCGTTTGTTCATCCGGCGCGGGAGTCTCGAATCCGGAAACACCCAGGCTGTCGGACACGAGTGTGCCGGCACCGCCGGTGGAGGTCAGGATGGCGACCCGCTTGCCGCGCAGGACGCGCCCTGTCGCGAGGGCGGCCGGGATGTCGAGCAGATCGCCGAAGCTCTGCGCGCGAATCACGCCGGTCTGGCGAAACAAGGCGTCGTACATGCGATCGGCGCCGGCCAGCGCGCCCGTGTGCGACACCGCAGCCTTGGCGCCCGCCTCGGAGCGCCCGATCTTGAAAGCGACGATGGGCTTGCCGGCACGCGCGGCCCTGAGCGCGGCAGCGCGAAATTTCTCTGGATACCGGATCGCTTCGATGTACAGCGCGATGACTCGCGTTGCCGGATCGTCGACCAGCGCGTCGACGAAATCGGCCAACTCAAGATCCACCTCGTTGCTGGTCGAGACCAGCTTCGACAGCCCGATGCCCCGGGCCGTAGCACGCGACAACAGCGCACCGAGGATGCCGCCGCTCTGCGACACCACGCCAATGGCACCTGCATGGAAATGATCCATCTCGAGCGCACCACTGGCCGAGAGCACGATGTCGTCGGTCAAATTCACCAGGCCGATGGTGTTGGGGCCCAGGATGCGCATGTTCCCTGCAGCTTCCAATAGTTGCTGCTGGCGCCGAGCGCCCTCCTCGCCGGTCTCGGTGTAGCCACTCGCCAGCACGATGGCCGCGGCGGCGCCGCGATCGGCAAGCTCGCGAACGGCGACGTGGGCCCGCTCCGCACCCAGCAGGACGATCCCCACGTCAGGAATCTCCGGCAGCGAGGCCACGTCGCGGTAGCAGGGCAACTCGCCAATGCGATCGAGCTTCGGGTTCACGGGGTAGACCGTGCCGGCGAAGCCATGCTTCAGGAGATACGAAACCGGCCGGCCCGCGGTCTTGGCCGGATCGCCAGAGGCGCCGATCACGGCGACGCTTCGGGGCCGGAGCAATCGGGAGAGGGCTTCCATGTCCATCATCCCTTGGCAGTGCCGTTGGAGTTGACATTGGCCTTTGCCAGGAAGGCATGGACCGATTCGCGATGTTCGGTGCTCGTGTAGCAGATGCCCTGCGCCTGGCTGCCCTGGGCGAAGACCTGCTGGGCCGGCAGCTCGAAGGTCTGGTTCAGGATCGTCTTGGAAAGCGCAAGCGCCGTTGCGGAGCCCTTGCTCAATTCGGCAGCCCACGCCTGTGCATCGGCCACGAGCCGGTCCGCGGTGGTCTTGCGGTCCACGATACCCAAGGCGAGTGCCTCGTCGACGTCCACCTTGCGCCCGGTGAAGATCAGGTCCTTGGCTTTTGGCAAGCCGACCCGGCGCGGCAGGAAGTACATGCCGCCGCCGTCAGGAATGATGCCGCGGTGGATATAGGACCAGGTGAAGCTGGCCCACTCGCTGGCGATGATGAAGTCGCATGCAAGCGCGGTGTCCGCGCCAAGGCCGGATGCGGCGCCGTTCACGGCCGCAATCACTGGCTTGGGCATCGTGTGCAGCAACGCCTGCGTGTGGTGTACACGTTGCTGCCGGTGCCAGCCATTGAAGGCGATCTCGCCGGCCGGCGCATTCATGCGGCGCTCCATGCCCGCGATGTCACCGCCGGCGCAGAAGCCCTTGCCGGCACCTGTCAGCACCAAGGCTCGAATGCCCTTGTCGGCGGCGACGCACTCCAGGGCGTGGATGAACTCGGTGCGCAGCTCGTCGCTCATCGCGTTGCGCTTCTCGGGGCGGTTGAAGGTGAGCGTGGCGATGCTGCGCTCGACCTGCAGTTGGATCAGGGCGTAGTCCATGGGATGCATCCTCCTTCGATCTCAGTCGACCTTGACGTTGTTTTCCTTGACGATCCGCGACCAGCGAGTGGTCTCGGAGCCGACGAAGTCACCGAGTTCGGCCGGGGTACCGGCGCTCACGGTAAGACCTTCCGGTTCGAGCATCTTGCGAAACTCGGCACTCTCGGTTGCCTTCTTCGCCGCCGCGTTCAGCTTGCCGATCACATCGGTCGGCGTAGCCGCCGGAACGAACAGGCCGTACCAGCTCTCGACCGCATAGCCGGGAACGGTTTCCGCGATGGCGGGCACATCCTTCAGGGCCGGCGCGCGGCGTGGCGAGGTGACCCCGATTGCGCGCAGCTTGCCGCCAGCGACTTGGGATGAGGCCGCTGCGGCCGTGGCGAACATCATGTCGACCTGGCCCCCGAGCAGATCGGTCAGGGCCGGGCCGGCGCCCTTGTAGGGAACGTGCGTCATCTGTACCTTGGCCAGGTTCGTGAACATCTCGCCCGCAAGATGTGCCGAAGTGCCGTTGCCCTGCGAGGCATAGGTGAGCTTCCCGGGGTTGGCACGCGCGGCTGCAACCACGTCTGCCACCGACTTGTAAGGACTGTCCTCACGCACCACGAGGACGTTCGGACCTCGCGCCAGCAAGACGACCGGTGCGAACGCTTTCTGCGTGTCGTAGGGGAGCTTGGCCATCAGGCTTGGGTTGACGGCATGCGCAAAGGTCGACACCAGCACCGTATAGCCGTCAGGAGCACTCTTGGCCACGGCATCGCTGCCGATGATGGTGCCCGCGCCGGGCTTGTTGTCGACGATGACCGACTGGCCCAGCGCCTTGGACATGCCGACGCCCAGTGCACGTGCAATGGCATCGGTTCCGCCGCCAGGGGCGAAAGGTACGACCAGCTTGATGGGCTTGTCGGGGAAGGCAGCGAAGGCTGCCGAGGCTCCCAGCGCGGTCACGGCCAGGCAACTGGCCAAACGGCGCAGAAAGGAACGGAAGAGCAAGGTCATGGGTTGTCTCCTGCCACGCGGGCATAGGTCTTTGTCAGAGCAATAGCTTAGGAAGCCTTCTTCCGTTTGACATCCCCTCGATTCCAAGCAGTGGAATTCACTAAACTTGGCTGGTCCGTCGTCCGGCCTTGCAGGGGTGCACCTGAATCTCATGAATTCGCCAACACATGCGCGCTCGCTCGGAGCTCGGAAGCCCGGTCTATCCCCCGCGAACAGGTCTCTGGAGCGGGGCATCGAGATCCTGCGAGCGTTCCGTCCCGGCTCGGAGCTGCTGGGCAACGCTGACATTGCGGAGCGAACCGGGCTTTCCCGCGCCACGGTGAGCCGCCTGACACAAACGCTCGTGGGATCGGGATACCTGCAGGTGGAACCAAGGACCAGGGCGTATCGGCTGGCTCCTCCGGTACTCAGCCTGGCGCACGCCATGCGCAGCGGTTCCACCGCGCTCGCCATTGCAGCGCCGCACATGCGCGTCGCCGCCCAGGCACATCGAGTCAACGTCGGGCTGGCCGCTCCCGACCGAGACGAAATGGTCTACCTCGAATCGATCCGCTACAACCGGCGGCCGTCTCTGCGAACCGTCGTTTCAGGCCAGCGTGTTCCGATGGAGCTGACCTCCCTTGGCCGCGCCTATCTCGCGAGCGCGACGGAGGACCAGCGCAAGGTCTTGCTCGCATACTTCCGTCGGGTCCGCCGTGCGCAATGGGCAGCACTCGGGCCGGCGCTCGCAGCGGCAATCCGTAGCGTGGACGAACACGGCTACTGCGCCGCTGCGTGGCAACCCGAAGTCGTCGCGGTTGCGACGCCGCTGATGTTCAGGGGCTCGCACTATGCCTTGAATGTGAGCGTGTCGACGGCGGAGCCATTTGTCGCGGTCGTGCGCGAACTCGCGCCGACGCTGCTGGCGCTGGGAGCGCGCATTCAGCACGAGTTGGACGCAGCGACGGAGCCGCAACCTACACCCACCCACGGCCGCATGCGCTAAGGTGTGCCGAAAGCTCGCCCAAGGATTCAAAGAATGGCCACCTCCACCCCCACCCAGCGCCCGCCCCGCAAGCATTTCTCGATGATCCGGGGATTCCATCTGGCCGACTTCTTCACGCTCGGCAATGCGGCCTGCGGCGTCGGCGCCATCTTCCTCGCGATGGCCTACATCGGGAGCCAGTCCGTCACCCATTTCTTCTGGGCCGCCGCGCTTGCACCGGCTGCCTTCATCTTCGACGTGTTCGACGGCCGCATCGCGCGCTGGCGGCAGACGCATTCGGCGCTCGGGCGTGAACTCGACTCGCTGGCGGACATCATCTCCTTCGGTGTGCTGCCCGCCGCGCTTGCCTTCGCGGCGGGACTCAATGGCGGCTGGGACTGCGTGATCCTCATCTACTTCGTCTGCTGCGGCGTCAGCCGTCTTGCGCGCTACAACGTCACCGCCGAAGCACTTTCGGAAGGCGCCGACAAGGTCAAGTATTTCGAGGGCACGCCCATCCCCACCAGCGTCGTCCTCGTCGGCGTGCTCGCGCTCGCAGCCTGGCAGGGCCGTATCGGCGACGCCATCTGGGGCGGCGCCTGGCCCCTCGGCCTTTGGGTGCTGCACCCGCTGTGCCTGCTGTTCGCCCTCTCCGGCACGCTGATGATCAGCAAGACCTTGCGCATCCCCAAGCTCTGAACACTGCGCGACGTGCCTAGAATGCCCCATCGTCTTCGATGGACCGCTCCGAGCCCATGATCGCCTCACGCGTACTCGTCGCCTTCGTCCTCGGCCTTGTCATTTCCGGCTGCGCCAGCTTGCCGGGACACGTCGAGCGGACTCCATCCACCACCATCACGAACACCGCCGGCACCCGCCTCGGCAAGGATGTGCGTCCACTGGTCGCCGCCAATCCGGGCAAGTCCGGCATCCATCCGCTCTCCAACGCCGAGGATGCCTTCGCGGCGCGCATCGTCCTCGCCAGGCTCGCTGAACGCAGCCTCGACCTGCAGTACTACATCTGGCACGCCGACACCACCGGGAAACTGCTCTGGGAAGCCGTCTGGCAAGCCGCCGAGCGCGGCGTGCGCGTGCGGTTGCTGCTCGACGATGCCAACACCGGCGGTCTCGATCCGACGCTGGCCGCCCTCGACGCCCATCCCAATATCGAGATCAGGCTGTTCAATCCCTTCGCGAACCGCGGCTTCAGGGCCGGCGACTTCATGTTCGATTTCTCGCGCGTCAACCGGCGCATGCACAACAAGTCCTTCACCGCCGACAACCTGGTCTCCATCGTGGGCGGGCGCAATATCGGCGACGAATATTTCGGCGCCAACATGGAAGTCGGATTCCAGGATCTCGACGTGTTGGCCATCGGGCCCGTGGTGAGCGAAGTCTCCAACGAATTCGACCTGTTCTGGAACAGCGCATCCGCCTATCCGGCCGCCAGCGTGATCGCTCCCGCGCAGCCGGGCAGCGCCACGACCTTGCGCGAAGGCTGGGACAAGGTCCACCAGAGCCCCGAGGCACTTCGCTACATGGAAGCCGTACGCAAGACGCCTTTCCTGCGTCAGCTGGACGATCATCATTTGAGCTTCGGATGGACGACGGCACATGTGCTCCACGACGATCCCGCGAAGGTGCTCGAGTCCAGCAGTCGCAAGGATCTCCAGATGGCGCCACTGCTCATCCAGGCACTCGGCAATCCGAAGCGTGAGATCGACTTGGTGTCGCCCTACTTCGTGCCCGGCAAGGAAGGCACGAAAGCCTTGACCACCATGGCTCGGAACGGCGTGAAAGTACGCATCCTGACCAACTCCTTGTCCGCCACCGATGTCAGTCCCGTGCATGCCGGCTATTCCAAGTACCGCAAGGATCTGCTGCAAAGCGGCGCAGTGATCTACGAGCTCAAGCCCGGTTCGGCCGTGCCTCCGCCTGAAAAGAGCGACGATCAGCGCCGAGGCTTTCCGGGAAGCGGCGGCAGCGGCAGCGGCGGCAGTTCAGCGTCGAGCCTGCACGCCAAGACCTTCGCCGTGGATCGCGAACGCATCTTCGTCGGCTCCTTCAACCTCGACCCGCGCTCCGCCCGGCTCAACACCGAGATGGGCGTGATCATCGAGAGCCCCGAGTTCGCCGAGATGCTGACGAAGCAGTTCGAGTCGGTCATTCCGGCCAAGTCCTACCTGGTGCGCCTTCAGCCGGACGGCCACGGCATCGAATGGACCGACAAGGACGCTGAAGGCAAGACCACCACCTACACCACCGAACCAGGCGCGGATGCCCTCAAGCGCGGTTGGATCAACTTCCTCGAAATCCTCCCCATCGAATGGCTCCTTTGAGATGACAGCAGGCCTCCGACAACTCGCCGCACTCGCGGCCGCCCGACCGCTCGCACCGGCGTGCGACCACTTCTACTTCCTGCGCCATGGCCAGACCGAATGCAATGCGCGGCGCATCTTCCAGTCGGTCGACGAGCCCTTGAGCACGCTGGGACTGCAGCAGGCAGCGCGCGCCGCCGAATTGCTCGCTGGCGAATCGATCCGGAGCATCCTGAGCAGCAACGTGAATCGCGCGCTGACCACTGCGCACACGGTATCGGCCCCGCACGGCATCGCGCCCGTGGTGCTCGAAGGCCTGCGCGAGCGCAATTTCGGCGCGCTGATCGGCACCTCGTCCCTCCACATTGATTGGGCCTGCGAACCCGAGGGCGGAGAAACGCTGTCCGAATTCGTCGATCGATCGCGCGCCGCCATCGAACACGCGCTGACGCATCCCGGCCCGGTGCTGCTGGTCGCGCACGGCGGCACGCTCTATGCGCTCGCTGCACTGCTCGGCGTGCCCGTCGACCTGAGCGTGCTCGGCAACGCGCAGCCCTTGCGTTTCGAGCGCAGCGGCACCACCTGGCGCATGACACCGCTCATGCAGCAGGTGGAAGGCGGAGCGGCCGTGGCCTGATCGTCCCCCGCTCGCCCGGATCTTCAGGAAATCTACCGACCATGGACTTCAAGGACTACTACAAGATCCTCGGCCTCGAACGCGGCGCCTCCGAAGACGAGGTCCGCAAGGCCTACCGCAAGCTCGCGCGCAAGTACCACCCCGACGTGAGCAAGGAGCCTGACGCCGAGACACGGATGCGCGACGTCAACGAGGCCAATGACGTGCTGCGCGACAAGGAAAAACGCGCCGCCTACGACCAGCTCGCCGACCATGTCGCGCGCGGCGGCAGTCCCGACGGCAGCTTCCAGCCGCCACCGAACTGGGACGAAGGCTTCGAATTTCATCGCGGTCCGCACGCGGGCCCGGCCGATCATGCGGACTTCAGCGAGTTCTTCTCGTCGCTGTTCGGCGCGGCCGAGCGGCGCGGCGCCGAGCGCCGGAACTACCGTGCGCGCGGCGAAGACCACCACGCCGCGATCGAGATCGCGCTCGAAGATGCCCTCAAGGGCGCCGAACGTGAGATCACCCTGCGCTCGCAGGAAATCAATGCGCAGGGCGTGCCCGAATGGAAGACGCGCACGCTGAGCGTGAAGATTCCGGCCGGCGTCCATCCGGGACAGTACATCCGCCTCGCCGGCCAGGGCATGCCCGGCCATGGCGGCGAGCCTGCGGGCGACCTCTACCTCGAAGTGCGCATCGCGCCGCACCCGCTCTACCGCATCGAGGGCCGCGACCTCTACATGACGCTGCCCATCACGCCGACCGAAGGCGCGCTCGGCGCCCAGGTGCAGGTGCCGACACCGGGCGGCGGTGTGGTCGAGGTCACCGTGCCGCGCAACGCGCGCAACGGCCTCAAGCTGCGGCTCAAGGAACGCGGGCTGCCGGGCAAGCCGCCCGGAAATCTCTACCTGCTGCTGGAGATTGCGCTGCCGCCCGCAGACACCGACGCGGCCCGCAAGGCTTACGAACAACTTGCACAGGCGGCCCCCTTCGATCCGCGCCGCCATCTCGGAGTGTGACGACCATGGCCACAGTTTCTGTCACGACCACGGCGCTCAGCGCCTCGCATCCCCTCGCCGCCACCGAACTCGCCCACGCCTGCGGCGCGGAGATCGAGTGGGTGGTGCAACTGGTCGAGATCGGCATCATCGAATCGCAAGCGCCCGCCGAAAAGCCGGAGCAATGGCGCTTTCAAAGCACCGATCTGCAATGCGCGCTTGACGCGAGAAGACTGGAGCGCGATTTCGGCGTGAGTCTCGATGCCGCTGCGCTGATCCTGGACCTCGAGCATGAAGTGCGGCGGCTGAAGGCGGTGCTGCGTGCGCAGGGGTTGGACAGGGATATCTGAGGAGGCCAGAGCCGCCTTTCAAGGCGATTGCATCGAAGCGATGGTTGCTTTGACGAGTTGGAGGCGGCGCTCGAATTCTGCGTTGACCAGGGCGAACGTTGGCGGCAGCTCGAACGGGTTGACAGACCGGACACCCCTTGCGAGAACCGGCAGGGCGGAAGCCCTCCCGTCCGAGCCGCCTAAAAAGGAGGCGCGAACGAAAAAGCCGCAGGTCCTGCGGAGTCACTGCGGCTTTCGTCGCAGAGGTGTTATCTGGGCTGTCAAACCCGATCACGCCGAGTTTGGCGTGACGGGCGGAGTATAGCCAGGGGGGGGGTGAGTGACCATGATGCGCACCGGGCCGAGGGCGTTGCGCTCGGGGGCCATCGACAGCCGGTCCTAAGGTACTGCAGACATAGCTCATCGCTTGCCCTCGGGCGAAAGTGCCATCGCAGCATCGAATGGCTGCTCTCCGCGCTACCGAAGTGGGAGTCTGAGCCCGATGCAGAAGCTCAGATCGCAAGATTCAGCGCCCGAAAGCGGTCGCCCGATGTTTGTTGATCGACCGGGAGACGACTACTGAGCGCTCAGGCACACGCTCGGGCACATTCGTCATCATCACTCGGCGACGACCTTCGCATCCGCGGCGACCTTTTTCCACATCGCGAGTTCCTTGCGAAGCGTGGACTGGAATTCTTCCGGGCTGCCTCCGTCAAGCGTCAGTCCGCCCGCTTCCGACAGCCGCTTCGCCACGTCCTTTGATTTCAGCGTTGCGGCAATCTCCTTGTTGATCCGCTCGACCACGGTCCTTGGCATGTTGGCCGGGCTCATCACACCGAAAAAGACTCTGGCATCGAACTGGGGCAATCCCATCTCTCGGAAGGTGGGCACGTCCGGTGCGAGTGGCGACCGTGCATCACCTGTGATCGCCACCGGCCGAATCTTCGGTGATTTGAGTTGAGGCATTGCGTTGATGAGGGTGTCCATCATCAGGTCGACATCGCCTCCTAGAAGCGCAGTGATGGCCTGACTGTTGCCGCGATACGGAATATGCGTCAGCTTCACTCCTGCGGTCATGCCGAAAAGCTCGGCGGCCATGTGAGCGGCACCACCCTGGCCGGACGAACCAAAGTTCAGTGCGCCAGGTTTGGCCTTTGCGTCGGCAATAAGCTCGCTCACGCTCTTCGCGCGGACCGATTGGTTTACAAGCAGGACGACGGGCGCGCGCCCCACGAGCGAAATGGGCGTTAGATCCGTGTTGACGTCAAATGAGAGCTTCGGATACACGGCCGGATTGACGGCGATCGCACTCGACACGAACAGCAGCGTATAGCCATCGGGTTTGGATTTCGCAACGACATCCGCTGCAAGACTCCCTCCGGCCCCGGACTTGTTGTCGACGACGACCGGTTGACCCAATCGCTCCGACAGGCCCTGCGCCACGACGCGAGCCAGCACATCGGTCGCACTCCCAGGGGCAAAGCCGACCACCATTTTGATGGGCTGCGCGGGGTAGGTGCTCTGCGCCCCGGCGTTCGAGCCGGCCAACGCGAGGGGGAATGCTGCGAGGAGCCCTACGTAGAGCTTCACCTTGTTAAGACTACGCATGATGATCCTTGATTCACTGCGCAGCAGCAGTTCATCGTCGCCAATGTTCTTGTAGCGCTGGCGCAACCCGGGCAATACCGGTTCGATGACGGGAGGCGTCAGGGCCACATCTTTGGAGCCGTTGGCGATGATTCGGTCCTTGACGTTCTCATCGACCGGCAGCGGCAGCTCGCCGAAATAGCCGCAGACATACTTGGCGAAAGCTGCGGCCAGAGCAGCTCCGAGGGCGCGGCGGTTAGAGGGGGACGTCATGTGTCGCTTCATTGGTGTCTCCAATGGGTGTCGTTGGTTGCGTTGCCCGAAGTCTGAACAACGCCGCTCGAAAACACCAATGAAAACCACGGCCAAGCGCATTACTGTTTAGTCATGGCGGTGCTCCGGCGGGCCTCCCCGGTCCAGCACCGTGACCCGATTTATTGCGCCGAAGCTTCCACCAGACACTGGATGAATTCGACCGCGTAGGCACCGGGTTCCGGCTCCACCAGGGTCATCGCCGAAATCGGCAAGGCCAGGCCGGCCATGTCGACGTCGAGCACGTGCACGAGCCCGCGAGATTCGGCACTGCGGGCAAGCCGTCTCGATGACAGCGCGACCGCTCCGTGATCGCAGACCATGCCTAGCAGCGAGTCGAACGACACCGTCTCCACCAGCCTGGACGGCACGAGCACCTTGTGCTTGCGGAACACCGCGTCGATCACCGCACGCACCCGCGCCACGCGCGGCGGCAGCACCCACATCGTGTCGGCAAGATCGTGCAGTGTGAGTCGGGCCTTGCGAGCCAGTGGATGGCTGGGCGCCACCATCCACACCATGGGGTCGACGTACAGCGGCACGACCTGCAGATCGGCTGCGGCACTTCGCTCCGGTGCCACGCCCATCACGACGTCCAGCTTTCCCGCGCGCAGCAGGGGCAGCAACAGGTCGGGAGAGCCCTCCTGCACCGTGAGGTCGAAAGCTGCCGCTGGCGTTCGCCGTCGTTGCAGGCGCTCGAACGCCACGAGGATCATCGGCGTGGTGCCATGCATAGCGCCCAATGCCACCCGCCAGACCTCGGGCTGACCCATCGAGTCCAGCGCCAGGGCCGCTCGGTTGAGGTCTTCATGGACGGATTGCGCATGGCGGATCAGGCAGACGCCTTCAGGCGTCGGCAGCAGCCCTTGGGGCGTCCGCGTGAAAAGTGCCATCCCGAGCCCGCGCTCGAGTTCCGCCAAGGCCTTCGACACGGCAGGCTGCGTGAGGTGCATGGCCTCGGCGACCCTGCCGACGTGCCGGTGCTGGTCGAGTGAGACCAGTAGGCGAAGTTGGCGCAGCTTGAGATGCCGCTGCAAAAAAGCCTGCGCGCTGACCGGTGCGGGCGCTCGTGGGCGGCGGGTCGTCATAACTAAAGAGTAATGCGTGCGGCCGAGGCTTTCATTGGTGTTTTCGAGCGGCGTTGACCAGACTTCGGTCATCGCATCACCCAACGACACCCATCGGAGACAAGCAATGAATGCCATCCACGAAAGCAACCTGACCGTCCGCAAACTCACCCCGACCATCGGAGCCGAAGTGTTCGGCGTCGACCTGAGCAAGCCTGTGGCGCCCCGCGATTTGGCCCGTATCAAGCAAGCCCTGTGGGACAACCAGGTGATTTTCTTCCGCGACCAGCAGCTGTCGCCGCAGCAGCACATGAGCCTGGGCAAGCAGTTCGGCTCCCTCCACGTGCACCCGGTCAAGCGCAGTCGCCATCCGGAGCACCCGGAGTTGCTGGTGGTTCATGCGGACGCCAACTCCACCCGCGCGACCGGCGAGAGATGGCATACCGACGTGAGTTGCGACCAGGCACCGCCCATGGCCAGCATGCTCCACCTGACGGAAGTCCCGCCGGTCGGCGGCGACACGCTGTGGGCAAGCATGTACGCCGCCTATGACGCCTTGTCGGCCGGCATGAAAGCGCTCCTTGAAGGCCTAACTGCGATTCACGATGGCGCCAAGCCGTGGCTGAACGGGCTTGGCGTCAAGCCGGTGGATATTGCCTATTCACGCACTGAGCATCCGGTGGTGACCGTGCATCCCGAAACCGGGAGGAAGATCTTGTTCGTCAACGAGGGCTTCACCACCCACATTCCCCAACTCAACCGGGGAGAGAGCGACGCACTGCTTCGATTTCTCTACGACCATCTCGCGCATCCTCTGTTCCAGTGCCGTTTTCGGTGGGAGAAGAACTCGATCGCGTTCTGGGACAACCGCTGCACGCAGCACCACGCGTTGTGGGACTACTTCCCGGAGCGCCGCCATGGAAATCGGGTGACCATCAATGGCCATGCACCTGCTGCGGCCGATCCGGCGCGCATCGCCGCCCTGAGCCCGCTGGCCCAAGCGGCCTGAGCGCGAATCACACAAGTACGGAGACATCATGCAACTCGCAAGACTTCTTGTGCTGGCGGCCCTTGCAAGCGCGGCGATGACCTCACCGTTACGCGCGGAGGAAGCATGGCCCGCCCGCCCCATCCGCATGGTGATCGGCACAGCCGCCGGGACCGGTGGCGACATAGTGCTGCGCCTGATCGCCAACAGCATGTCGCAGTCGCTGATGCAGCCGATCATCGTGGAGAACAAGGTCGGCGCCAACGGCCTCGTGGCCACCGCCGAAGTGGCGAAGTCCAAGGCGGACGGCTATTCGGTGCTGTTCGGCGGCGCCAGCGCGACGGTGATCAACCAGGCGCTGCAACCTTCGCTGGCCGTCCATGTGCTCGACAAGCTCAGCCCGGTCGCGCAGGTCGGCGCAGGCGGGGTCAATCTTGTGGTGGCGGCTGACTTTCCTGCCACCAACCTGCCTGAATTCATCGCCTACGCGAAGGCCCATCCCGGCCAGATCAACTACGCGACGTGGGGCGTCGGATCGAGTGGCCACCTGATCATGGAGTGGCTGAAGAATCGATATGGGCTCGATCTTGCGCATGTGCCGTACAAGTCGATGCCCCAGATCTACCAGGACATGGCGGGCGGGCTCGTCAAGGTGGCGTTCGTCGATGCCGCGAGTTCGGTCCCACTGGTCAAGGCCGGGAAGATCAAGGCATTGGGCAACTCCGGCACCGCGCGCGCGCCGGGCCTTGCAGACGTACCCACGTTCAAGGAGCAAGGCGTCGATTTCGCGGTAGACGGCTGGTATGGCGTTTTCGTGCCCAAGGGCACGCCGGACGCTGTGGTCAGCCGACTCCACCGCGAGATCATCAAGGTCTTGGCCGATCCGGAGATTCGGTCACGAATGCAGCAACTCAACTTGTCGAGCCCGCCACCCAAGAGTTCGGCCGAGTTCGAGCAAATCGTGACGGCCGATCTCAGGCTCTGGCAATCGATTGTCCGAACGAACGACATCAAAGTGGACTGACCCATGTCGCCGAATGAACTCGCCTACCCCAAGCTGGTGATGCCGGATACGGTCGAGCGCACCACCGTGAAGATCTGGAGCAACGGCGTCGGGCTGGATGCCGACATCTATCGGCCAAAAGGGCTCGGCGGCGATCAGCGTGTCCCGGCTGTGGTCCTGTCACACGGCTGGGGCGGTAACAAATCGACCTGCGAACGCTATGCCGCGAAGTTCGCAGCCGCTGGCATAGTGAGCTTGTGCTTTACCTACAACGGGTGGGCGTCGTCCGGAAGCAGTGTCCTCCTCGCCGGCGACTCTCCGGAGTTGGACGAGAAGAACGAGGGCGTTGCCAAGGTCCGTGTCATCCGCGAGGTCGTTGATCCTGTCGAATGGCTGCAGAACTATCGATCGGCAGTCGACTACGTCGAGGGAGAACCCAATGTGGATCCGGATCGCATCGGCGCCTGGGGCACGAGCTTCGGCGGCGGCGTCGCAGTGCATCACGCCGCAAACGACGACCGCATCAAGGTGATCGCGGTTCAGGTCGCTTCGCTCGCATCGGTTCTCAAGGGGCCGCTGCTCGTGCATGCCAGGCAGCGCGCGGTTGATATTGCAAGGGGGACGATCGCGCCGGTTCCGCAAGGGATCGATGCCTATCCGCCACTCGCAGGCACACCACACCTGGCACGGTTTCTTCAGTACAACGCGATCGAAGAGGCGAGAAAACTCGAGATTCCCACGCTGATGCTGGACGCGGGCGACGAGGAATTGTTCGACATCAAGGAGAACAGCGGCAAGGCGCATGACGTCCTGAAGGCGCGAGGGTCTGCCCCGGTCCACTACAAGGTCATCGACGGCATCGATCACTACGGCATCTACTTCGGTGGCTTCGACGAAGGCAGCGAAGCGGCGCTCGATTGGTTTACCAAGCACTTGTGACGGAAAGATCGGAACCTACGCGCCGAAAAGGCGCTTTCTCGAACCGCAGGTCGGGGACCAGCCTGCTCCGGAGCGGTCACTGGTGATCCCGCGCGATACAGCGAGTTGAGCAGTCTTCGTCGTGCCGTAGTGGATCATTTCGGTCGGTATCTGCACCGCGCTTTCGCTGGAGATGAAGATGATCCGCCCCCAGTTGGCGCGCCTCATCTCGGGCAGCACCAAGCGCGCGAGTCGGACGCCGCTCAGGACGTTGACGTCGAAGAAGCGCTGCCAGTCTTCGTCGGGAATGTCTTCGCTATTTGACGTAGTCGGTGTCCGAGGGCCCGTAGCCTGTGATGACGACAACCGCACCCTCCGCGCCGGTTCGGGCGAAATGCGCGACCCCCTCGGGCTCGGTATAGAAGCTCCCTGCCGGCAACGGCTTGACGACGGCCGGGTCGTTCGCGGGGCCATACCCGAAGTACCAGAGCCCGGCAACGACCGTGGCGGTCCGGTCATCCCGGTGACGGTGGGCCTCGATCACCGTGTTCGGCGGGACCGACAATTCGATGCTGTAGAGCCCATGGGCCGCGGGATCGCCATAGAGAACCCGCGTCGAGACGCCGGGCAGGCCCGAGGTCCCCGCTCCCGCGACGCGCGTAGGCAACGCATCGATCTCGCTCGATGTGAGTCGCTTCTGCGCAGCCGGCGTCGGCGCGGAGACGATGAACGGGACGAGCAGTGCCAGCGCCTGATCGGGCTGCTCTTCCATGATCCAGTGTCCCGAGTTCGTGATGACGGCGCTGCGCACGTTGCTGGCCACCGTTTGAAGCTCTGCGGCCAGCGATGCACCGTACGAGTGATCGCCACCGATCGCGAGAATGGGCATCGGCAACTTGCCGCGCGAGAAGGCGCCAAGCTTGTTCTCGGCGCTCGGCGCGAGTGCGAACTCAGCGCGCTCGCGGCGGAGATCGCACAGGCCGGCGGGTCCGCTGTCGCGTTGCCGGGTGACGTGCGGGAGGAAGGCTACGCGAAAGGTCTCGTGGACCTGGCCGTATCGCGGCACGGCCGACTCGACGTTGCCTTCAACAATGCGGGGACCTTGGGCGAATCCGGTCCCAGCACCGAGGTGTCGGAAGCGGGCTGGGCCGACACGCTCGCGGTCAACCTCACAGGCTCATTCCTGGGCGCGAAGCATCAGATCGGTCAGATGCTGCTCAACGGTGGCGGCTCTGTGATATTCACCTCGACGTTCGTTGGCTACACCTTCGCGTTTCCGGGTGTCGCCGCCTACGCCGCGAGCAAGTCAGGCCTGATCGGGCTGACGCAGACGCTGGCGGCGGAGTTCGGACCGAAGTCGGTGCGCGTCAACGCGATCCTGCCCGGCGCGGTCGACACCGACATGTACCGGACGATGAACGACACGCCCGAGAAAACTGCGTTTGTGACGAACCTGCATGCGCTCAAACGCGTCGCGACACCGCAGGAGATCGCGCGCACCTTGCTTTATCTCGCGTCGGACGACTCGGCTTTCGTCACGGGCGCGGCCCTGCTGGCAGACGGCGGCGCGTCGATCACGCGCACCTGATTCGTTGATCAGCTCGCTCGTCACCAGCAGTGCGCGCACCGAAGTTCGAATCGCCACAGGCTCGTGCCGCACCCAGGGTAGGTGTCGCATCGACCTCGCGTTCAGGGCACTCCGGCATCAGACCGCTCGCCACTGGTCGCCCCAGAACTTCTGCCGGACGTCCTTCTTGAGCAACTTGCCGACAGCACTTCGAGGCAGCGTCTCCCAGAACTCCACCGACTTCGGCGCTTTGGCGCTGCCCAACTGGTCCTTGCACAGTGCGATCAACTCGGCCCCATCGAGCGTTTGATCGGGCTTGAGTTGGACGACCGCCTTGACCGCCTCGCCCCACTTCTCATCCGGCACGCCGACGACGATGCAATCGAGCACCGCGGGGTGGCCCTGAATCAGCTTCTCGATCTCGACCGGATAGATGTTGAAGCCGCCTGAGACGATCATGTCCTTGATGCGATCGACGATGGTGACGAAGCCGCGCTCATCGATGATCCCCACGTCGCTCGTGTGGTGCCAGCCGAATGTGGACGCCTCGGCGGTGTCCTCGGGCCTCTTGTAGTAGCCCTGCATCGTCATCGACGAACGCACCACGATCTCGCCGCGTTCGCCGGCGGGCAGAAGATTGCCTTCCCGATCCATGATGCCGACGCGCACGACACGGACGGGCTTGCCGGCCGCGCGCACCGCTTCTTCGTCGAAGCTGCCATCGCTGCGGAGGTAGTCCGAAGGGCGCTTCACGAGGATCGGGATCAAGGTTTCGGTCTGACCGAATCCTTCGAACATGACCGGCCCGAACACGCGCACAGCCTCCTTGAACTTCTCGGGCGCGATCGGCGCCGCGCCCACGATGAAGCACTTCAAGGACGAGAAATCCGTCGTCTTCGTGCGGGGGTGGGCCAGGAGCGCATAGACCGCCGTGGGAGGCAGGAACAGATGCGTCACCCGCTCCTTCTCGATCAAGCCGAGAACGGCATCGGGATCGAATGCGGGCAAGATGATGGTCGCGCAACCCCTGATGGCAAATCCGAGCACGAACAACCCGGCCGCATGCGTCAAGGGTGCAATGACCAGGTGGCGCGATTCGGAAGTAACTTCGAATTCCGTCGAGACCGCGAGGCCCATCATCTCGAGCGTCCGATGCGAGTGCACCGCGCCCTTGGACGGGCCGGTGGTGCCGCCAGTCGGCTGAAGGAACGCAACTGTCGCGGGATCTTCCTGCTCATTGCGAAACGGAGACCAGCAGCCCTCGAGCCACTCCTCCAGGGACTGGCCATGCTCGGACGCACGGTCGATGCAGATGTACAGCTTGGCCTTCGAAAGCTTGGCCTTCAGGAGCGGCACGCTGCTTTCAAAGTAGCTGTGGAAAAAGACGATGTTTGCGTCGAAGTAGTCCAGGACTTCGGCGTTGGTCTCCACGGTATTGCGGATGTGCACCGACAGCCACGCCATGTCCGCCAGGTTGATGCCCAGGTGCAGCAACGTCACCCGGTAGTCGTTCGGGCTGTAGATCGCCACATGGCAGCCGGAACCGGCCTTGCGCTCGCGTGTCAAGGCATGGGCGATCGCATGCGCAGTCTTCTGGGCCTGCGCGAAATCGATACGCGCCTCGCCATCGACGAAGGCAAGGTTATCGGGGTACTGCGCAGCTACGCCGTCGAAATAGTCAGCGATTCTCATGATGTGTGTCTCTCTTTGTTGAATTGAAGGGCCAGGCGTCGCCGGTGCGAGCGCGCCCTATTTCGACCGCAGGCGGGCAGCGCCGTCGAGGCGGATCGTTTCTGCGTTGATGTAGGCGTTCTCGACGATGAACGCGCAGCAATGAGCGAACTCGCGCATGTCGCCGAGGCGCCGAGGGGCTTCCATCTGCTCCTTGAGCGAGGTGAGCACTTTCTCGTCGAGGCCGGCCACCATCGTGGTCAGGAAAAGTCCGGGCGCGATCGCGTTGACGCGCACGCCGATGGCACCGAGCTCGCGCGCCGCCGGCATGTTCATGCCGATGATCGCGGCCTTCGACGCGGAATAGGCGGTCTGGCCGATCTGCCCCTCGTAGGCAGCGCCGGACGACACGTTGATGACGACCCCGCGCTCTTCGCCGACTTCCGCTTCGTTCCTGGCCATCTGCTCGGCGCACTTCGACATCACGTTGAAGACGCCATTGACGTTGACGGCGGTGATCTGCGCGAAGCGGGCCAGCGGCGCCGCCTTGCCTTCCTTGCCCAGCACCTTGAAGCCGTTCGGGATGGCGGCGCCATTGATGCAGACATGGATGGCGCCGAAGCGTGCCATCACCGCATCGACCGCCGTTTGCACAGATTCCTCGCTGCTCACGTCGGTCTGCACGAACATCGCGCTGTCTGCGCCGAGGTCCGCGACGGCGGCATTGCCCGCCTCGACGTTCATGTCGAAGATGGCGACGCGCGCGCCTTTCTCCTTGACCATGTAGCCCGCAGTCGCCAGGCCGAGGCCGGATGCACCGCCGGTGATGACGATGACTTTGTCCTTGATTCGCATGATGTGTCCTGGTTGGAGGCTTAGAACGCGTTGACGCCGGTCAGCGATCGCGCGATGAGGAGTTGCTGGATCTGCGACGTGCCTTCGGGGATCGGCACCACGATGGCATCGCGCGCCAGCTTCTCGACGAGGAACTCGCGGGTGACGCCGTTGCCGCCGTGGATCTGCACTGCCTGGCGCGCCACAGTCACTGCCGCCTCGCAGGCAAAGTACTTGGCCATCGCGGCCTCCATCTCGGCCGGCACGCCGGCTTCGATCATCGAAGCGGCGCGGTAGACCAGCAGGCGCGAAGCATCGACCTGCGTGGCCATGTCGGCCAGCATCCCGGCAATCAACTGGTGACCGGCGATGACCTTGCCGTGCTGGCGGCGCTCCTTCGCGTAGCGCACCGCCTCCTCGAGTGCGCGCCGGCCCAGTCCCAGGCCCTGCGCAGCCACGAAGACGCGCGAACGCTCGAACATCGACAGCGTGTTCTTCAGCGCCTCGCCCTCGTTGCCGATCATGTGGGTGGCGGGCACGCGCACGTTGTCGAGGAAGATCTGCGCGGTCGACTGGCTGTTCCATCCGATCTTGTGGATGTCGCGCACCTCGTATGGATGCTCCTTCCGGTCGAGCAGGAAGTGCGTGAGGCCGCGGCGCGGGTCGTCGCCGGTGCGGCAGGTGCAGATCAGGAAGTCGGAGTACGAGCCGTTGCTGATCCAGGTCTTCTCGCCGCTGATGACGAAGTGGTCGCCGTCACGGCGCGCACGCGTCTTGATCTCGAGCACGTTGGAGCCGACGTCCGGCTCCGAGATGCCCATGCTGACGAACAGCTCGCCGCTGACCAGGCCCGGCAAGTAGCGCTCGCGCAGATGCGCCGGGGCCAGTTGCTGCAGCATGTAGGCGCCGAAGGAATTGATCAGCACCGGCACCGAGAGGTCGACCGACGTGGTGGCGACTTCCTCGAACAGCATGATCATCGTGAGCCAATCCAGGCCCATGCCACCGTGGGCCTCGTCGACGGCGCCCGAGACCAGGCCGAAGCGGGTGAGTTCGCGCAACACGGCACCCATCTGCTCCTTCGGCACGAACTTGTCGCGGAATTGCTTGTTGAAGATCGGTTCGATCTCCGTGTCGAGAAAGCGCCTCAGGCCGTCCACGGCTGCTTGCTGCTCTTCGGTTCTGATGACATGTCCCATGGATGCTCCGTATCTGTTCGGTTGGATTACTGTTTGGCAAGGATCGCGACGGCCACCACTGCCTCTTCGATGCCATAGAGGCCGCCGCCGTTTTCCTGGATGGCGATGCGGGCACCGTCGACCTGCCGCTTGCCGGCTTCGCCGCGCAGCTGCGTGACCAGTTCATGCAACTGACCGAGGCCGGTCGCGCCGATGGGATGGCCTTTCGATTCGAGGCCGCCCGAGGGATTGATCGGGATGCGTCCGCCGACCGTGAAGTCGCCGCGCTCGGCAGCCGGGCCGCCTTCGCCGAAGCCCACCAGCATGAGGGACTCGGCGTTGAGGATTTCGCCCATCGCGGTGGCGTCGTGCACCTCGGCCACATCGACGTCGGCGGGCGACACGCCCGCTTGCTCGTAGGCTTTCCTGGCACCGAGATGCGCCACGATCTTGTGCGGCTCGTCGAGGCCGCGCGTGCTCCCGGTCTGGATCACGCTGGCCAATACACGGACCGCGCGAGCGTTCGCACCCTTGATGCGCTTGAGGCCTTCGGCGTTGCACAGCACGACCGCGGCAGCGCCGTCGCTGATCGGCGAGCACATCGGCATCGTCAGCGGATAGGCGATGGGGGGTGCGGCCAGCACTTGCTCGATGCTGCAGGGCTCGCGGTACTGGGACAGCGGGTTGTGCACCGAATGCTGGTGGTTCTTGGACGCGACGGCGGCGATCTGCCGTTGCGTGGTGCCGTAGGTCTGCATGTGCTGGCGGCAGAGCGCGGCATAGATGTCCATGAAGACGCTGTAGGGCTTCTCGGACATCGTGCCGGGAGGCGGAACCACGCCGTGTCCCATTGCCATCAGCGTCTGCTTGTTGGCGTCGACCGTGGAAACGTCCCAGCCGCCATCGAACACGCTGAACATCTTGGCCTTGTCGGGGACATTCATCTTCTCGGCGCCCACGGCCAATGCAATGTCGCAAGTGCCGGCGCGCAGCGCCATCGTTGCCAGGTTGAAGGCCGAAGAGCCGGAGGCACAGGCGTTCTCGACGGTGAACACCGGCACGCCCTCCAGGCCGAGGCGACGCATCGCGATGGGCCCCGGGATGCCGGTCTGGCCCTGGAGCAGGCCATTGGTCATCGTGGAATAGAAGGCCGAGCCGATGTCATCGACACCGCAACCGGCATCGGCCAACGCCAACTGCACGGCCTCCTCCACCATGTTGTAGACCGTGCGGTCCAGAAGGCGGCCGAAGGGCGTCATGCCGACGCCAGCCACGTAGATTTCGTTCATTGCTTCAGTCCTTGTGTGATCGGGCGACTCAGCGGCCCGGGAATTTCGGTGCGCGCTTTTCGCCAAAGGCCGTGAGGCCTTCGTGAAAGTCGGCGGTTCGCATGTGCTGCCGCAGCGCCACCTGCTCATGCAGCAGCGCGTCGGCGCTCGTCTTGTCGGCGGATGCGCGTGCCACCTGCTTCATGCGGCGCAGGGCGATCGGGCTCTTCATGGCAATGTGGCGCGCCAAAGCGAGCGTGGCTTCCTGAAGGCTTTCGTCGGGATGGACCTCGCACACCAGGCCGCAGGCCTTCATCTCGGCGGCCGAGAGCGATTTGCCGGTCATGAGCAGGTACATCGCCATGTTCAGCGGGATCAGCCGCGGCAGGATCGCCGCGCCGCCGGCACCCGGGAAGACGCCGAAGTTGGCGTGCGCGTCGGCGATGGTGGCGCTCTCGGCAGCCACCACAATGTCGGCGCACATCGCGAGTTCGAGCCCGCCCGCCATCGTCACGCCGTTGAGCGCAGCGATGACTGGCTTGGGAAAGGCGCGCAGCGCGCCGAACACGACGTGGGCCCGGTCCAGGAAGTCGGCTTCGCCCGGAGCGAGGTCCGCACCGGCCAGGACCTGCTTCAGGTCGGCGCCGGCGCAGAACGCGGGGCCGTTGCCGGTGAGGATCACGACGCGGATCTCGTCGTTGCGGGCGATTTCGGCGAGGCCGCGCTCCAGTTCGGCCAGGATCGCCAGGTTGAGGGCATTCATGGCCTTGGGGCGATTCAGCGTGATGCGCGCTACTGGGCCAAGTGCTTCGAATAGCAATGTGTCGTCGTTCATGGTGTCTCTCGTTGTGTGCCTTCAGCGGTGCCCGGAACGCATGACAACGTGGTTCCGAGTCGATGTATGGATGCTAGAAGTGACGCCCTCCTGGCACAGGTCATTGCAGCGGATTCGCCGGTCCGCGCGATGCTTCTCGGCGCGGGCGGTCAGCCTCTCAGGCGGCGGCCAGCAATTGCGCGATCTCGTCCGGGCTGAATCCCGCGTCTCGCAGGATCTCCGTGCCATGCGCTCCGCGCTGCGAAACCGCGCCGGGCTCACCCGACGGTGTCGCGGAAAATCGAGGCGCCGGGGCTGCCTGCATCACGCCATCGCGTTCGACATATACGCCGCGCGCAGCCATGTGCGGGTGCGCCATGGCCTCGCCGGGCGTCAGCACCGGGGCGAAGCAGGCATCGGTGCCTTCGAGCAGATCCATCCAATGCTGTCGCGGCCGCTCTGCGAACAGGGCGGCCAGCCGTTCGCGCAGCCGTGCCCAGCGCCGAGGGTCATAGGCCTGCTTGAAGTCGGGATCGTCGCCGAGGCCGAGCTTCGCGAACAGCAACGCATTGAACTGCGGCTCCAGCGCGCCGATGCTGATGAACTTGCCATCGCTGCAGGCGTAGCTGCCGTACCAGTGCGGCCCGTCGAGCAGGCCGCGCCCGCGCTCGAAAGGCTGCTGGCCGGCCGCATGGGCCGACAGGACCAGGTTCATCAGATTCGCGCTTCCGTCGACGATGGCCGCATCGACGACCTGCCCTCGTCCGCCGTGGCGCGCATGGAGGATGCCCGCCAGGATGCCCATCGCGAGGTACAGCGCCCCGCCTCCGAGATCGCCGACCAGGGTCGGCGGGGCCATTGGCGGCGTGCCCGGCGCGCCGGAGAACCAAAGGGCGCCGGATAGCGCGATGTAGTTGATGTCATGGCCTGCGGCCTGCGCGAGCGGACCCTGCTGGCCCCAGCCGGTCATGCGTCCGTACACCAGCGCGGGGTTGCGCGCCAGGCAGACTTCGGGACCCAGCCCCAGGCGCTCCATGACGCCGGGACGCATGCCTTCGATCAAGGCGTCGGCACCGTCCGTCAATCGCAGCACGGCTTCGATCGCCAGGGGGTCCTTGAGGTCGAGCGCGAGGGAGCGCTTGCCGCGATGAATGATGGCGCTCTTGCCGAGCGCGACCGGATCGTTCGCGTTCGCCCTGACGCGCTCGACGAGGGTGACCTCTGCCCCCATGTCGGCCAGCAGCATGCCGCAGAACGGCCCTGGCCCGAGGCCGGCGATTTCGACGATCCGAATACCGTCCAGAACACCCATCTTGTTTTCTCCGTGAAAGTTGTTGGCAAGTGAGGCGCGCCTACGTCGCTGCCGTCTTCAGGGGCGCGCGAGGCGTCGATGGGGGCGGTCCGGATTCCGCGATGCTGCGAAATCGTGCGGCGTCGCACTCGTACGAGCGCGATGCGAGAAGAAACAGGCCTGTGGCAACCAGCGAGATCACCGGCACGACCGTGAGCGCCGTCTTCAGGTCGCTCAGGTCGGAGATCAGTCCCACCACGAACGGCCCGGGCGCCAGGCCGAGAAGGCTTGCGCCCAGGACGGCCGTGGCCGTCACGGTGGCACGAACCGCCGGGTGCGTGACGTCCATGACGATCGCGACCGCGCAACCACCGTGAGCGACAGCGAACACCGCGCCCACGAAGATCAGCGCCAAGGCCAACGCGCTGGGGGGCATGGCAAAGCCCGCTGTCAGCAGCAGGCCACAGATCAGGGTGTAGGCGGCCGGGACGGTCGCCCTGTAGCGAGGGCGGCCCTTGCTCAACCGGTCGGAAAGGCCGCCACCGAACAGTACGCCAACACCCGCAGCGAGCACGGCCAGTGCCGCCATCAGGGCCGCCTTGCGCGGTTCGAATGCATAGAAGCGATTCAGGAAGGTCGGCATCCACGCGATCAATACGGAAGGGATCGCCATCTGCAAGCCGAAGGCCAGGAACACGAGATTGCCGGATCGGGAGACGAACACCTGCCGGACCAACTCAGCCAGCGGCAGACCGGCGCCGTCGCGCCCATCTTGCTCAAGCTTCGGCGTCTTGTAGTCGCGTACTACAAGCGGGTACACGACGGCGAGCAGCAAGCCCGGGGCGCCAACCACGAAGAACGCGGTGCGCCAGCCGAACTGACTCGCGACAGCGCCGCCGATGACCACACCCAGGACCGATCCGAACAGCCCCGCCGACTGGAATGCGCCCTGGATCGCAGCGCGCTTGGCGATCGGAAAGGTGTGCGCCAGCAGCGCCGCGCCCGCCGCGGCATAGGCGGCCTCGCCGACACCGACCATTGCGCGAGCGATCAGCAACTGCGTGTAATTGGTCGCCAACCCGCAGGCGATCGTCGCCAGGCACCACACGAAGGCCATCAGGGTGATGCTCTTCACCCGACCCCAACGGTCGGCGATCAGCGACATCGGAAGGGTCAGCACGCCGACCATGACCGAGACGACGCTGACCAGGGCCCCGAGCTGCGAGTCCGACACGCCCCAATCCGACTTCAGGAACGGAAAGACGGCACCGATGACCTGCCGCGAAAGATAGTCCGACAGCATCAGGCCGAAGGTCAGCGCGAACACGGTCCACGCGTAGCTTCCGGACGCCGGGATCGTCTCCTCGATCGGCGTCGTTGATCGATCGCGTGACTGGCTCATGGGGTGGCCTGCTCAACGCGCGCTGGGGCCTGGACGGAAGGGTCAGCGCGAACCGCATCCTGGCCCATCAGGGAAGGATCGCCTGCGCCCAGGAAGATCTTGGAGATGAGCCGCTGAATGCGTGTGCCGTACGGTGGTCGGAACAGGTGAATGGGAAAGAACCGATGCACGGAGAAGACCGACTTGGCATGCGACAGCGAGCGGAAGCCTTCGGGTCCGCGCCAGCTCCCGATGCCCGAATTGCCGGTGCCGCCGAACGGCAGATCGCATTGAAAGACATGCCAGGCCCAGTCGTTGACGGTCATGCCGCCTGCATGCACGTCACGCGTGAGTCGGCGCAGCTCGGCTGGATCGGTCCCGAAGTAGTAGAGCGCCAGCGGCCGCGGCCGCGAGGCGACGAACGAGACCGCCTCGTCCAGCGAATCGCAGGCCAGCACGGGAAGGATGGGATTGAAGAGCTCCTCCTGCATGATTCGCATCTCCGGCGTCACGCCGGTCACGATCTGCAATGGAATGATGCGCGCACCATCGCCGGGGCCACAGGAGGTCAGCTTCGCGCCCTTCACCACGGCATCGGCCAGCAGCTCACGGGTGCGGTTCGCATGGCGTTCCGAGGCCATGCTGGTGTAGTTGCGATCGGCGACCGGGTCGGGGTACATGCGCTTGAACGCGAGCGCAGCGGCTGCGACGAACTCGTCGATGCGGTCGCTTGGCACCAGCGCATAGTCGGGCGCCACGCATGCCTGCCCGCTGTTGAAGGCCTTGCCGTGCGCGATCGACGCTGCTGATGCCGCTATCGACGCCGTGCGGCCCACGATGGCGGGTGACTTGCCGCCGAGCTCGAGCGTGACCGGCGTCAGATGGGCTGAAGCCGCGCGCATGATTTCCCTGCCGATCGCCGGCGAGCCGGTGAAGACGATGTGGTCCAACGGCAGGCTCGCAAAGGCCTGGCCGATCTCGACACCGCCGCCGAAGACGGCCACCTGGTCCTCGTCGAAGATCTCACCCAGCATGCGGCGCACCACCGCGGTGCTGCGCGGCGAGAACTCCGACATCTTGATCATCACCCGGTTGCCCGCGGCAAGTGCCGTCACGAGCGGCCCGATGGCTTCGATCACCGGAAAGTTCCATGCGGCGATGACCCCGACGACACCCTTGGGCTGGTACACGACCTTGGCCCGGTTGGTGAGAAACATCCAGTCGGCACTGCGCCGTTGCGGCTTCATCCAGCGCTTCATGCGGGACAGCGCATGATCGATCTGGACCGCAGGTCCGAGCACGTCCAGCATCTTGCATTCGAACTCGGAGCGGCGGCCGAAGTCGTCGCTCATCGCATGGGAGAGCGGGTCCTGGTAGCGCTGCAAGGCCAGGCGCAGGGCCTGGAGATCGTTCTTGCGCTGGCCGAATGCGGGATACGGCGCTGCAAGGAAAGACTGGCGCTGCAGAGCCAACGTGGCGTTCAGCCCTTCGATGGTGTCGTTCGCTGTCATGGCGTCTCGATGTGTCATGCGGCGATCGCCTCTGCACTGTTCGTGCTGACCAGCGAAACAGTCAGTGGATTGATCACGCCTGCGCGCGCCGAGCGTCCCGCCGCGGCCTTGATCATGTCGGCCGCTTTCTCGGCAATCATGATGGTCGGCGCGTTCGTATTTCCGGAGACCAAGTCCGGCATGATCGACGCATCGACCACGCGCAAGCCCTCGATGCCTTTCACGCGCAATTGGGCGTCGACTACATCGTCCGGCCCGTCGCCCATGCGGCAGGTTCCGACAGGGTGATAGGCGCAGTCGGCGTGGTCGCGAACGAACTTCTCGATCTGCGCATCGGTCTGCGCCCAGGCCGAGTTCTTCGACTCCCTGCCGCCGAAACGAGCCAGCGCGGGCTGGCGCGTGATCTCGCGCAGGCGCTTGAACGCACGCACAAGACAGTCGACATCGCTTTGTTCGGACAGGAAGTTGGTGTCGATCAACGGCGCCGCCATCGGATCGGCGCTTGCCAGCGACACGCTGCCGCGGGACTTCGGACGCAGCACGCAGGCATGCAGCGAGTAGCCTTTGCCGAACAGGATCTTGCGGCCATGGTCCATGAGCTTTGCAATGACGAAGACCATCTGCACGTCAGGCACGACCTCTTCCGGCCGCGTCCTCATGAAGCCGTTGCCTTCAGCGAAGTTGGATGTCAGCACGCCGCGCCGGTATCGGCCCCAGTCGAACAGACCCTTGAGGACGCTCCATATACCGCTGATCGACAACCCGACCAGCCCGCGCGACGCGCCGGCTTCGTAGCTGTGGACCACGTCGATGTGGTCCTGCAGGTTTTGACCCACGCCCGGCGCATCGTGAACCACCAGGATGCCGTGACGCTGCAGCACGGCGGCAGGACCGACGCCCGACAGCATCAAGACCTGCGGCGACTGCAACGCGCCCGCGGACAACAACACCTCGCGTCGCGCCGTCAGCAGCCGGATCGCCCCGTTCGCATCGCGGTATTCGACGCCCACCGCGCGCTTGTCTTCGATCACGATGCGGGTGGTTCGGGCCCTCGTGACGACCCGCAGATTGGGTCGCTCGAGGTTCGGCGTCAGGAAGCCCTTCGCGGCGCTGCAGCGCTCGCCGTTCTTCTGCGTGACCTGGGTCAGACCCACGCCCAGCAGATGATCACCGTTGAAATCCGGATTGGGCGCATGCCCCGCCTGGACCGCGGCCTCGACGAACGCCCTCGAATAGAAGCTGGGCTCCATCACGTCCGCCACGTTCAACGGACCTCCGGCGCCGTGGTATTCGGAAGCGCCCCAGAACTCGTTGTTCTCGGACTTCCTGAAGTATGGGAGCACGTCGGCATAGCTCCACCCCGTGTTGCCGGCCGCGGCCCAACGGTCGTAGTCGCTGCGGTCGCCGCGGATGTACATCATGCCGTTGATCGAGCTCGATCCGCCCAATGCCTTGCCGCGGGGCTGGTAGCCGACGCGTCCGTTCAATCCCTTGTTCGGAAGCGTCTTGAAGGCCCAATTGAAGATCGGGTACGGCATGACGATCGGCAGCCCCGACGGGCACTGGATCAGAGCACTGTTGTCCGCCGCGCCGGCTTCGAGCAGGCACACGCTCACACCCGGGTCTTCGCTGAGGCGGGCTGCCAGCACGCAGCCGGCCGAGCCACCTCCGATGACGATGTAGTCCGCCTCCAGCGGATCGATCTGTACAGGGCTGGAAGTCATTTCGGGTCTTTTCTTCATGGGGTGTAGACGATGTGCACGTCGTCGATGCGGCCGTTGAACCTGAATGGCGCGCGGTCGTAGTAGTCCAGCGACACCGGCGAACCGAGATTGACGCCAACGTCGAGCGCCTCGCTGGCCGTGAAGCACAGGGGCGCCGTGAAGGGCGCTGTGGCGTGGGCGACTTCGACCCCGTCGACCCGCATGACGAACGTGGCGGGCGAACCGGGCGCGGCGCCGGCCAGGACGGTCTGCAGCTCGAAGCGATGCGCGCCCGCCTCGATGCGGGCGGCGCTGCGAAGCTTGGTACGCATCACGCTGAGGCAGTTGTATTCATAGTGCAGGTGTCCGGCGTCCATGTAGAGCGCGAGCCCGCCGGCCACGCCGCCGAGCGAATACAGCACGCCCTCGGCCATCGCCGGCAACGCCACCTCGACGGTGACGGTGTTGCTGCGTCCGCGCAGGTTGGGTGCGCAGAATTCAGGCAGCCGCGTGACGGAAGGATTGAAGTGCCATTCGGTCTGCGTGGTGCCGATGCGCGCCGACGGGTTCAGCAGCGGGCCGAGACCTGCGCCGATCGGGTACACGTGGTTGGCGCGCGCCTCTTCGTCGAACTTGCGTTTCAACTCCGCCAGCTTGTCGGGATGCTGCGCCGCCAGGTCGCTCGCCTGCGAATAGTCGCTGCCGAGCCGGTAGAGCGCCCAGACATCCTCATCCGGGTTCCAGTTCGCATAGGCGGCTGACGTGGCCGAAAGCCACGGCAGGCGCGGGCCGAAGACCGATGCCATCCAGCCATCGGCATAGATGCCGCGGCTGCCGAAGATCTCGAAGTACTGCTGCGCCTTTTGCGTCGGCACCGAGGGCTGTGAAAAGGTGTAGGCCAGGCTGATGCCGTCCATCGGGTCCTGTGCGATACCGTTGACCACGGCTGGAGGCGCAATGCCGATCAGCTCGTAGATCGTCGGCGCAATGTCGTTCACGTGGTGGAACTGGCCACGCACCCTGGCGTCGGCCGCGATGCCCTTCGGCCACGACACGGCCATGGGCACGCGGGTCCCGCCGAAGTAGCCCGCCACCAGCTTCGTGCCCTGGAAGGGGCTCTCCCCTGCCCAGGCCCAGCCGGCGTGGTACATGTTCGAGATCTTCGGACCACCCAACGCCGGCAAGCCGCCGTACTCCTCTTCGAGGATCTTCATCTGCTGCGCGAACGGGATCGGCACGCCGCTGATCGACAGGATCTCGTTGATGGTGCCGCCCGCCCCTTCGGCCGAGGCGCCGTTGTCCGAGAGCACGTAGAAGATCAGCGTGTTGTCGCGCAGGCCCAGACGCTCGAGTTCGTCGATCACCTTGCCGGCCTGCACGTCGGCATGCTCGAGGAAGCCGGCGAAGACCTCCATCAGGCGCGCCTGGTATTTGCGTTCCTCGAGGGGCAGGCTTTCCCATGCGGCCAGCGTGTCCGGGCGGGGTGTCAACTGGCTGTCGGCCGGAATCCAGCCCATGGCCACCTGGCGCTTGAAGGCCTGCTCGCGATACGCGTCCCAACCTGCATCGAACTGGCCCTTGTACTTGTCCGACCAGTCGCTGAAGACCTGGTGCGGACCATGCACCGCCCCCGGTGCCCAGTACATGAAGAACGGCTTGTCGGGCGTCAGCGCATGCTGCTCGCGCAGCCAGTTCGTGGCCTGCGCGGCGAGGTCTTCGCTGAGGTGGTACGCCGGATCGTTCGGCGGCTCGATCGGCGTGGTGTTGCGGTACAGGCTCGGCTGGTACTGCGAGGTCTCGGCGGCGATGAATCCGTAGAAGTGGTCGAAGCCGCAGCCCGTGGGCCAACGGTCGAAGGGGCCTGCCGCGGACGTTTGAAGTGCCGGCGTGTTGTGCCACTTGCCAAATGCCGCCGTGCTGTAGCCGTAGTGCTTGAGCACCTCGGGAATGGTTGCCGAACTCTTCGGGATCTCGCCCGTATAGCCGTCGAAATCGCTGGCGAACTCGGTGATCGTGCCCGACTCGACACGATGGTGGTTGCGCCCGGTCATCAGCGATGCACGCGTGGCGGAGCAGATGGCCGTGGTGTGGAAGGCGTTGTAGCGCAGCCCGGTATCGGCGATGCGGCTGAGCGTGGGCGTGTGGATCGCGCCGCCGACCGTGTCGGCGTGCGCGAATCCGACGTCGTCGAGCATGATGATCACGACATTCGGCGCATCGGCGCGCAGCGGCGATGACCTGGTTCGCCACTGGTGGGTCGACTGCGCGAGCGTGCGGCCTGCCACGCTGGCCGTCGGGGTGCCTGCGAGCGGAAGGTGTTGAGGCAGGGCCTTGTCAGGCGACGTCGCCGCGGGAATTTCGTGCGCCTTGTCCGCTTTGTCCGCTTTGTCGCGGGAATCTTGAGTCATCCGAGGTCTCCGGTTCTTGTACTGCGATGCTGGAGGCCCAGTCTAGAAATGGCAGCCGCGCAGCGCCGGTCTTTGAAGTCAAATCGATGGTCCCGGCGGGCGTCGCGCCGATCCACACCAGCCGCGAGACCCGGGCAAACGCGATTGCCAAAAAATGCGCCGACGACGACCATCGAGGCATGAACGTTCCCGTGCGCGAGCCAGGCCAGCCACTGCAAGAGCCGACGACGATCGGTGGCTACGTGCTGGCGATTTCCAAGGCGCTTCAGTCCAGCGGTGTCGACAGCGCTCGCGTGCTGGAGGCGGTCGGCATTCCGCTGACGATGACCAACGATCCGATGAGGCGGCTGCCGGTCAGCACACTCACCCGACTCTTCCGCGCCTGCACCGATGTCACCGGCAATCCGTACTTCGGACTGACGGTTGCGCGCTTCTTGCACATCTCCAACCTGCATGCGCTGGGCTACGCGCTCGCGGCCAGTGCCAACCTGATGGAGTTCTGCCAGCGGCTCGAGCGCTACTTCAGGCTCGCCTCACAGACCGCCGAGATCAAGGTGGTCGAGTCGCGGGACGAGGTGGAGCTTCGGATCAGGTTGCTGGTCGACTTGTCCGCGGAAACCGAGGACGCTTTCCTTGGCTTCGTCGTGCTCGCGATGCGTCAGCTCTACAAGCCCGAGTTCAACCCGCTGCGCGTGGCCCTGTCGCATCCTCAGCCGCGAGACGGCGCCGCGCCGTACGAGGCGTTGTTCCGCGCACCAATCAGCTTCGGGCAGAAGTGGGGACCTTCGCTTGTGCTACCCCGGGCCGATCTGCACAACCCCCTCGTTGGCGCCTGCGCCGAGCTGGCGCAACTCAACGACAACCTGGCGAATACCTATCTCGCGCGGCTCGAGAAAGACGATGTCGTGACGCGCGTGCGGCAGAAGATCATCGAGTTCCTGCCCAACGGCAGCTGCACGCGCGACAAGGTGGCCAGCGCCCTGGCGCTGAGCCCAACGACCCTGCAGTTCAAGCTGTCGGAGCGCAACACCAGCTTCCACGACCTGCTGGACGCGACGCGCAAGGAGCTTGCCTCCGGCTACGTCCAGCAGTCGGCGCTATCGATCACCGAGATCACCTTCCTGCTGGGCTTCAGCGACACGAGCAACTTCACGCGCGCGTTCAAGCGCTGGCAGGGCGTCTCACCCAGTTCGTTCCGCGAGGGCGAGAAGTCGGTCAGCGCCTGAGGGTCCGGCAGCGGCTGCGCGCTCAAAGTGCCTGTCGTTCAACAGGAAGTGCGAGAGGGCCGGGATGAGCACGAGGGCGCCGACCATGTTCCAGACGAACATGAAGGTCAGCAGGATGCCCATGTCGGCCTGGAACTTGATGGGCGAGAAGGCCCAGGTGATGACCCCCGCGGCGAGCGTGACGCCAACGAGCGCGACGACGCGGCCGGTGAACATCACCGCATCTCCGTAAGCCTTGGCCAGCGTCAGGCCGCGACGCTGTCCCGCGAGCTGCACCGACAGCAGGTACAACGCGTAGTCCACGCCGATGCCCACCCCGAGCGCGATCACCGGCAGGGTCGCGACCTTCACACCGATGCCCAGCCACACCATCAGCGCCTCGCACAGGATGGAGGTGACCACCAGCGGGATCACAGCCACCAGCACCGCCCGCCAGGACCGGAAGGTCAGGAAGCACAGCGCGATCACGGCGGCGTAGACATAGAGCAGCATGGTCCTGTTGGCCTGATGCACCACGATGTTGGTCGCCGCCTCGATGCCCGCCGACCCCGCGGCCGGCAGGATCTGCACCAGCGCCGGATCGGTCGGATGGTCCTTCACGAAGTTCTCCACCACGGCAAGCACCTTCTGCAGCGTCTCGGCCTTGTGGTCCGAGAGGTAGGCCACCAGCGGCATCACCGAGCACTCGGTGTTGAAGAGCTCCGGGTTGTTCACCGTGGCCTGCTGCGCGCCATAGTTCAGCACGTCCTGGTTGCGGCTGATGGTCAGCCACTTGGGGTTGCCTTCGAAGGAGCCGGCGGTGATCTGGCGCACCACGTCCTGCAGGCCGAGCGTCGCGCGCACTTCCGGGAGCTGCTGCAGTTCCCACGCGAGGCGGTCGACGTGCGCCAGCGTGTCGTACTTCAGGCAGCCTTCCTTCGGCGTCTTCACGATCACGGCGAAGAGATCGCTGGACAGCGAATAGTTCTTCGTGACGAAGGCGTTGTCTCGGTTGTAGCGCGAGTCGGGCCGCAACTCCGGCGCGCCCGGATCGAGATCGCCGACCTGCARCTTCARGCTCACCGCAAAACCCCCGACGGCGAGCGCCAGCGAGCCCAGCACCGCTGCGAGCGCCCAACTGCGCTTCGCAGCGAAGTTGTCGAGCAAGCCCCAGAGGCGCCCTCCCCGCCCCGCGGCCTGATCCAGCTCCACCTTCAGACTGCGCTCGGCCGCGGCCGGGCTCACACCGACATAGGACAGCAGCACCGGCAGCAGCAGCAGGTTGGTGAAGATCAGCACCGCGACGCCGATGCTGGCGGTCAGTGCGAGTTCGCGGATCACCGGGATCGGGATCAGCATCAGCACCGCGAAACCGACCGCATCGGCCATGAGCGCCGTGACGCCCGCCAGGAAGAGGCGCCGGAAGGTGTAGCGCGCAGCCACCAGCCGGTGCGTGCCGCGGCCGATGTCCTGCATGATGCCGTTCATCTTCTGCGCGCCGTGGCTCACGCCGATCGCGAAGACCAGGAAAGGCACCAGCATCGAGTAAGGGTCCAGTTCCAGACCGACCAGCTTGACGAGCCCGACCTGCCACAGCACCGCGACCAGCGAGCACGCCAGCACCATCGCCGTGCTGCGCACGCAGCGCGTGTAGCCGTACAGCAGCAGGGCCGCTATCACCGTGGCGACGCCGAAGTACATCATCACCTGCAGCAGCCCGTCGAGCAGGTCGCCGATGATCTTGGCGAAGCCGATCACATGCACCTTCACGCCCCAGGGCTTGCCGTCGGGGGCGACGCCCTTCTCGTACTTGTCGCGG